>JBCBRU010000006.1:0-44043 GCA_039819565.1 Myxococcota bacterium | reverse complement strand
TTCCTCTATGAGTCACAGGAGTTCCGGGATGCGGAGCTCATCGAGGAAGAAGAACACCTCGCTCCGGTAGGCGATGTCAGCGTTGAGGTAGAGCTCGCCGAAGTCTCCCAGCGGCTGGGAGTAAGTCGCGTTGGCGTTGAAGATCCACTCCGGGGCGTGGGGCAGGGAGTTTCCGTTGATCGACACCAGGGCGCCTGAACCGTCTTCGTTGGACATGTCGTTCGCGGAGCAAGGGGCTCCGCACGGGGCAATCTCCAAGTCGTCGTCCTGGATCTCGGTATAGTTGTAGCTACCGCCCAGAGAGATCAGGAGGTTCGTGATGGGCAGGAAGGAAGCATCGAGCTCCGCTCCGTAGCCGATGCCGGTGTCGGCGTTGATCAAGGTGTTGAAGTTGGCGCCCCCGCCCACCGCAGTCAGCTGCTGATCACTGATCTCGTAATAATAGCCCGTCAGGTTGACCTGCGCCCGGTTGTTGAGAAAGCGGGTCTTAGCCCCACCCTCGACGGAGATGACGCTCTCGGTGTCCGCGACCGAGATCGTGTCTCCGAACAGGACCCGGCCCTGGATGCTGGGGGCTCGGAAGCCGCGCGCCACCTTGGCGTACACGCTGATGTCCTTGAGCAGGTCGTAGGTGATGCTCGCGTCCCAGGACACGAAGTCGGCGCTCGTCTCGGTCGTTTGTAGGGGCAGAGGCACGCCGCCGAACTGGGGAAGGGGAGCTTCGGTACGCTCGGCCTCGAAATCCTTCTGATCGTTCGTGTAGCGGACGCCGGCCTGAATATGGAGCGTGTCGATCGGCTCGATCCGGACCGTACCGAAGAACGCGAAGGCTTCCGCCTGCTGGCGCTGGCGGGCAAAACCTTGCTGCCGGCCTCCGTCGAGAGAGTCGAAGTTGGTGCTCTCGATGTTGAGATCTTCGTTGAAGTAAAAGAAGCCCGCTTGCCCGTTCACGATGGGAAGGTTGTCCGTCGACAGACGGAGCTCGGCGGTGTGCTGGTCGATGGCGGGGATGGCGTCGGCGGTCTCGGACGCGAAAGGGATCACGCCCGGGCCAGACTCCGGAAGGAACACGGCTCCGAACCCGCCGTCGATGTCGCCTCGGCCGAAGATCTCGGCGCGCTCGTAGGCGTAGATGGCGGTCAGGTCGAGGAGGCCGAAGTCATAGTCGATGCGGGCGCTGCCACCGTACTGCTCGAGGTCTTGCTGGTTCTGACCATCGTGCTGGACCTCTTCGCGGACGAAGGCCTCGGTAAAGTCGGCGGTTCCCGGCTCGATGATGTTGGCGCGGAAGACTCGGGCCGTCGAATCCTGGTTGTGGTAGTGCGCGTTGAGGAGGAGCTCGAAGTTGTCGAAGGGGTTGACCGCCACCTGGAGGCGGGCCGCGCCCTGGGTGAAGCCTTCGAGGTCCTGGTCCGTATCGGTGGTCAGGGTGTTGTCCACCCAGTCGTCCCGACGCTGGAACATGCCCGAGACGCGGGCCTTCAGCATCCCATCGAGGATCGAGCCGCCGGCCGCACCTTCGAGGGTCACGAGGTTGAACGAGCCGTAGCCGACCTTCGCGTAGCCATCGACGTCCTCGGTGGGGCGCATGGTGTCGACCTTGACCACGCCGGCGGGCGTATTGCGTCCGAAGAGGGTGCCTTGGGGGCCGCGCAGCACCTCGACCCGATCGATGTCGAAGATGGGGAAGCTCTTTACGATCGGGTTTTCTAGAACGACTTCATCCACCACCAGCGACACCGGCTGTGACGCGTTGAGGTCGAAGTCCGTGTTGCCGAGACCGCGGATGTACATGCGCGGGAACGAGCGGCCGAACGAAGACTCGATGATGAGACTCGGTACGCGCGCCGACAGCGCGCGAATGTCGCCGCCCGCGGCCCTGAACGTCCCATACTGCTCCGAGCTCAACACCGTGACCGAACTAGGAACGTCCTGTACGTCCTGAGTCCTCTTTTGTGAGGTTACGGTAATGACCTCGAGTGCATCGCTAGGAGCGACCGGGGTATCCGGGATTGATTCGACCTTAGGCAGTTCTGCGGGGTCTTGGGCTTCGGATTCCGAGTTGGATCCGGATTGCGCGTGGGCGGTGGGCACCCAGAGCATAAAAATGAGCGTGGCTAAAGGGATGCGCTTTATGGCTGCAGTCAACTAAACCTCCAGCCCTCGGACTCCTCCCAACCCCGAGGACTGTCGGACCTTGGGTAAGAATGTGATCTACGTCAATACCCAGCCCACCTAATCACCTACTTAGGCGACCGATTTCCCAAGAAGAGGGTGCCGGCGTCGCCTCGCGTCAAGAGGTGGCTTCACAGGGGCTCGATGTCGAAGAGCTCGAGTTTCCCAGGAGCATTCTCCAGAGCGTAGTCGATGTTCCACGGGGTTTCGCAAAGCAGGACAGGTTGCTTGTTGCGGTCGTCCAGGACTTTAAAAGAGCTGCCCGCCCGCAGCCACGCTACCGCCTTGTCGTCGCCGACGATCCACCGCGCGAAGCGATAGGGAAGGCTCTCGAAGATCGCGTTCACCCCGTACTCGTTCTTGAGACGCTCCTTCAGCACCTCGAACTGGAGCACACCCACGGCGCCGAGCACGGCGCTCTGAGGGCCCTCCTTCGGGTTGAAGAAGACTTGCACCACGCCTTCGAAGGCGAGCTGCTCGAGGCCCGTGTCCAGCTGCTTGCGCTTGAGGGGATCCTTGAGACGCATCCGACCGAAGTGCTCGGGAGCGAAACGGGGAATGCCGCCAAAGCGCAACGCCTGCCCGGAAGCGAGGGTGTCGCCCACTCTGAGCTTACCCGTGTCGTGCAAACCTACGATGTCCCCCGGGAAAGCCTCGATCACTTCCTCGCGGTCCTGAGCCATGAAGGACTGGGCCCGGGCGAGACGTACGTTCTCACCCGAGCGGCCGAGCTTGACGTCCATGCCCTTCTCGAACTTCCCGCTGACCACGCGAACGAAGGCCACGCGGTCGCGATGCCGCGGGTTCATGTTCGCCTGAATCTTGAAGACGAACCCGGTGAACCGCTCGTGATTGGGCTCGAGACGGATCTGGTCCTCGGTGGCGCGTCCCCCGGGCGGGGCGGCCTCCTCAGCCAAGAAATCGAGGAGCGTCTCCACTCCGAAGTTGGACATCGCGGAGCCCCAGAACACGGGCGAAAGCTCTCCGGCCAGGAAAGCCTCGGTGTCCCAAGCCTCGCCCGCCTCGCGGACCAGCTCGAGATCTTCTTCGACCTTCTGGAACTCGGCCGTCCCCACGCGCTCTTCCGCCTCCGACCAGGGGACGCGCTTAGCGAGGATGGCTGTGCTCCCGTGAGCCTCGGCGTCGAAGAGGAGGAAATCTCCCGTGGCCACCTCGACCACGCCCTTGAAGTTTCGACCCATCCCAACCGGCCAAAACAGCGGCGCGCAGCGGAGATCCAGCTGGCTGCTGACGTCATCGACCAGCTCCAGAGGATCCAAGCCGGCGCGGTCGAGCTTGTTCATGAATGTCACCACCGGCACTTTTCGGAGCCGGCACACGTCGAAGAGCTTCTTGGTGCGTGGCTCGACGCCCTTCGAGTGGTCCATCAGCATCACCGCCGAGTCCACGGCGGCGAGGGTGCGATAGGTGTCTTCGGAGAAATCCGCGTGCCCGGGCGTGTCGAGCAAGTTCAGGACCTTAGCTTCGTGCTCGAACTGGAGCACGGACGAGGTCACGGAGATGCCGCGCTCTTGCTCCATGGCCATCCAGTCCGACACCGCGTGTCGGGCGGTGCGTCGGGCTTTCACCGAGCCGGCGAGGTGAATGGCCTTCGCATAGAGGAGGAGCTTCTCCGTCAGCGTAGTCTTACCTGCGTCGGGGTGGGATATGATCGCGAACGTACGCCTACGCTGCGCTTCTTGGGAAAGGCTTCCGCTCACGCGGGCCTCTTACGGCTGTCGGGCGTCGTCGCCAAGCGGCGAAATTACGCGAGCGCTCTAGAGACCGTAGCTTCCGAGGCAAAGCACTACGAGGGGCAGTGCGAAGGCGACGGCGGTCAACTTATCCTTCAGGTCCATGATTAATATCTACCCATCGGCTCGGGGGTCTCTCTCGATAGCACATTGGCCGTCGAGGTCGATTGGATGTTTCGACTTCGAACGCCCCCGGGCACGATAATGATGCATGCAAGCTAAGTGCCCGATGCTCCCATAGGAGGGATATGCATGCAAGCGGCCTCTATCGTGGTCTGGACGCCCCGGAGCCTCAGAGATCTGGGGGCGCTAGGGAACACCCACCTGCCGCGATGTGAGCCCGCCTACTTGCCGCCCCGCGGGTCTGGCTGGTCATTTTCCAGCCGGGGGTCTTCTTTCGCGTAAATCCCTGCTAACCCACGATTTTCAGCTGTAGAGGGGACGGGGAGAGGCCCCGTCTCATCCTCCCTCGGCCGCTACCAAAACCCAACTATCTCGCCGATCGCGACATCGACGGCGCTCTCCGCACGGTTGGTGATATCGATCATTCTCGATCAGTCGGGGAGTTGGGGTTCTTCACGACCGTCAAGATTTATTGGGCCAAGAAGGGACTTATCGCTCTCACGATGTCGGAGGGAGTCATCCATCCTGAGGTTCGGTATCCCTATGGAGCCACTGTAACCCCAGCTGGACGGTCCGTGCTACGGAGCTCCGCTCGCCGACGGCTCGACGCGCCCCTTCGGACCGCTCTCGTCCATGGTGGTGATGGGGATCACGCTCAAGACGCTCAGCGGTGCCCTAGCGGCCCCGGCCGTGCCGGCTGCTCGATCAAAGGAGGACGCTTGGGGCTGCCGGCTCCTCCAGAGATATGGGAGTCGAGCGAAGCCAGAGGTCAGCACATACGGCAAGAGATGCTGCGGACTCTGACGGCGCGAGTCGACGTGAAGGCTGCCTTTCAATCCTCGCCCTCGGTCCTCGCCCTTGGTCTCGCGCTGTCTGGCGCGCGTTCGCGGCACCGCAGGATATCCTGCGCAAGGCAGCAAGGCGGGCGGGCCGGCTGGAAATCTCGCTTCCGGAGGGGGCCCCCACCACGCCTCCGCCCAGCTGCTTCGTTGGCCCCTGATATCGCTCCACGATTGGGGGATCGGCATGGGCGTGATATGGCCCCGCCTCATGGCTGCCGACGCCCCCAGCTGGAGCGGGACCGACGACTACATTGCCTCTGACGAGCTTAGCCGCATCGTGAATGTGGCGATCTTGCTCGGACGCCCGCTTCTCATCAAAGGAGAGCCGGGTACGGGAAAGACCTTGCTCGCGAAGTCCATCGCCGACGGCCTGGGCTACCCGCTGCTGACCTGGCACGTAAAATCTACCACCAAGGCCAAAGAGGGGCTCTACGTCTACGACACCGTCCAGCGTCTCTACGACAGCCGCTTCAACGACAAGGACGTAGGGGACATCGAGCAGTACATCGAACTCGGGCCTCTCGGGCAGGCCTTCGACAGCGAGAAGCGCGTGGTGCTCCTCATCGACGAGGTCGATAAGGCAGACATCGAGTTCCCCAACGACCTGCTCCATGAGATCGACGCGATGAGCTTCCGCATCGCCGAAACCGGCAAGACCATCGCCGCGCGCCAGCGTCCCGTGGTGATCATCACGTCCAACTCTGAGAAGGAGCTCCCGGACGCCTTCTTGCGGCGCGCCGTATTCCACTTCATCGCGTTCCCGGAGCGGGAGCTGATGTCTCGGATCGTCGGGGTGCACTTCGAGTCGCTGCCGACCCAGCTCCTCGATGCTTCGCTCGACGCCTTCTACAAGATTCGCGGCATCGACGGGGTCCGCAAGCGACCTTCGACGAGCGAGCTCGTGGACTGGATCTCCGCCCTCCTCGCCCACGGGGTGGACCCCGAGAGCCTCGATCGGGAGATTCCTTTCCTCGGGGTCCTCCTCAAGCGCGAGCAGGACGTCGAGCTGACGATGCGTCGCCTCGCTCGAGAGGGTAAGGTGAGAAAATGAAGCCGCTGCTCTTCGGGGACTTCTTCTACGGGCTCCGGCAGGCCGGGTTGAAGGTCGGCATTCCGGAGTGGATGGGCCTCCTCGAAGCCATGCAGAAGGGGGCGATCCGCTCCCTGGATGACCTCTACTTCGTAGGTCGAGCCATGCTCGTGAAGTCGGAGGCCCATTTCGACACCTACGATCAGGTGTTCGCGGCCATCTTCGCCGACGGCGAGTTTCCCACCGCGGACCTCGAGAAGGTCCTCGACTGGCTGAAGGACGCCAAGAAGCGTCCCCAGCTCAGCCCCGAGCAGCTCGCGGCGCTCGAGAAGCTCGATCTCGAGACCTTGCGGAAGCGCTTCGAGGAGCGCCTGGACGAGCAGAAGAAGCGCCACGACGGCGGGAGCCGCTGGGTGGGCACGGGCGGAACCTCACCCTTCGGGCACGGTGGCCAAAACCCCGCAGGGGTCCGCGTGGGCGGCTCGGGAGGGGGCCGCAGCGCCATCCAGATCGCGCAAGCTCGCCAGTTCGAAGCCTATCGCTGGGATCGCATCCTGGAGACGAGGGACCTCGCCATCGCCCTCAAGAAGCTCCGAAAGCTCACCCGTCGCCACGACCAGCTCGAACTCGACATCGACAAGTCGATCGACGAGACCTGCAAGAACGCGGGCGAGCTGATGCTGGAGTTCACGCCGCCGCGAAAGAACGAGGCGCGGGTGCTGCTGCTCATGGACGTGGGGGGCTCGATGGATCCCTACAGCCATCTCGTCGAGCGGCTCTTCTCTGCGGCCCACGGCCTCCAGCACTGGCGCCGCTTCGAAGCCTACTCGTTTCACAACTGCGTGTACGAGGAGCTCGACCCCGCCCGACCGCACGAGGAAGCGGTCTTGACCGCGGACCTCATCGCGGACCGACCCAAGGAGACCTTCCTCATCTTCGTGGGCGATGCATATATGGCCCCGTCCGAGCTGATCGACCCCCACGGCTCCATCTATTACTACCATCACCACAAGACGCCCGGGCTCGCCTGGCTCCATCGACTCCGGAGCCAGTTTCCGCGGTGCATCTGGCTCAATCCCATCCCCGAGCGGGCCTGGCACGGGTGGACGATTCGTATGATTCGCGAGATCGTCCCCATGTATCCGCTCACCCTTAAGGGCCTGACCGAAGGGGTGGACTATCTCGTGAAAGGCACGCCGCCTCTCAACCAGAGCCTGCGCGATCTGTTCCCGGATCTGCCCCAACTCTGGTCCGAATCCGAAGCGTAGGTCGTGGCAAGCTTCCGACATCGCATCGCCGGAGACGCCGACGTGCCTTCGCTCATCCAGCTGATGCGCGAGGCCATCGAGGTCAACATGAAGGCCTTTTTGTCGCCGGCGGAGATCGAGGCAGCCAAAGAAACGATGGGGGTCGACCAGACCCTGATCGACGACGGGACCTACTTCATCATCGAGACCGAGGTGAGCGGGGTGACGCGCGTGGTGGGCTGCGGCGGCTGGGGACGGCGCCGCACCCTGTACGGCGGAAACCACACCGAAGGGCGAGACGATAGCCTCAGCGATCCTGCCACCGAGCCCGCCCGCATCCGCGCGATGTACACCCACCCCGACTTTACCCGTCAGGGGGTGGGCACCTTGCTCCTCGAGCTCGGCGAAGACGCGGCCCGCAAGGCTGGTTTCGCCACCATCGAGCTCGGCTCGACCTTAGCCGGAGAGCCGCTCTACAGGGCCCGCGGGTACCTCGAGGTCGATCGCGTGACCCACACCGGCGCCAACGGGGAGCCCAACGTCGTGATTCGCATGCGCAAGTCTCTCCTCTGACGAGGCGCTCCCGTCGTTCGCCCGCTGCCGCTCCCGGCTGGCGGGTCAGCGTGCGCTCTGAGCAGACTCGATCACGAATCCGGTGAGGGGAACGGCGATGGCCAAGGCCGCGAGGAGTATGAAGAGAGTGCGACCGCCGAAGGAGGGCGCAGCCAGCAAACCCCCGGAGGCCACAGACGCGAACCCGGCCGCGAGGGGCCAGGGCCGTGGTGGTGGGCCTTCCACGAGTCGTGCCGCGGCGTCGGGATGGAACAGGCCCTTCGGGGGGTTGCGGGCCAGATAAAGGAGCCCCCCGACCGTCGCCACCGAGCCCAGCGCGTGGCCGATGTACTGAATGGAGCGGGCTACACTGAGCTCCCGACGAAGAGCTCCGAGCTCGAGCGTCGCCCAGGCCTCGTCGAAGCCCAAGGCTACCGCGACAGGATGCGTCGAGTGAGACAACGCGTCCCAGAGCTGGTGACTCACGGCGCCCACCAGGGCCGAGAGCAGGGTCGTCAGCAAAGAGGGACTCCGCGCGCTCATAGCGCCATAAATCCGGAGATCCGCACCGAGGACGGTGGGCAGGAAACGGCAGATCCCCGGGAGGCCGTAGCGACGGAGGAGGATGCTGTAGCTGGTGACCAGGCCGACGAGGATGGGAAGGCCCACTGGGGTGTGAGCGAACATCCAGTCCCCGCCGGCGGCAAAGAGGAGATCCGGACTACTCGCACCCACCATGAGGGCGAGGCCGTCGAATCGCTGAGGCCATCGAGCTTTCAGGGGAAGAACGAGCGCTTGGTGGGCGGGATAGGTCAGCGGCATTCGAGCGGGCTCTCGTCCGGAATCAATCCTTCTGTCACATTTCCCGGCACCGGTCTCTCCTCCCCCATGAAAGCCACTTCATGGGGGCCCGTCGTGATCTCCGGGCTGTGCATTTTCGGTCCGTCCTGCGGCTCTGACGAGGCCCCGACCGAGGCGATGACCGGGGAACTTCGGCCCGGCATCTTCCGCCTCGAAGGCATCAGCCCCGGTCTCTCCGGGGATGACCTGGAGCCGCTCGGGGCCCTGGTGGGGGACGCCTCGGTGGTTGCGCTCGGTGAAAGCGTGCACACCACCCGCGGCTACTCCGAAGCCAAGGACCGGCTCTTTCGCTACTTGGTCACCGAGCTCGGCTTTCGCGTCATGGCCTTCGAGAGCCCGCGCACCGCTGCCCGCCGGGTGGGGCGCTACGTGGACACCTGCGTGGGGGAGGCCTCGGCAGAGGTGACCCGGGGCCTCTTCGGGGTGTGGGCCAACCAATCGGTGCTCGAGCTCGTCGAGTGGATGTGCGCTTGGAATCGCGCCCAGCCGGACGATCCGGTGCGTTTCGTCGGCTTCGACATTCAGCAGCCTTGGGCCGACTTTGGCGCCCTGCGGTCCGTCCTTCAGCCCATGGGAGCCGAAGCGACTCCCCTGATAGATGCTCTCGATGGCTGCGAGGGCGCGGGCGCCAGCTCGGCCGCGAACTACTATCGAGGCGAAGTCGGTCAGATCCGCCTGGCCGATCACCGGAGCTGCCTCGGCGGTCTCGACGCCCTCGACGCCTACGTGGCCGCCGAGCGCGACCGTATCGTCGCATCGACGGACGCGAGTGACGTGGAGGAGCTCGAGCGGGCCCTGATCGGCATCCGTGCCTTTCACCTCCAGTCGTTCTATTCTGAACGGAACGCGCTCAACCCTACCCCCAGCCGAAAACTGTCCTATGTATCGCGCGACCGAGGCATGGCGCGGATCGCGCTCCGGCAGCGGGACGTGGACTTCCCGGGGCAGAAGATCGCGATATGGGCGCACAACAGTCATATCTCCCGCGCTCACCATCAGGTGGAGGGGTACTGGGGAGGCGCTCGGTCTATGGGGACCTTCATGGCCGAGGCGCTGGCCGACGACTATTTCGCCCTGATGGTTACGGGACACGACGTCAGCATCAACTGGCCCGGTATCGGGGTCGGTCCGGCCGCCCCCGTCTCGGACCGACAGTCTTTGGAGGCGAAGCTCCACCGCCTCGACTCGCCCTTCCTCCTCGTCGATCTCGTCGATCCGGGGGCCGAGCTCCCCTTCGTCGCCTCCGACCCGTTGGCCTTTGCGCACGGGTTGGGATCGGGGGTGCCTCGGGACCAGTTCCAGGCCGTGCTCTTTATCGAGGTGGTGGAGATGATGCGTCGCCTGTAGGCAGGTCGACCAAGTACGCGTCGCCCGCAAAGAGCATCATCCCTACGGCAATGTATCTCCCGTCCGGAGACGGTAGGGGGCGGTGGAGCCAGCCGTCATCCCGCTGCACCAAAACCCGCGGGGTGAGCTCCCCGCCTTCTCTGAGGTCGAAGGACAGGAGTCGGTAGGTAGCCTCGTCGTTCCGCGTGCATCCCGCCGTGACGTACGCTCTCGAACGGTCGGCGCTCCATGCCGGAGACTGGATCCAGCAATCCTCGGGGGCGTGGCGGGTCATGTGAAGGCGTCCCGATAGATCTCGAAGCTCCAGACGGACCATGTCTCCGATGACGAGGATGCGTTCGCCATCGCTGGAGAGATCGAAACGTGGGACCGCCCCCAAGTTGGGAAGCGAGAAGGGTTTCGAGAGCGCGCGACCGGTTTGAGGCTCGAAAGCCTCGAGGCGTATCTCGTCCCCGAAGGCCCGCGCCAACAGGCAGAGGGCTCGAGTCCGCGCGCAGCGGAGCTGCACCATGCGCGGAGGAGCGATGTTTTCGCTCGCAGGCTGCCATCCTTCCATCCGCCGCAGCGTGCGCTGCTCTCCGTCCGGGGTGTAGCGCTCGAGGCGAAGGCCGTCGTTCACCCCGAAATAGAGAAGGTCTCCCGCAGAACTCGGTACCGGCCAGGTATTGAGGGCGCCCTTCAGCGGGAGCGGCTGCGCCACGCCGTCGAGGCTCTGGTGGACGACGCGGGCGCCGGTCTCGTCGCGGGCGACGAGCCAAAGTCCCGTCGATGCGGCGTCCCAGGAGGAGGGCAGCTCGTGCCGGTCCGAGAAGGTGAAGGGATTGAGGTCGGAGACGTCGCCTTCATCGTCGAGGCGCCCGAGGAGGACCGTGTGCGCGTGGTCGAACACCACCAGCGCCGCCGTCTTGCCGTCCGCGGACGTGGTGAGGCTACCGACCTTACCCTCGGAGACCTCCAGGAGGTCGGAATGGACGGGGGGATGGTCCGGCGAGAGGGTGGCCTCGACGATCGTGTCGTACGGCGCAGACGGGACCCGAGCCGAACGCACGTAGAGGAGATGGTCCGGGCTACGCCAGGCCACGGGAGCGACGCCCGAGGCCAGCCAAAGACGAGGGCCCTCCGCGATCGCCGTCCTCCGGCCCGAGGCGACCTCGACGGCCGCGATCTTGGCCACCCGCTCCGACTGGGTCAGATCCACGTAGGCCCAAGCCAGGCGTCGACCATCGGGTGACCACACCGGGGGCCAGAGCGGGAGGATAGGGTTGGGCGGTCGAGCTAGCCACCGCCAGGACTCGCCTCGGAGAGGCCGGATGCTCAGTCCCGAGGTCGAGGTCATGGACACCCACGCCGCGTCCGGGGAGAGGCCGACGTAACCCGCGAAGGTCTGGCCGAGGGCGGGGGCGTCTCCGACGGTCTCCGAGCTCCCGTCGAGGAAGAGGAGGGATACCTGCTTCTCTTCGAAGCGCACGAGCCTGTCGCTCTCGGGATGCCAGACGAGGCCTCGTCCTTTGCGGACACGGGTCCAGCGCCGCGGGGTGCCCGACGGGAGGTCCATCGTGAACAGCCCTCGCCGCTCCTCGTAGAGGAGGCGTGCACCCGTCGGAGCGAGCCATGCGCGGAGCACCGGGGCCGCGCGTGAGTTGTGCGTAAGGCGGATCAGTCTCGGGGGAGGCGAGCCTTCAGGGGGGCCCGAGCCCATGGCGACGAGTCCGCTCAGCAGCGCTCCCGCTGCCGCTACGCACAGCCCCGCGAGGACCCTGCGTCGCGGCCGGGGGCCTGAGCCTACTCGACCGAGCTGGACGAGGAGCGCCCCGCCGTCGGGGAAGCGGTCCCGAGGTCGCTCCGCGAGGCAGCCGCGAATGAGCGCGTCGAGCTTCGGATCGCGGATGGGGGTATCGGTGGAGGCGTCGAGGCCGAGAAGCATCTCTCGGAGCAGGACGCCGAAGGCGTAGACGTCGCTGCGAGGGCTCGGCGCCGCCCCTTGCTCCAGCTCGGGGGCCATGTACCGGGGGGTGCCCCCCCGAAACGGGGAACGCCCTCCCCCCACCGTTGCGATGCCGAAGTCGAGGACGAGGGCTCGACCTCGGCGGTCGAGCCCCACGTTCTCGGGTTTGAGATCGCGATGGACGATCGAGGCCCGATGCGCGGCATCCATCGCCGACGCCACGTCTCGAGCGACGGTGAGCGCCTCTGCGGGCGAGAGCGCCCCCGCCTCCAATCGCTCGCGGAGGGTGGGCCCCTCCAAGAGCTCCATGGCGAGGAACGTGACCTCCTCGTGTTCCCCGACCTCGTAGATGGTGACGACGTGAGGATGGCGAACCGCGGCGGCCAGACGGGCTTCGGCCAAAATGGCCGCGCCCTGTCTCTCGGTCTCCGGCAAGAGCACCTTGAGCGCGACCGGCCGGTGCAGCTTGGTGTCGAAGGCGCGGTACACGCAGCCCATGCCGCCTTGGCCCAGGATGCCGTCGATTCGATATGGGCCGAGTTGGCTGCCCGGCATCGGCAGCGTCCCTTCAGACTTCGGAGCGCGCGCGAGCTCGCGGAGAAGCGCATCAAAATCCTCGGTCATGCCTCAGTCCCGGGAGGAAATGAGGCCTTCTTGCAATGCGAGTTGCTTCAGCCTCGCCCTAAGGCGCTCAAATCGCTTGCGTGCCGTGGCGGCCCGTCGGCTTTGGAGGGCGGGCTCGGCGGCCCCGCCGCCCAGAACCTCGCCGATCTCGCTCCAGCTCATTCCCCGGTCCAGCCGCAACACGAGGAGCATCTGCTCGTCCGGCTCCAGGGTTTGGCGCAGGCGCTCCAGTCGGTCCTTGTTCTCCGTCTTTCGCCAGGGAGCGGTCTCGGTGCGGACGCGGGCCGGGAGCGCCGCGAGGGCGCTCGAGCCGGTGTGTTGTCGAGCCCGGCGCAGGTAGCGCCCCAAGTATCGGTGGTGGGCGTTGCGCGTAATGGCGTAGGCCCAGGCGCGAAAGGTAGAGCGACCGTCGAAGCCGCCGATGCCCCTCCACATGTCCATGCACGCTTCGCCGAACACCTCCTGAGCGTCGATGGGCCTTCGGTGGAGGGCCTTCAGGAAGCCCAAGAGCTCCGGACCGTAGGCGGAGATCGCGATGGTCATCGCTGTTCGTGGATCGCCGGCTTCGAGGCTCGAACGGACCTGCGTCTCGACCTCCTCCATACCCCGGACGATACCGTGCTCAGCGCGAGGCGGGCCGGCCGAAGCGAGCGATGCCCTCCGCAAGTGGGCCTTCAAGCTGCCCCGTCGCGGCGAGGTACAGCATTCGATAGTCTCCCATGAGAGACCAACCCGGATAGGTGAAGGTCGCGGGCTTGTTCTTCTCGAAGACGAAGTGCCCAAGCCAGGCGCAGCCGTAGCCGATGATCGGGTAGAGCAGGATCAGCCCCCAGCTCTGCGTGAACAGGGCGTAGAGAAGGACCGTGGTGCCCGCGGTGGTTCCGAAGTAATGGAGCTTCCGAGACACGGGATCCGCGTGCTCGGCCAGGTAGTAGGGAAAGAACTCTTCGAAGGAGGCGAACTCTGGCGTGGCCATGCGGCCACTCTAGCGCCAAACCTGCGTCTGGTCCTATCCCTGGCTCAGCCGCACCCGCAGCCTTCGGAGAGGCTCATGCCCCGGCAGGCCGTGAACTCGAAGCCGTACTTGGCGTAAAGGTGGTGGGATTCGCCGTCGGCGAGGAGGCTGACGAACCCCGAATCGGGGACCTCTTCCCGCAGGTACTCCGCGATGCGGTCCATGAGCATGCGCCCGAGCCCCCGGCCTTGGTGATCGGGGTCGACGGCGATGTCGACCACCTCGAAATTGCAGCCTCCGTCCCCGACGACCCGCCCCATCCCCACCGTGTGGGGGCCGGAGCGAATCACCACGGAGAACAGCGAGCGAGGGAGACCCCGCTCCGCGGCGGCCCGGGCCCGAGGGCTCAAACCCGAGACCTCTCGGAGCCGGCAGTAGTCATCGATAGAAGGGAGGGCGGCGATCACTTCGTAGGTCATGATGGTGTCCCCGCGTGTGTGTCTGCGGGAAGAGACGATACGCGTTCCGCGGTTCGCCGTCAGTCCCCCCGGGGCTAGCTCGCTAGGGCGCGAGGCGCAGGGGGGTCCGAGGCCCGAAGCGCACGCGCTTGACTCCGGACGCCTTGATCCACCGCACCGCGCGGGCGCGCTGGCCCGCGTAGGGTTCGAGGTGCCGGAGCATCTCCTCGTCGGAGCTGCGGGGCGCGCCGGTGAAAAAGCGCCCCACCGCGTGAGGAAGGTTGTAGTCGCCCACGACCACCGCGTCCGGATCTCCGAGATGACTCAGGCGCACGTGGGCCAAAGTCCACGGTCCGATGCCGCGGATTCGACGCAGAAGGTCGACGAGCTCCCGGCCGTCGACAGAGAGCAGGCGCGCCGCGTGTCGGCACACGGCGACGAAGGTCCCGGCTCGCGTGCGATCCACGCCGTGGGCGGCAAACATCCAGGACGGGGTGCGCAGGACTCGGCGGGGCTCGGGAGGCATCCACAGGGGGGCCGGGCCCGGAGCGCGAGCGTCGAAGGCCCGCACGAGGCGGATCCAGCTCCGCCGGGCCTCGACGACCTTCACCCGCTGGCCGAGGATGGTGGGAAGGAGCGTGTCGAGCACGCTCGCGGTCCGCCCCAGGCGCAGGCCTCGAACCCCGCCGCGGAGGCGAAGAAACCTCGGCTCTCGGGGCGCAAAGCGCTCGGGTCGGTCGAGGAGGCTGGCCGCGCCCCGAGCCCGGTCGAGGAGCCAGAGGGCCCCGGGACCGAAGGCTCGGGCCCCCACCCGATCGCCCCGTACGAAGAGGTGAAGGGTGCCGGCGCCCTCCGGCGTCCAGGAAGCCCGCCAGAAGTCTCGCGGCCCTCGGTACACACACGGATCCCCCTGTCCCGGGTGGAGGGGGCCGAAGGTCTGGGCGAAGTCCAATCCGCCGGGGGGGACCCGTCCGAGCACCTGAGGTCGGTCGCCGAGGCCGTCCCCGGCGAGCACGACGGGCGAAGACCAATCGAAGGGCCGCACTCGAGCAGCCTACGACAGCTCGTCGGCTCTGCCCACGCCTCCGGGGCTCATCCCAGGCTGGGAGCGAGCGTCCGGAAGGAGGCCTGACGAGGTCGCGGTGGGTGAAGTTTAACTTGCCTACCCCATCCCTCGCCAAAGCGGAGGCTGGAGGGAGGCAAGGTCGGCGAGTACGGGTCGACGTGGACCACGAGGCAGCGTGCACGAAACGCAAGAGATCGTACAGGGCGTACGACCGCGGGTGGGGCGGCCTGTCGGGGGTGGTGTCCTTTCGACAACTCGCGTAGTGACTCCGCGTGTCCTCGGAGCTCGACGCCCCCTCGCTCGGCCAGCGCGCCGCGAAGGGCGCGGCCTGGACGGTGGTCGCTCAGGTCGCCGTCAACGTGCTGCGTCTGGTCGGAAACCTGGTGTCGGCTCGCTTCCTGGACGCCGACGCCTACGGTCTCATGGCCATCGTCATCACCATCAATACCGGCCTCATCATGGTCTCCGACGTCGGTATCGAGCAGGGGGTCATCTACGACAAAGAGGGAGATAAGCCGATCTTCCTTCGCACCGCCTACAGTCTGCAGGTGGTGCGGGGGCTGATGCTCTACGGCACCGCCTTGTTGCTCACCTATCCGACCGCCTGGTTCTACACGGACGGTCGCTATCTCTCTCTCATCCCGGTGGTGTCCCTTCAGTGCCTGTTCGCGGGCTTCATCTCCATGAAGTTCGCCTGGAACAAGCGCCGGGTGAGAAGTATGCGGGAGCTCGCGCTCCTCGAGATCGGCGCCCAGCTCTCCGCCACGATCATGGTGGCGGTTCTCGCCTATCTGTATCGGTCGGTGTGGGCCCTGGCTTTTGGTGCCTTCGCCTACGCCTTCATGCGCATGGCTCTCACCCACGTGCTGCTGGACGGGCCGAAGGACGGCTTCGCCTGGGACCGGCCCTCCATCGTCCGCATCGTGAACTATGGTCGATGGATCTTCGTCAGCACCTTCATTACCTTTTTCAGCCTGCGCTACGACGTCTTCGCGCTCGGCAAGCTGGAGACCATCGGCACCCTCGGTCTGTACAACATGGCTCTCATGCTCACGAGCATGCTGAACACCATCGGCTTTCAAGTGAGCCAGACCGTGATCTTCCCGGCCCTCTCGGAGGCGAGCCGCACTGGCTCTCCGGAGGTCATGCACCGCACCTTTCAGCGAAGCCAGAGAGTGGTGCTACCCATCGCGCTGTGGGCGATCACCGGCCTCACCTATCTCGGGCCGGCGTTCTTCTACTATCTCTACCGCTCGCGCTTCGATGATGCGGGATGGATGCTTCAGTACCAGATCGGCTTCGTGTGGTTCGTATTCCTCACGGATAGTTGGGTGCGGGCCCTGATGGCGGTCAACGACAACCGGAGCATGGCTATCGCCAACCTGGTTCGGCTCGTGGTGGCGGTGGCCGTAGGCAACCTCGCCCACCAATACTTCGGCCTGATCGGCTTCATCCTCGCCATGGGCTTCGCGTCGTTGTGCGCACACGTCTGGGTGCACATCGCGCTGTATCGTCACGGCTTCAACGCCTGGCGTCCCGACCTGATGTACACGCTGATTGCGATTCCTCTTCTCGCGCTGGGGATATTGGGGCCTCGAGCCATCTCCGCCGCCACCGGCATCTCGGCGATGCCGATATCCATCGTCCTTTCCGTCATCGTAGGGGTCCCCTTCACGGCGGGGCTCTTTTTCTATCTTCGCAGAAATATCGAGTCGGCCCGCCACGCGGTCATCCCCGTGGAAGCCTAAAGCGCCGACATTTGACGGGCTCCCCAGGCTTGTCTTAGCTCTCAAGACGTGGGGCTCGAGGATTTGGACATGAAGCAGCTGCGGGCGCGCTTCCTCGACGCCCAAGTGTCCGCCGTGCCCCCCGCGACCCTGAATGCGGCAGCTCACATGCTCTTCGAGCTGGATCGCGTGGACCGCGTCATCGACGTGGGCCTCGGCTATCTCGCCGAGGCCCTGCAGGTGGGGCGAATCGATATCTCCTTCGGCCAGCCTCAGGACCAGGAGCTCATCGCCCATGGGCAGGTGTGCCGAGGAGGAGAGTGGCCTTCGCTGGTGGGCACCAGGTTGCCCAATCGCCACGAAGTGTTTCAACGGGTGTGGCGCCGCGCCAACCCCGTCGCCTTCGACGACGTGGCCGACAACGAGAGCCTCGGCAGCCTCAAGGCGGCGTTCCTGTCGACCGGGGCCCGGGCCATGCTGGCCCAGAGCCTGCGCGGCCCGGACGGGGTGTACGCGATCGTCTGCGCCGACGACATGGAGGCGGGCCGGGTGTGGTCCACCGGCGATCGGGCCACCCTCGGCCGCTTCGTACACACTTTCCTGGGACCGATCCTGGCCCTCTCACGCGAACTTGCGGCGCCGCGGAGCGGAGACAAGCCCTCTGCGGCAGAGCTCGACGCGATACGTCTCGCGGCGCAGGGGCGTAGCTACAAGGCCATCGCTGGGGAGCTCGGAAAGTCGGTTCGAACCGTCGAGTTTCAGCTCCGGAGCGCCCGCCGGAAGACCGGCGCGGCCAACCAGGCCGAACTCGTCCGGCGCTGCCAGCCTTGGCTCTAATCCGTCCCGACGAGCGGCCTCCCGCCCCGACGGGCGGCGGCCTCAGTAGCCTTCGTGCACCGTGTTGTAGCGGGCCCACGCGGTGGCGGGGTGGCCGTAGCGCTCTCGGATATAGCTCAGCATGCCGGCCGCCTCTTCCACGGGGTTGCCGATGCCGGCGCGACCGCTGGGGTAGTGGCGCTCGACGTTGGACAGCAGGAGCTGGCCCAGGCCGGTCGCGGAGGAGCGAGCCGTAATGCGCCCGTTTTGGAGTTCGGCGTGGACGCTCCCCCACTGGGAGGGATCTCGAGCGCGGGCCCCGTAGGTGTAGTTGGGCACGCCGACCCGGCCGCCGGACTCTCGGCGGAGGATGTTGATGAGGCCGGGGTCGCGCGCCCAAGACTCGGGTACCCCAATGCGCCGCGCCGCCTCTTCGAAGAGGGCGATCTGCTCCGCCGAGCCGGGCGGGTAGACCCCCAGCTCGGGCACCGGGCCTTGGCTCGGCTCGTAGCGCTGGGCCTCGGTCGACTCGAGGCGAGCCCGCGTGTCGGCGTCGAGGCGGCCCGTGGAGTTGAGGTCGTTCTGCATCTGGAACTGACGGAGGGCCCCCTGGGTGAGGGGACCAAACTTCCCGTCCACGGGACCGGTCGCGTAGCCGAGCTCCTGAAGCCGACGCTGCATGTCCTCGACGGGGACGCCGGCCATGCCTCGGGCGAGCACCCCGTCCACGGGGGCGGGGGCCCAGCCCGCGTGGCTTCCGGCCGCCGCCGCGGTGCCCGGACCCGAGGGGACGGTGACCTGATCTCCCGGATAGATGCGATCCGGGTTCGCGATCTGAGGGTTGGCATCGATCACGGACTGCAGCGACACGCCGTGGTCTCGGGCGATGTGGCTCAGGGTGTCGCCGGGAGCGACGGTGTGGCTGCGGGGGGCGTTTTCGTCGAAGGCGTCGACGACCTCGTCGTTGGCCGCCACCCGCGACGCCTCTTGCGCCAGATCCGTGGGGCTCACCGCGTCCATGGCGTCCTTGAGATCCCGCGCCGTTTCCCGGGAGCACGAGCAGTCCCGTGCGGCCGAGGTTCGGTCGGAAGAAGATGAGCGGTCGGCACTCCTCGCCGATGAGCTGCTATCGATGGCCATGCTTCGCCTCCTTGCGTGCACGCGCGACCCTCT
Source organism: Myxococcota bacterium (assembly GCA_039819565.1). Taxonomy (GTDB): domain Bacteria; phylum Myxococcota; class Kuafuiibacteriia; order Kuafuiibacteriales; family Kuafuiibacteriaceae; genus JAHQVK01. The sequence goes on along the minus strand of JBCBRU010000006.1, from coordinate 25,348 downwards.
CGAGGTCGCAAAGATCGGGGGTCACGAGATCGGTGAGGGGAACGGCGCCGGCGGGGGTGGGCTCTCGCAGCGCCGGAGCACGTACGGCCACGCTGCGGTCCTCGCTGCGGGTGAAGCGCCGAACTCGGTCGAGGCTCTCGCGCCCGCGGGCGGGGGCGTTGAGCACCCGGCGGGCCTCCGGAACGTTCCTCAGGACGGCGCCGATGCGCTCCGCCGTCGCCGAGGCTCCGCGCTGCCTCAGCACCACGGAGAGGCGGAGCAGACCGTCCATGGCCCGTCCGCCGCGGCCCGTTTCGAAGTCCACGGCTAGGGCTCGACGCACCCGGAGCTCGGCGTCCTGGGCCCACGTGAGACCCTCCTCGGTCTCCTCGAGGGCAGCAAAGGCCACGTCGACGGACCCTCCCATCACGGGACAGTCATCGGTGGAAGCGCCGGGAGGTTGCGGAAAATCACTCGATCAAAAGAGGGCTAAGCCGAACTGAACCGGCGTGGGGTGTCGCGTCGTGGCAGCGATGGGCTGGGCCGGAACGGGGCTGATGTTCCCCCTCCTTTTCCTTCCCCTCTATGTTCGCGACACAAGCGCGGCGGGCTGCCTGGTCGCCCACGGTCTCCTCGCCTTGTTCATGCTGGGCGTCGTCTTGAGAGAGGCGCGGGCCTCGAGCGCGGAGCGCGGGTCGCGAAGGGGCTGAGCCGTGTCGCCGGGCTGGGTGCTGCTCGTCACCGCGGGATATCTCGTCGCGGTCTTCGGGGTGGCCCGCGTGGGCGCTTCGACGTCGCGCGGGCGGCGGTGGGCGCGTCATCCCGTCACCTACGGGCTTAGCCTTTTCGTCTTCCTGACCACCTGGACCTACCTCGGAAACGTCGAGCTCGCCGCTGCGGGAAAAAGTGTCTTCCCCATCTACCTGGCGTTCCCGCTGCTCTTCTTCATCGGAGCTCCCCTGCTCGAACGCCTCGTCGAGCGCGCTCAGAGCACCGGAGCCACCAGCGTGGCGGACCTCATGGCCGCCCGCTACGGCGGCTCGCAGGCCGTGGCCAGCGGGACCACGGCGCTCCTCGCCCTCGGGCTCATCCCCTACCTCGGAGTGCAGCTGGGAGGGCTCGCCAAGGCCTTCGACGCCCTGGCGGGCTCCGGAGGCTTGGCGTTCGCGCTGCTCTTTGGCGGGGCCATTGCCGTCTTGGCCGTGCGCTACGGACTTCAGGACATGGACGCTCAGGAGGCGCGGCCCGGGCTGGTGGCTTCGGTCGCCGTCGAGTCCGTGATCAAGCTGGTTGTGCTCTTCGCCCTCGCGATCCTTCTCGCGCAGGCCGCCTTTCCAACCCCGGCCGCTCTCATGGCGCGGATGGACGCGGCCGTCCAGGCCCTGGATGCTCCCTCGCAGGGTGCGTTGTCCAGCGCCGTAACCGCGTTCAGTACTTCGCTAATCGCCGTCTCGGCGCTCCTGATGCTGCCGAGGCAGTACTATATCGCCACGGTTCAATGCCCGGATCCGCGATATATTCGAAGCGCCGGGAGAGTGGCCGCTGTCGTCGGGGTGGGCGTGAACCTCGCTCTTCAGCCCCTTGGCCACGCCGGGGCGGCTCTCCTCGGTGAGGCGGCGCCGCACGGAACGATCATACTCAGCGCACCCCTCGCCCTCGGACGCCCCCTCTGGGCGCTGGCTGCTTTTATGGCTCTGCTGTGCGCGGCGGGGAGTATGCTCATGGTGGAGATTACCGCGCTCTCTACCATGATCACGAACCATCTCGTTCTTCCCTATCGAAGGCGGCGGCTCCAGGCTCGGATAAGCTCGCGCTCTCTTCTCAAGACCCGTATTAGCGTCGGCGCTTCTCTCGTCGCGGGGGCGTTTTTCTTTCAGCTCGCCGTGGGTTCATCTCACTTCATGAGCTCCATTGGGCTCATCTCATTCGCGTCTACGACCATCTTCGCCATCCCCCTCGTGGCCGGGCTCTACGACCGACGTCCCTGTCGGAGTGGAGCGATCCTCGGCATGGGTTTAGGGAGTCTTCTCTGGTTCTATACTTTGGTGGTGCCCGCCTTCGCGCGGAGCGGGGTGCTTCCCCTCCACCTTCTCGAACAAGGGCTCTTCGGATGGTGGTGGCTCAAGCCCGAGGCGCTCCTCGGGGTTCAGGGTCTCAGCTCCGTGAGTCACGCCACGGCCTGGATCGTGGGTTCCTCGGCGGCCGGCCTGGTGCTCGGGCGCGTGCTCTGGCCGCCCTCGGCGGTCGAGCAGGAGGCCGCGAACTGCTTCGTCGACCCCGAGCGCTTCTCGGCCGTGTTCTCCGAGGACGGTCAAAACGTACGCCGCCGGGCCTCCACCATCCTCGATCACCTCTTCGACGTCGACACCGCGGCCAGCCTCCTCTGCCGCAGCCTCGAGCGGGCGGGCCTGGAGAATGAGACCGAAGTCCTCGGGCCCGAGACGGTGCGTCTGCGCCGGGCGCTGGAGCGCGAGCTCGCGGGCAGCCTGGGGGCGGCCACGGCGCACGGGATTCTCGCCGAGCGCTGGCCGCCGCCGGCCGTCACCGACCGGGACGGTCTCGTCCGCGACTACGCTCTTCAGCTGGTCCGACTCAATCTATCTCCGGAGGAGCTCGCCGAGCGCCTGGCCTACGAAGAAGACCGCAAGCAGCTGCTCGACGAGCAATACGCCCATCTCCAGCGCCGGATCGAAGAGCGGGACCTCGAGATCGAGGAGCGCACGCGAGCGGAGGCGGCCCTGGCGCGGCTGAACGAGGACCTCGAGCACCGGGTCGAGGAGCGCACGGAGGCCTTGGCCCGGCGTCATCGGGAGCTGAAGCAGATTCTCGAGAGCGCGGGCCAGGGCTTTGTGACCGTCGATGCGAGCGGAGAGATGTCGGTCGAACGGTCCGAGGCCCTCTCCCGGTGGCTGGATATCGACCGGGCCTCGACGAGCTTCGTCGATGCGCTCGCGCGTCACGATCCGGACCTCGCGGAGTGGGTAGGGAGCGCTCTCGAGACGATGCGCGATCCGGTGGTTCCCCCCGCCGCCGCCCTCGGGCAGCTCCCCGCCGAGCTCCGGCTCGGCGAGCGCGAGCTGGCCGCGGAGTACCATCTCGCCTCCGAGGCCGAGAACAAGGTGCTGGTGGTCCTCTCGGACGTCAGCGAGCTGAGGCGACAGGTCGAGGCGGAGGCGCGAAGAGACGAGATGCTGAGCCTCTTCGAAGAGGCCGTGACGGATCCGCAGGCGGCCGCCAGCTTCCTCGAGGAGATGTCCGCGTTGGTCCTGGGGTTGGCCCGCGCCGAGGATGTTCCGGCCCTTCGTTGCGCTCTTCACACCTTCAAGGGCAACGCCCGCCTTCGGGGACTCGACGCCTTCGCCGCGCAGATTCACCGTATCGAAACCCGAGCCGAAGAGGCCGAGACCCTCCCCGTGGAAGGGGTCGAGGCTCTCGCCGAGCAGTGGCGGACGGCCTCCGCCTTCCTGGCGCGTTTGGTGGCTCGCCTCACCTCCACGGCTCCCCGAGATCAGCTGGCCTTGGCGGAGCTGCGCGCGACGGTGGCGGCGGGCCTGGAGGATGCGGCGGTGGCCCGTGCCGCTCGCCGTGCCGTGGGGGGCACCTTGGGTCCGACCTTTGAGCGCCTGGGCCAAGAGGCCCAGCGCCTGGCTCGAGAGCTCGGGAGGGCCCCTGTGGACGTCGAGATCGAGGGGGAGGACGTCGCCGTGGACCCGGAGGTCGCCGTGCCGGTGTCGTTGGCGCTGGTCCATCTGGTCCGAAACGCCGTCGATCACGGCCTCGAGACCCCCCTGGAGCGAGAGCGAGCCGGAAAGGCGGCGCGGGCGCGCGTACGTCTGGAGGCGGGCCGTTCCGTGGACGAATGGTGGGTCGAGGTTGGCGACGACGGTCGAGGCATCGACACGGCCCGCCTTCGCGCCCGTCTCGGCGAGTCCGAGCTCCCGACGTCGGACGTCTTTCTCCGTATGCTGGATGACGGGGTGACCACTCGCGAGGAGGCGGCCATGGTCTCCGGTCGAGGCGTGGGGCTCTCAGCGCTCCGGCAGGAGGTCCAACGCCTCGGCGGGCGTGTCGAGGTGGACAGCCAAGCGGGGCGGGGGACCCGCTTCCGAGTGGTCTTTCCGCGCTCCGGAGGCTAGCCGGGGTCGCCATGCTGCTGGAGACCGGCTACGTCTGCGCGAGCTGCGGGGAGTACATCGACACCACCGTCGACCCGAGCGCGGGGAGCGAGCAGGTCTACGTCGAGGACTGCGCGGTGTGCTGTCGGCCCAACACCCTTCGGGTCCGGGTGAGCCCCGAAGAAGGCACGGCCTGGATCGAAGCCAGCTTCGAGGAATGAGGGGCCGCGACGGCGTCGTGCGGCGACGGAGGGAGTCCTCGCATTCCGAGATCGAGGTTGCCGAAGCTCGTAGGGCGCGCTAAGCGGCTCGGCCGATGTACCCTGAGCTTTCGCAGCTATTGTCCTTGGCCCCGGCCCAGTCGGCCGGCGGGGGCTGCGGCGGGGGGGAGCAATTCCTCCTCCCCGTGCTCATGTTCGCCATCATCTACCTGGTGCTGATCCGCCCGCAGGCGCAGGAGCAGAAAAAGCAGCAGGCCATGCTCGAGAAGCTCAAGCGCGGCGACGAAGTCATCACGAAGAGCGGGTTCATCGGAAAGGTCGCGGATGTGGAGGCCAACGAGATCACCCTCGAGCTGGCCCCTAAGGTCAAGGCGCGGGTCCTGAAGTCCTCTGTCGCGGGCCGGTACGCGCCTAAGGCCGCCGAGGGCAAGACCGCCGCCGAGCCCGTTAAGAAGAAGAGCTGAATCCCATGGAACAAAGTTGGTATCAGCGGCTCGTCCTCGTCGTCGTGCTGCTCGCGGGGGCGATCTACTACTCCGCTCCGTCCGTCATCTACTTCGGCCTCGGCCCTGAGGATCGCCGCTCGACCAAAGCGGTCGACGCCGCGATCCCCGATTGGCTGCCCGACAATCGCTTCAACTTCGGCATCGATCTCCAGGGCGGCCTCCACCTCGTGATGGGCGTGGACTCCGAAAAGGCGGTCCAGGACACCGCGGACCGCGTCGCCTCCGACATCTACGAGCAGATGGAAGAGAAGGGGAAGCTTCTCGAGCGGGCCCGTCGCGAAGGCGACGCTCCCGAGATCACCTTCGCCATGAAGACAGACGCGGATTGGCCGGAGATGAAGACCCTCCTCGACGACTATCGGGACAGCTGGACGGTGCTGAATCGCTCCGGGGCCACGGTGGTGCTGGGCATGCTCCCCGAGCGACAGGACCAGATCCGAAAGGACGCCGTCGAGCAGGCGCTCAAGACCATCCGCAACCGCATCGACCAGACGGGAACCAAGGAACCGGAGGTCCGGACGCGCGGAGACAACTCCATCCTGATTCAGCTCGCGGGGCTGACCGTCGAGGACCAGGACAACGTCCGCGACAACGTCATCGGCCGGACCGCACAGCTCGAGTTCAAGATCGTCGACGAGACGAACCAGTACTTCGCCGACATTGCCAAGGCCGTAGACAAGCCCGACTCGGTGGAGCTGACCTTCGACTCGCGAGGCAGCGAGAGCCGCGCCGCGAGCAACCGGCCCTACCTCCTGGGAAAGAACAAGGAAGAGATGCGGGCCTTCCTTCTCGCCCACGAGGAGGAGCTGCCTCCGGACCTCGAGGTGGGCGTTCAGGAGTACAAGCGCTCCGCCCAGGCTGACCCCGAGTACCTCACCTTCCTTCTCGATCGCCGCCCTGGCATCACCGGCGACTTTCTCGAGAACGCCTTCCCGAGCTTCAACTCCGAAGAGAACAGCTGGCAAGTCAACATGCGCTTCGACAAGAAGGGCGCCACCATCTTCGAGAAGCTGACCCGCGAGAACGTGGGCCGACAGATGGCCATCGTGCTCGACGGCATCGTGGACTCGGCCCCCGTCATTCAGGGGCCGATTCCGGGCGGCAGCGCCCGCATCACCCTCGGCGGGGCCAAGACCCAGCAGGAGATCCTCGCCGACGCCCAGTCTTTGTCGCTCGTGCTCAAGGCGGGCGCCCTCCCCGCCCCGGTGACGGTGCAGGAGGAGCGTACGGTCGGGGCCACCCTCGGCGACGACGCGGTGGCCAAGGGCAAGACCGCCCTCGCCGTAGCCCTCTCCGCGGTGCTCTTGGTGATGCTGGTCTACTACCGGGTGAGCGGCGCCGTGGGGGTGGTGGCGCTGGTCCTCAACATGATCTTCCTCTTCGCGGGGCTCGCCATCTGGGGGGTGACTTTGACCCTCCCCGGCATCGCGGGCCTGGCCCTCACCATCGGCATGGCGGTCGACGCCAACATCATTCAGTTCGAGCGCATCCGCGAGGAGCTGCGCGCCGGCAAGTCGGTGCGGGCCGCCGTCGACGCCGGCTTCGACAAGGCGTTCAGCGCCATCTTCGACGCCAACGTCACGACCTTCCTGGCCTGCGTGGTCCTCGGGAGCTTCGGCTCCGGTCCCATTCGGGGCTTCGCCGTGACTCTCGGCATCGGCGTGGTCATCAACACCTTCACGGCGGTCGTCGTCCCCCGGCTCGGGTTGGATTACTTCACCAAGGGCCTGCGCGTGAAGACGCTGAGCATCTGAGGACTCGCGATGTTCAACATCATCAAGCCCGACACCAAGATCGACTTCATGGGGCAGGCCCCGACCTTTACGAAGGTCTCCCTGGGCCTCTTCGTGGCCGCTCTTCTGATCATCGCCCTCAAGGGCCTCAACCTCGGCCTCGACTTCGCGGGGGGATACTCCATCCTCCTCGAGTACGAAAAGCCGGTGGCGGCCTCCGACGTGCGCTCCCGCCTGGAGAGCATCTTTCCCGGAGTCGATACTTCGGTGCAGAGCTTCGAGCTCGATAACCCCGGCAAGTCTTACTTCCTCACCCGCATTCTCCGCTCCGAGAGCCTCGGGCCCGACGAGCTCTCCGCCCTCGAGTCCAATCTGAAGGAGAACATCGGCGAGCGCTTCGGCCGTCTGAAGTACGAGGTCGAATCGGGGGACGTGCTGGACATCCTCATCACCGGCAGCTCCACCTCCGCCGCCACCTCGAGCACCGCGGTGGCGGCCCTGGTCGGTCAGTCAGGACACGAGGTCTCGCAAATCCGCCGTATCGGACGGGACGACGAGCTTCGCTACAGCGTGGTGCTGATCGGGGTGAGCAAAGAGCTGGTCAAGGGGATGAAGGAGCTCGACCCCGCCGTACGGGCGGTGAAGACGGAGTTCGTGGGCCCGACCGTGGGGCGTCAGCTCCGCGACGATGGGCTCCTCGCGGTGCTCTACGCGCTCGCCATCATTCTCATCTACGTGGCCCTGCGCTTCGACTTTTACTACTCGCCCGGCGCCATCGTGTGTCTGTTCCACGATGCGGTCATCACCACCGCTCTCCTGAGCCTCATCGGCGAGCAGTTCAGCCTGGCGACCATCGCCGGCCTCCTCACGCTCGTCGGTTACTCTATCAATGACACCATCGTGGTCTTCGACCGCATCCGCGAGCGCGTGGACCAGTCGCCCTCGATGAAGGGTAAGGCCCTCGACGACGTGCTCAACCGGGCCATCAACGAGACCCTGGGTCGGACCTTGATGACCTCCATCACCACCCTCCTCGCGTGCCTCTCGCTGATCGTGTTCGGGCGCGGGACGGTGTTGGCGTCCTTCGGCCTCATCATGACCGTCGGCATCATCATTGGGACCTACTCCTCGATCTACGTCTCTTCGCCCCTCTTCAAGGTGTTCCGGGAGCGCTTCGGAGAGCAGCACGCCCAGGCGGCCGAGGCCCGCCGCGAAGAGCGCGCCAAGAACCCCGACAAAGCCGTGGTCTGAGCCCCCTACCGCGTTTCAGAAGCGTCAGCTTCTCTCCTGGTTCGGTCCACTCCCTAGATCCGGACGACGGGGGCGCCCCTTGTCGGTAAAAGCTTCCTATGGCGGAGGGCCAGGGAAGCGGCGCGGCTCGGTCTGAGGCGTGGTCGAAAGAGGACGCGGTCGACTTCTTCAGTCGAAGCGTGGAGGCCAGCCGCGCCTTCGTGACCCGCGTGGACGCCCACAATCGGATTCGCTACGTCGATCGCGTCGCCGACGGGCTCCGCATGAGCGAGGTCGTGGGCGCTGATGTCCTCGACTTCGTCGCTCCGGGCTACCGCGAGATCGCCCGGCGGGCCTTCGCCGAGGTCCGCCGGACGGGCGAGACCAGTACCTATCGATCCCAGGCGATCGGCAGCCACGCCTCGCTGGCCTACTACGACAACATCGTGACCCCCCTCGTGGAGCCCGATGGCTCCGTCGGGCTGTCCATCTTCAGTCTCGACGTGACCGCGCTCGTGATCCACGCCCAGGCCCTCGAGACCTCGCAGGCCAAGCTCGCGGTGGCGGTGGAGAGCGCCCAGATGGGTCTCGCCGAGTGGGACCTCGAGACGAAAGAGGTGACGTGGAATGACCGGATGGGGGTCATCCTGGGCGAGGACCGTCCGCTGAGTCCGGAGGAGTATCTCGGGCGGGTGGTGCACCCCGACGACGCGGACTTTCTGCGCCAGCGCCTGGCCACCATGACGGTGGGGCCTCTGGAGCCGGTGGAGTACCGGGTCATTCGCCGGGACGGAGACGTGCGCTGGATCCGGTCCACGGGCCAGGTGCAGGGGCGCGACGGCCGACCGGCGCGCATGCTCATCGCGGTGGTGGATCTGACCCCCACCCGCAACGCCTACGAGCAGGCCCGACGCGCCCAAAAGCTCGAGGCGGTGGGCACCCTCACCGCGGGGGTTGCCCACAATTTCAACAACCTCCTCACCGTCATCCTCCCCACTCTGGAAGAGCTCGAGCCCCGTCTCGATGACGAAGGTCGGCTTCTTCTCGCGGAGGCCAAGAGCGCCGGTCATCGGGCCAGAGAGCTCGTCCGGCAGCTCATGGCTTTCTCCGGGCACGCGCCGTCGGCAACCCACGAAGTGCTGGCTCTGGATGGGCTCCTCACGGAGGCGGTGCGCCTATGCGAGAGGACCTTCGGTTGGGTCCGCTTCGAGACCTGCATCGATCCTGAGCTTCGGGTGATGGGGAGCTCGAGCGATCTTCAGCAGCTCTTCTTGAACCTGCTCATCAACGCCTGCGATGCCCTCGAGACCCACCGCGGGGGGCGGGTGGAGGTCCGGGCCGCCTTGGTTCTGGGCAAGGTGCGGGTCGAGGTGCACGACGATGGCCACGGCATGAGCGACGAGGTGGCGAGTCGCATCTTCGAGCCCTTCTTCACCACGAAGGGTTCGAAGGGGACCGGCCTCGGCTTGTCGACCTGTCAGGGAATCATTGAAGAGCACGGCGGAGCCATCAGCTGTCGGTCTGCCCCCCAGCGGGGCTCGACCTTCGTGGTCGAGCTCCAGTCCGCCCGATGATGTGCGTGCCTCGCTCTGAACTCTCGAAGATCCGAGGCTCGCAGCCTAAAGCGGTCTCGGACTTGAGACGATGCGTCCGACCGGCGAGCTCTCGCGCCCGGGTGGGCGTTCGTCAACGCGCAGGCACCCCCGCCCGAGGCTCGAGCCGACGGAAATTCGAGGCGCAAAGGCTAAAGCTGGCGCTTGGCCATCTGGTCCAGGCTTTGAATGCTAGACCCGCATGTCTCGAAGCTCGCTCGCCTTCCTCGCGCTGACCTGGGCCGCCGCCTGCGGGGGGGCGCCGGAGGCTCCCGGTCTCGGGGAGCCGAGCTCCTCGTCGGAAGGGAGCCCCACCGGGTCCGCGGCGGAGCCTCCGCCCTCGACGAGCCCCATGCCGCGCTGCCAGCTTCCGCTCGAGACCGGGCCCTGCGATGCTGCCTTCCCCCGCTACGGCTTCGATCCCGCTCTCGATCGCTGCCGGGAGTTTCTCTGGGGCGGCTGCGAGGGGAACGAAAACCGCTTCGAGAGCTTCGAGGCGTGCCGGACCGCTTGCGGCGGCGATGAGGTCGAAGCGCGCGCCTGCGGGGGCTCGGCCGGTCCCACCTGCACCGCGGACGAGTTTTGCGACTTCCCTCAAGACGGCTGCGATACCGCAAACGGTGAGGGCGTGTGCCGCCCTCGACCGGACGGTTGCTTCCTCATCTACGACCCTGTGTGTGGCTGTGACGGACGCACCCACGGAAACGAGTGCGCGGCCCACGTCGAGGGCACGGACGTCGCCCGCAAGGGGGTTTGCGAAGGGTCCTGACTCGACTTGGCGGGTGAGCTCCTAGCGAAAAGCGTCAAGGTCGGAGTTGGGCTCGAGACACTCCTGGCGGCTCAGCACGAAGGGGGTTTCTTCAGAGCCGAGGCGAGACGCGACGTCGCCGAGACTCAGGATCATGAGGACGACGAAGGTCAGGGTACCTAGGCTTCGCTCGATGTTCTTTACGGTAATCAACGGAACTCTCCTGCCCGTGAAGCTAGGAGAGACGCTTCTTACTCAACAATGACGAAGGTCGAATGGACGGCATGGGCTGGGCGTATACCTGTGGCCAGGCTCACGCAATCCTACTTGCGGGGGTGATGCCCGGCTCCGGCTAGGGGATGCGGGCGCCGCCCGGCTCGGAGCTCCGGACGGGGAGGCCCTCGGTCATGAGCCGCTCGTTGTCGAAAGGGATCCGGGCGGCTCCGAGGACCTTTTTGGTATCGGCGTCGACCAGCTCTGCCCTCAAGGTCAGGCGCGGGAGATCCGCGTCCACGCGGCGAAAGAACACCCAGCCCTCGACCTCGCCGCCTGGCTCTAGGATCCCCGGAGGAAGACCGTAAGCGAGGAGCGGATGCGCGTAAACGTAGCGCGTGGCCAGGAAGGGCCGGTTCCAGGCGTTGAGGACGAGGGGGTAGGGGCCCGCCCAGGGAGAGTTGGGAAAGCGATAGAAGCCGGCGTAGGGCCCGCATATCGAGTAGCCCCGCCCGAACCAGAGCGGTCTCACGCTGCCGTAGGGGTCGGTGAGCTGGTTGACGGCGCCGCTTCGGATCCGGTGCGGCGGCACCGCCTTGAAGGTCTTGGTCTCTCCCGCCTTCGGGGCCTCGAGGCGGAGGTGCTTGTACTCGAGCCGCACCGGTCGCTTCGACGTGTTGCGGACCGCCAGCTTCATCGCCGTCACGTAGGTGGGCACCGTGACCGGACCGTTCCACCCTTCTGTGGTCGCGACGACCTGGATCCCGGCCGCGGTGTCCATGACCGCGTTCTCGCCGAGGCTCCCCCGAGCATCTTCGGGGGCGACGCGGGCCGACGGAGCGGGCTTGAGGCTGGGGACCGTCCGGCAGCCTCCCGCGACCGCCGCTGCCACCGCACAACCGATGCACGCGCCGAGACCTCGAGCACTGACCATGGTGTTCTCAAGGTAGCAGGCTCGAGCGATCCTGGGCGTGATAGGCATCGCGCCGCCTGGTATCCGCTCGCGCATCTGCATCTGGGGGGATGAAATCTCGGACGACACCATATATAGCGGTCTGACGATGAGCGCCGCCGCTGAGGTCCTCGATGGGGAGCGCCCGCCTGCCCGTGCCGTGCGCCGCGTCTGGCTCCGTCGGGATCACGATGCGAGCACCGCCGAGCGTCTTGCTCGCGAGGGAGGGCTACCCGAGGGCATCGCCCGCCTTCTCGCGGCCCGGGGCATCACGTCCAAGGAGGACGCGGATCGGTTCCTGGATCCCCGCCTCGAGCATCTTCCCCACCCCTTTTTGATGAAAGATCTCGAGCGCGCCGCCGAGCGGCTCGCGGACGCCATCGCGGGGGGGGAGAAGGTGTGCCTCTACGGCGACTACGACGTCGACGGGGTCACGTCCTCCAGTCTCCTCGGGGAGTTTCTGGGGGCGCACGGGCTCGAGCCGGACATCTACATCCCGAAGCGACTCAAGGAGGGCTACGGGTTGAACGCGGAGGCGATCGACACCATCGCCCGGTCCGAAGCGCGGCTCCTGGTTACCCTCGACTGCGGCATCACCGCGGTCGACGAGATCGAGAGGGCGAACAACCACGGCATCGAGTGCATCGTGGTCGACCATCACCGCTGCCCGCCGCGGATGCCGTCGACGGTCGCGACGCTCAATCCTCACCAGCCAGACTGCACCTACCCAGACCCGGTGCTGGCGGCGGTCGGGGTCACCTTCAACCTCGTTATCGGCCTGCGGAAGGTGCTCCGCGAGCGGGGCTACTACGGCCCGACGCGTCCTGAGCCCAACCTGCTTCGTTTCGCCGACCTCGTCGCCCTGGGGACGGTCGCGGACATGGTCCCCCTCACCGGTGTGAACCGCGTCCTTACTCATTTTGGCCTCCTCGAGCTGCGTCGCGCCCACCGGCCCGGGGTGCGCGCCCTGGCCGAGGTTTCGCGGGTTCATCCCCCGCGGATGAGCAGCACCGACATCGGCTTTCGTCTCGGTCCGCGGATCAACGCCGCCGGCCGCCTCGACGACGCCACGGTGGGGGTGCGGCTCCTCCTGGCCGAAGACATCGACGCCGCGCGCCCGCTGGCTCATGCCCTCGACGAAGCGAACGGTCACCGGCAGCGCATCGAAGCCGAAGTCTACGACGACGCCGTGGAGGCCATCGAGGAGCTGGACGCCCTTCCTGACGTGGTGGTCCTCGGCAACGCTGATTGGCACGCGGGCGTGGTCGGCATCGTGGCCTCCAAGCTCGTGGAGCGCTACGACCGCCCTACCATCCTGGTCGGAGAGGGTGGGCGAGGCTCGGGCCGCACCGCGCGAGGCCTCCACCTCTACGACGCGATGAGCGACTGCCAGCAGCATCTCGTGAAGTTCGGTGGGCACCAAGCGGCGGCGGGCCTGCGGATGCGCTTCGAGGACCTCGACGCCTTTCGGCAGGACATGGAGCTTCGGGTGCGCGCCGACCCCCGCTACGGTGAGGTGACGGAGTCGCGCCTCGACTACGACGATGACCTCGATCCGCGGGAGGTGGGTTTCGAAGCCTTCAACGGGCTGCGGCGCCTCGAGCCCTTCGGAAACGGGAATCCGCAACCTGTCTTTCGAATACCGGAGCTGCGGGTGCGGACGGCCCGGCTCGTAGGGCAGGATCATCTCAAGCTCAGGCTCGAAGGGAGCGAGCGGCTCGTGGCCGGAATCGCCTTCAAGATGGGAGATCGCCTCGAGGACTGCGCCCCGGGCGCGGCCATGACCGTCGTCGCCTGCCTCGAGCTCAACGAGTTTCAGGGGTACGAATCTATCGAGCTCCGCATACGAGACCTGGCTCCCGCCGACGCCGACGCGGAACGAGGCTGAGGCACCTCGAATCCCCCGGCGTCAGCGGATGCGCTGGGCGCCGACAGGGTTGATGGGACCCACGTAGCGGCGGGCCGAGAGCCCATGTTCTGCGAAGGCGTGCTGCATGGCGATGGCGGTGTGGAATGCGGGCTCGTCGCCCTCGCACAGCGCGAACACGGCGGGGCCCGCCCCCGATATCCCGCAGCCCAGGGCCCCGGCGTCGAGGGCGGCCTGGCGCACATCGGCGAAGCCGGGAATGAGGCTCATCCGCCGAGGCTCGGCCACGACGTCCACCAGGGAGCGACCGATGAGGCCGAAGTCGCCGGTCATGAGCCCGGCCACCAGTCCGCCCACGTTCCCCCACTGGGTGATGGCGTCCTTCATGGGGATCTCCGGTCGGAGGATGGCCCGAGCCTCCGTGGTGAGAATCTGGTGATCCGGCAGGACGACGGCCGCGAACAGGGCCTCCGGGGTTTCGATGTCGACGGTGTCGAGATCCGCGTTGCTCCGCACCAGGACCATACCCCCGAGGAGGCAAGGTCCGACGTTGTCCGCGTGGATGGCCCCGCCGCTGGCAATGGCCTCCCCCTCGAGGGCAAAGCGAAGCAGCTCCCGTCGATCGAGGGGGCGCCCGAGGAGCTCGTTGACAGCCACCGCAGCGGCGACGGCCGAGGCGGCGCTGGAGCCGGCACCGCTTCCGATCGGGATGCCCTTGTCCAGCCGCAGCCCAATGCCCTTCTTCACCCCGAGGTGCTCGAGGAGCGACCGCGCAGCTACCCCGGCGGTGTTGCCGTCAACTTCGAAGGGGATGCCTTCGGCCTCCCCGACGATGGCCTCGATGACCAGATCCTGGCCGGGAATGGGCCGGGCGACCACGGAGTCTCCGGGGCGAGGGAGGGCGAAGCCCAGCACGTCGAACCCGCAGCCGACGTTGGCTACGGTCGCGGGGGCGAAGACCTCGACGTCAGCGTCCATGAGCGGGGACGCTAGCAATTCCCCCCTCTCCGGTCTCGAAGAGCCAACCGTTTCGACACGAAACGGAGAGCAAGTTCGCGCGCAGTGGGAAGTCCAGGGTCGAGGCAGGTGCCCGATCTCCCTTCGCGAGGCGGACCCCGATGAGCACACTGCGAGCACTCACCCCCTGGACGTGGGCGGTCTTGGCCTTCACGGCTAGCGTCGCTGCCGCGCAAGATCCGGCCCCCGGTTCGGAGACCCCCGCGTCGGAGGCCCCGGCGGAGGCGGCCCCCGCGCCCGAGGCGGCGGCGGAGGCCCCCGGTTCGGAGACCCCCGCGTCGGAGGCCCCCGCGTCGGAGGCCCCGGCGGAGGCGGCCCCCGCGGCCGAGGAGGCGCCCGCGGCTGAGGAGGCGGCCGAAGCCGAAGCGGCTCCAAGGAAGAAAGCCTCTCGGCCGACCGCCATCCGCGCGATGCTCGTGGTGGACGACCCCGATGGGGGAGCCATGACCCGCCAGCTGAGCCTCTCGGCCGCCCTGCTCTACGCCAGCATGGCCAACCGCGAGGACTACGTCGGGCTCTTCGTCGAGTCCGCCAACCCCGTGCGTATGGCTCCCGCACCGCTGAGGGTCTCCGAGACCTTCAGCGACATTCGAGGCCGGCTCAGCGCGGTCGAAGCTCCGGAGGCCGCTCCCTTTGGTGCGGCCGCCAACTACGCCCTGTCGACCTTCGGAAAGCCTCGGCCGGGGACCGTCGATGCCCTCGTCGTGCTTGCCCACAGCGACCGCGCCGGCACCGCCGAGCCCCGCTTGCCTCCCGCGGTGGCCAAGAAGCTCGCTCGCCGCAAGGTCCCGGTCTACGTGGTGGGCTTTGGGCGAAAGGTCAAAATCGAAGCCTATCAGCAGCTCGCCGAGGCCACGGGTGGATCCACGTTCCGGGTGGAGCGAGGCGACGATCTGAAGCAGGCCTTCAGTGATATCTTCGTTCGCCTTCATCGGACGGAGTCCCTCCCCGTGGTGGGAGATACCGTGGTGATGGACGATAGCATCGGCGAGGCTACGGTGGTCCTCCCCAAGAAGACGACCAAGGACCGAAACCAACTCGTGACTCCGGGAGACCGCGTCCTCGGGGCGAAGTCTAAGTATCCCGGGGTTACCTGGAAGTCCTTCAAAGAGTACGACCTGGTCAGGATTACGAAGCCTGAGGCTGGCAAGTGGAAGGTAAGACAGCCCTCCAAGCTGGGAGGCGTGGTGGGTCACGTCAACTCGAGTGACGTCCGCCTCGTGGTGGAAGTGGGACCCCGTCGACCCATGGTGGGTGCTTCCTTTCAGATTCGGGCCTTCCTCCGCAAAGGCGACGACATCCTCAACGCCTACGCCCTGCTGAAGCACCTCGTGATCGAAGCTGAGGTGCGGGATCCGGCGGGGCGAGTCACCCCGGTCCGACTGGAACGCGGCCAGCACGGGCTCTTCTCGGCGAACCTCGAGAACGAGATAGAGGGCTACCATGAGGTTCGGCTGACCGCCTACAGCCCCGAGATCCAGCGGGAGCGCCGCATTACCTATCTCGTCAACCCAACCTGCTTCACCGGGAAGTTTGCGGCGCAGCAGCGGATGGTGACCATCGACATGAGTCGGACTTGCCCTCGCTTCGCTCAGCTCTACGCCATGCTCCACGTGGAGCGAGAGGGCGAGCTCATCGCGAAACGAAGCTTTCGCCGAGACCGGCGCCGTCTCAAGGTTGCGGTCCCGGCGCCGGAGCTCGGTCACGAGCACGACCTCAAGGTCGTCATCAAAGGCAAGACGATGGACGGACACGTCGTCCAGAGCGACGGCGGCGGGCCCTTCGTCGACGCGGCCCGCGACCCCACCTGGGCCGACTATCTCGCCGCCGTGGGCACACGGCTGTTGGTCCTCAATGTCCCGGTCACGATCGGGCTCTTCGGATTCTTTGGGCTGCAGCGAGCGCGCCGAGCCCGTGAGAGCGAGTTCATGCAGCTGGAGGAAGACCTGTGAACATCGTGATGAACCCATGGCTGGTGGCCGTCCTCATCGAGGCGGTCCTGCTGAGCTCGCTGGTGGCCCTATACTTTTGGCGTCGCGTCGGCTCGATGGATGAGGAGTCTCGACTACGGCTGCTCGCCGTCGAGGAGCGCCTGGAGGACGCGAAGCAAGAAGCGCGTCGGATCGAGGAGGAAGCGGCCCGCAAGAGGAAGATCGTCACCTTCGAGACGGCGGACATCGACGCGCTCGTGGCCGACGGCAAGATGGCTGGCGATCCCGAAGTCCTCGAGAAACTGAAGGTCAGGGTCAAGGAAACCACGGACGTTCTCGACGGGATGACCGCATCGGTGAGTCGGGTCAGCGCCGCGGTGGGGGAGACCATGGACAAGCAGATGGAGGCGGTGACCATGGTTGGTCGGCTCGGCGGAACCGCGGGCCTCCCTCCCGAGATCAAAGAGAAGGCGGAGGCCATTCTCGACGTCTTTCGAACCATGGATGAGGTGCTCTCCGGGGCCTACGAGGAGGTCGACAAGCTCGAGTCCGGTCTCGGTGAGGTCAACGCCGTGGTGAGTGAGTTCTCTGAGGCCGATCCCACGGTGGCTCTCCCTGACGCCGAGATGCTCAACGCTTGTCTCAAGGCCAAGACGGGGGAGGCGGACTCCGCCGAGGCCCCGACTCCGGCCGAGGGCGGTGAGGAGCCGCCCCTGGATGCCTTCGATACGGCTCCCGAGGAAGAAATTCGCGTCTGAGTCCACGCCCGGCCCCGGGTACGGCGGATCTCGACCGCGACCGGGCTTCGATGCTCAAATCGAGATGTGGCGCTCCGGAACCGAGTCTTGCCGATCCTCCTGCCCGCGGTGGCAGCGTGCGGACCGGGCGGATTCGAACCGGAGGCGGTCCGCGCGCCTCCCGAGCCCACGGTCCCGGATACGCCCCCCGATCCCATCGTGAGTGGAGCCCCGGTGCCTAAATTTCCGGCGGACGGGCCGATCCGGGTGTTGCTGCTCGGAAACAGTCACGTGGTGGGCCTCGATGGGATCATCGAGGCCCTGTTCGAGCACAGTCGTCCCGAGCGATTCGTAGAGGCGGAGCGCGGGCCCTTCCAGCCCACCATGCGCGAGCACTGGCAGTCGGCGGAGTCCCGCCGAGCCCTGGAGACGGGGAACTGGACCCACGTGATTCTCCAGGGCCAGCGGTACTCGCAGAGCGAGACGACGCTCTTTCCCACGGACTTCACGCGGGCCTTCATCGCCCGCGCGAAGGAGCGCGGAATGGTCCCGATCCTGTTTCCCGAGCACCCACAGCGCGGTCGGATGACCGAGGCCCAGTACATCCACACGATTCATGAGGGGATCGCCCAGGAGGAGCCGGCTTGCTTGGCTCCGGTGGGGCTCGCTTGGGATCGGGTCCTCGCCGAGCCAGAGATACCTTCGCTCCACGATACCGACGGCAACCACGCGAGCTTGGCGGGGCGAGTGCTCACCGCCGTGATGCTTCACGACGTGCTCGCCGGCTCCAGCACCGACGCCCTGAGCGGGGCCGAGGTCCGAGTGGCGGATGAAGACCTCGCGCGCTTCGAAGAGGCGGTGGGCGCGACCCTCTCCGACCGTCCTCCTTGCCCTTGACCTCCGCGCCCCGGCCGTAATCCTAGAGCCGCATGGGATCGGTTGTCGGGACGAGGCAGGCCATCTTGCCGGTCGTCCCTCGCTCCAAGCCGGGGGGAAGGGCGGACTCGGTGCGCATCACCGAGATCTTCTTCTCGATTCAGGGGGAATCTTCCCACGGAGGCTTGCCCTGTGCCTTCGTTAGGCTCACGGGCTGCAACCTGCGGTGCCGCTGGTGCGACACCGAGTACTCCTTTTCGGGGGGCGAGACCATGAGTCTCGACGCCGTCATGGAGGCTGTGGCCCGCTTCCCAACCCGCCGAGTGGAGCTGACGGGCGGCGAGCCCCTGCTTCAGCGAGGCACCCCGATCCTCGCGGAGCGCTTCTTGAAGGCGGGGTACACCGTGCTCTGCGAGACCAGCGGCGAGCGAGACGTGTCCGTCCTCCCGGCCGGAGTGCATCGCATCGTCGACATGAAGCCCCCGGGCTCCGGCGAGGTGGAGCGAAATCGCTACGCCAACCTCGATGTCCTCGGCTCAGGAGACGAGGTCAAGTTCGTTTGCGCCGACCGGGATGACTTCGACTGGGCGCTCGACCTCGTCCGACGTCACGGGCTCGCCGAGCGGGTGGGGCTGCTCGTCTCTCCGGTGCAGGGAGAGCTCGACCCGGCGACCCTCGCGGGTTGGCTTTTGGAGAGCGGCCTCGACGCCCGTCTGAACCTGCAGCTGCACAAGATTCTCTGGGGGGACGTACCGGGGCGCTAGTCCCCTGTCAGGGTGATTAGTTGCATAAGTGGTGAGGCAGTTTCGCCCCTGGCGTTCACGTGAGAAGGGCGCATATTGGCCATATGCAACCGACGAGAGGCGAAGCCGGCGGGGGCGCCAGGGGCGAAAAGCGCCCGCGAATTATGTAAGGAATCATCCTGACAGGGGACTAGATGCGCCCGTCAGGGTCACGAGCGCCTCCGCCGAGAGAACATCGCGTCTGGACATGTCGACCATGGCCCCCCTGTCCCTGGGGTCGTCTAATCCGGCACGCTGATGAAATACCTCAACACCGTGCGCGCGCTCGTTTGGCTGGGCGCGATCGCACTGATGATAACTGTCTTGTGGGCGTGTGACTCGGGTGAGGAAGAGGAGGCGAATGAGATGCCGAGCGAACTCCTCGACTCCCTCGCTACGGCCCTACTGGAGAACGGTCAGGCTCAGACCTTTCAGGCCTTGAGCATTCCGGAGTTCGACGCGGAGTTCAACGTGGTGGGTTCCGCGTCGGGCGTCATCGTCTTCGACTTCAAGAGGGGCTCGGGTGAAAACATCGTTCACACTCAGGCCCTCGCCTTTGACGAGTTGGGTAGTCACTCCGGGATGAACAGCGACGGAGAGGTGGCGATGGCCGGAGAGATCTTCTGTACCCAGACCTACGACGGTGTCTTCCGCGCCATCGAGGGTTTCGAGCCCTGGCAGCGGATCGAATACGTGGGCACCGTGACCAGCAATAACTGTCCGGCCTTCGCGGGGCCGGGCGAGCCCATCAACTACGCCATCTTCAATGGCGCTTGGGACCCAGCCACCCGTGAGCCTCAGTTCCTGACCTACTTCGAGTCGCTCGGGCCGACCGAGGGCTTCGGTCAGTCCGCTTCCGAACCCAACGCCGGCTATCTATGGGTGGGGGACTGGGTCGCCGGAGGGTTGGACCCCAATATCATCGCCCTCGCTCCCTTTGAGTTCTGTTCGGAAAGCGAGCGCGCGCCGGGACGAGACTTCTGCGAAATCAGCTGCCGAAACATGATGGAGCGGGTGGGCGAGAGCTCTACCGAGACCGCCACCTGCAGCGTACCCGCGCTCTTCAACGGCGAGTAGCGGGGTCTCCTCGCGCGCCGCCCTCAATCACCTTCGAGGGCGTCGCGGATGCGATCGAAGAAACTCCCGCCCCCCTTCTTGCGGCGTCGCTTCGTCTCTCGGCGCTCGGGGCCCCCAGCCGAGACGGTGGGGGCGGAGGAGAAGTCGGCGCGGAGAGACTCGACCTTGCCCCTCTGGGTCTCATCCAAATCCCGAGGCACCTCGATGGTGAGATGGACCAGGAGGTCTCCGTTTTGGCGACTCCCGAGTCGAGGCATGCCCCCGTCGTTGATCCGCACCACGTCCCCCGGCTGCATGCCGGAGGGGACATCCACCGACCATTCACCCTCGACCAGCTGCGGCACCTGGGCGGTGCCGCCGAGACAGGCGGTGGGGAAGTCGACCGCGAGCTCGCAGTGGAGGTCCGGCCCGTTGCGGACGAAGGTGTCGTGGTTGGCGACGTTGATGAACACGTAAAGGTCGCCAGGAGGGCCGCCGTTGGCCCCCGCGTGGCCTTCGCCCTGAAGACGAAGTCGGACCCCGCTGTCGACTCCGGGGGGGACCCGGACCTCGAGCTTGCGCACCTGCTCGACGTGCCCCTCCCCGTCGCAGGTGGGGCAGCGCGATCGGGCCACCCGCCCCGTGCCTCCGCAGGCTCGGCAGGTGGTGGCGATCATGAATCCGCCCCGACCCTGGACGACCTGGCCTCGTCCGCCGCAGACCTGGCAGGTTAAAAGCTCGCCGTTTTCGGCGCCGGTGCCGTTGCAGTCCTCGCAGACCACCATGCGTCCCACCTCGATGGTGCGGGTGACCCCGGTGAAGGCCTCTGCGAGCTCGATCTCCAGATCGAAGCGCTGGTCCGCGCCCACCATGGGCCGGATCCCGCCGCCGCCGAATCCGCCCGCGCCGCCGAAGAACTCGGAGAAGATGTCGCCGAAGTGGCTGAAGATGTCCCCGACGTCTCCGCCTTGAAAACCCGAGAAGCCGCCGGTCTTGAGGCCCTCATGGCCTCCACGGTCGTAGAGGCTCCGTTTCTGGGGATCCGACAGCACCTCGTAAGCCTCGGCGCAGTCGCGAAAGGCCTGCTCGGCGTCGGCGTCGCCAGGATTGCGGTCCGGGTGGTGCTTCATCGCGAGCTTGCGGTACGCGCTCTTGATCGAGCGTTCATCGGCGTCTCGCGCCACGCCCAGCACCTCGTAGTAGTCCCGTTTGGCCACGCGCGGCCGTTCTTAGCCACGTGTCTCGAGCTGTCAAACGAAGGTGGGAAGGGCGAACCGCACGTAGGGGTTGGTCGAAACGTGAGCGTTCCTTGACTCGGTCCGCGGAGCCCCGAAAGCTGCCGCGGAGCGCTCGACCGAGACCATGCCCGAAGCTACGCCCGAAACCGCCGCTGCTGCCTACGAGCTCTCCGCGACCGCTCTATGGAGCGTTATCTTCGCGTCGACCCTCGTCTTCGCGCTCGCGGCCGAGCAAATGTACATGTTTTGGGGCCTCGTGAGCCGGGCTCGCGAGCTCGGCAGCGAGGTCGGAAAAGCCCTTTACCACGGAGATTTACAGGCCGCTCGGACGGTCTGCGAGCGCTCGGGCTCCCCCGTCGCCGACGTCTTCATCGCCGCCCTCAACAAGATCTCTCGACCTGGTCATTCGGTGGCTCAGGCCGCAGAGCGGGAGCGGCAGCGATTCCGGCTCTGGCTGCGCCGACGGCTTTGGGCACTGGGCACCGTCGGGGCCCTCGCGCCCTTTGTCGGCCTCTTTGGTACCGTCATCGGCATCATCCGAGCCTTCTCGGACATTGCCGAAAGCGAGGCAGGCGGCTTCGCGGTGGTTGCGGAGGGGGTGTCGGAGGCGCTCTGGGCGACGGCCGGGGGCATCCTCATCGCGATCCTCGCGGCGTCGCTCTACAACTACTTCCAGGCCCGGGGCAGTCAGGCTCTGGTGGAGATTAGGCTGGTGGTCGACGAGTTCGTGGAGCAGCTCCAGGTGGCGCTCGATCGAGAGGAAGCGGGCATCACCGGCGCCACGCCCCCTCCCTCGTCGGCGAGCCTCCCGGCTGCGGCCTCGGCCGGGCGGGAGGACTGAGGCATGGCTGGTGGAGGCGGACCCTCTTTTGGAGACGAGGGCGACGAGGACGAGGGCACGGGGTTCACCGAGCCCAACATCGTGCCGCTCGTCGACATCATGCTCGTGCTGCTGGTCATCCTGATGGCGGGCTCGAGCGCGATCGTGAGCGCGGGCGGCGAAGCCAGCGCTCCCGGGAGCGGCTTCAAGGTCAATCTCCCCTCCGGAACGAAAGACCGCGCCATGGCGACGGTCACCGACGAGCTGATCGTCACGGTCCTCGAAGGCGGCGAGGTGGTCGTGGGCGGAGTCGCCATCAGCCTCGAAGATCTCGGAGGTCTCCTCGGCTCCGAAGCCCAGGCGAACCCGGATCGGTTAGTCCTCGTGCAGGCGGACGAAAAGGCGGTTCACGCTCGGGTGGTGGCGGTCATGGAGGTGGCGCGGGGAGCCGGGCTGACCAACCTCGCCATCGCCACCCGCGGCGTCGAACCCGAAGAATAGAGGAATACCGGTAGGTTCCAGACCTACTGAGTCCCCACGAGAGCTCGCTCGAGACCCAGCGGAGCCACCCACCTCCGCCCGGACTCCCAAGGTGACGGAGATCGCGCCCGAAATTTCTAGCTTGCAGAACCCAGGTAACCGGCCTTAGGTGGGCGCCGCTCACGCACTTCTGGGCCCTACAGGGCGCTTTGGAGCAAATTTCGCGTGAGGGCGAGGGCCGGGGCACCGACCTCACGGCATCCGCCGTTTTCGAAAGGACCCACATGAAAAAGGTGAAACTGGCCATCGTTGGCGTTGGAAACTGCGCGAGCTCGCTGGTTCAGGGGCTCGAGTACTACAAGACCGCTTCGGCCGATTCGGCCGGCCTGATGCACGCCGACATCGCGGGCTACACGCTCGACAGCGTCGAGATCGTGGCGGCCTTCGACGTCGACGCCCGTAAGGTTGGCAAGCCCGTCGAGGAGGCGATCTTCGCCGCTCCGAACAACACCACGGTCTTCCAGAAGGAGCTCCCCGCCTCGGGCGTGACGGTCCAGATGGGACCGGTCCACGACGGCGTGGCGGAGCACATGGCGGACTTCCCTGAGGCTCAGGCTTTCCGTATCTCCGACGCTCAGCCCGTCGACGTGACCCAGGTGCTCAAGGACACTGGGGCCGAGGTCATGGTGTGTTACCTCCCCGTCGGCTCCGAGGCGGCGGCGCGCTTCTACGCCCAGTGCTGCCTCGACGCGAAGGTGGGCATGGTGAACTGCCTCCCCGTGTTCATCGCCAGTCACCCCGAGTGGGCGGACAAGTTCGAGAAGGCCGGCGTGCCCATCGTAGGCGACGACATCAAGAGCCAGGTGGGCGCTACGATCATCCACCGTTCGTTGGCTCGCCTCGTCAGCGACCGCGGCGCCAAGCTCGACCACACCTACCAGCTCAACACGGGCGGCAACACGGACTTCCTCAACATGCTCAAGGAGGAGCGCCTCAAGACCAAGCGCATCTCCAAGACGGAGTCCGTGCAGTCGCAGCTCGACGACCGCCTCGATCCCTTCGACATCCACATCGGTCCTTCGGACTACGTGGCCTGGCAGAAGGACAACAAGGTTTGCTTCCTGCGCATGGAGTGGCGCGGATGGGGCGACGTCCCCATGCACGTAGAGGCTCGCCTGCACGTCGAGGACTCGCCAAACTCGGCGGGCGTCGCGATTGATGCCATTCGCCTTGCGAAGCTGGCTCTCGACCGGGGCCTCGGCGGACCTGTGGAAGCAGCTTCGGCTTACCTCATGAAGCACCCCCCTCGTCAGATGCGCGACACCGAGGCCCACCGCCTCATCAACGAGTTCATCGCCAGCTGAGTCTATTTCCATAAGTCTCGAAACGAGCCTGTGTCTCGTTTCGAGCGGTGGATTTTGCGCGCCTACAAACTCCGACGCAGGGGTGTTTGACATACCCCGCAATACTGATCGATCCCCGGCCAGCTTCGAGACGAGAGAGATGCCCGCGAGACAGTTTTGGCGGGCTTCGTCTCAAGCCGTGGGTCCTCGGGACCGATTTGCTTTGGAGACCGATGGGGGGCCCGCACGAAGACTTCGGACAGATTCGGCTGGCCGTTACGGACACGACGGTACGCCGCTGGATCGAACAAGTTTCGTCCCGCCAGGGTTTCGCGGTGGTGGCCGATCGAGACGCTCCGATCGACCCAGGATCCGAGGTGGCGCTGGTCTACGAGATGACCGGCGCCTCCCTCGGAGAAGCTCTCGAGGGCCTCAGACGGGCGGTTGAGGGCTTCCCGGGGAGGACGGTGCTGGCCGTGGTCGGCTCGACGGACTCGGCCCTTGCCGAGCGCGCGTTCGACGCGGGGGCTTACGACCTCCTGTTCACGCCGATCGTTCCCGTGACCTTGGACGGCGCGCTCCGTCGGGCTCGGGACCGACTCCAGCGCCGTAAGGACGTCCAGCGCCTCCGCGCCGAGCTCGATGCCCGCGAGGACGAGGGCGCCTTCGCGGCGACGAGCCCTGCCATGCAGGAGATCATGCGGCAGGTGGATCGGGTCATACAGAGCGACATCACCGTTGCCCTGATCGGGGAGAGCGGGACCGGCAAGGAGGTCGTGGCTCGCGCCATCCACGCCGGCGGGCGTCGCGCCTCCGCTCCCTTCGTGGTCATCAACTGCGCCGCGCTGCCGGAGACACTCCACGAACCGGAGCTCTTCGGACATGAACGGGGGGCCTTTCGAGGAGCCGAGGGGGTGCATCGCGGTCGCTTCGAGCAAGCTCAAGGAGGCACCTTGTTTCTGGACGAGGTCGGAGAGCTCAGCGCTCTCACGCAAGCGAGCCTTCTCCGAGCTCTACAGGAAGGATCGGTGCGTAGAATGGGCGGGGTCGAAGAGATCCCCGTGGACGTCCGCCTGATCTGCTCGACCCAACGAGACCTCGAAAAAGAGGTCAAAGCGGGTCGCTTCCGAGAGGACCTCTTCTATCGGCTCGTCGTGTATTCGATCCGGCTCCCCCTTCTGCGAGAGCGCCGCGAGGACATCCCGCTGCTCGTGCAGCAGTGTCTCTTGAAATACGCTGCGGACGTCGGCCGACGCATCGAGGCGGTGGCCCCTGATGCTCTCCGGCTCCTCATGGACCATGCCTGGCCGGGGAACGTGCGGGAGCTCGAAAACGTCGTGCATCGAGCCATGCTCTCGGCTGACGGTCCGACGATCGGGGTTCAGCACCTTCCCCCTGATTTCACCTCGGGCGACGCTTTGACCGACGCGGAGCTCGGTCTGTCCGACGCCGTGCTCCCCATGCGGGAGCTCGAGCGGCGCTCGATTCAGCGCGCCTTGCGGGTGACCGGCGGCAGCGTGGAGAAGGCGGCCAAGCTGCTGGGGATGGGTCGCGCTACTCTTTATCGGCGGCTGGCGAAGTACGATTCGATTGGGCAGGGGCTGCGTACGAACGAGGACTGAGCTCACTCGGGTGTCTTCGGGCTTCGGAGTGGAACCGTCGTTCGCTCGGTCCGCACGTCCGCTGGGGTGTCTTTCGGGCTTCGGAGTGGAACCGTCGTTCGCTCTCGGTCCGAACGCCCCCTTCTCCTCCGGGGAAATTCGGCGCAACGAACGGTTCCTCTCCGGTCGTCCGCTTGTGCGCCGGGGGGCCGGTGTTCGCCATTTCCCCTGCGGAGAAGAAGGCGCTCGGCCGGTGCTCACTGGCTCCTTTGCTCTCTCGAGCGGTGGCTCAACGCTGATTCTTGACGTGG
>JBCBRU010000005.1:0-44439 GCA_039819565.1 Myxococcota bacterium | reverse complement strand
TGCTCAGAGCGGTCGGTGCCACCTCCGAGTCCGGGAGCTCGAGCTGCTCGGCGTCTCCGCAGGCCGACAGACTTGCTAGGACGATGGGGAGATAGAGGAGGGAGCACGCTGAGGTCAGCGCTTTCGTGGGGGTCACGGTCCGCAGCGAAGCAAGGGCCGTGCCGGGCTCTACCGGAGAACTATCTGAGTCCGCCTAGAAAGACGCCGGGCCGACGTGCAAGGTACGCACGTCGCGACGTCAGGGGAGGCGTTTGGTGAGCACGAGGGTCTCGCCGACACCGTCGACGAGGTCGATCGCGAAGCCTTGTTCGAGCCCGTAGGCGACGATGTCCGAGGCAGCCCGTCGTCCCGCGTAGCGGGCGTGGGTCTCGATGATCAGTACCTGGACGGGGCTCATATCCGTGCCGAGGACGAGGTCTCTCTCCAAGCCTTCCACGTCGAGGACGAGCACGTTGGGTTGCAGCTCTTGCACGAGCTCCGAGATGCGACGCGCGGGTACGGACACCGGGCGAGCGTCCGAGACCTTCGCGAAGAGCGCGTTGGACCAGAAGTGCTCGTGGAGGAACAGCTGGGCGGTGTCCTCTGTGTGCGCGTCCGGGACGACGGCCGCGTGGATGAGGGTGGGGGACAAACCGTTGAGGGCGAAGTTGCGATCGGCGAGGGCGATGAGCTCGGGGTTGGCTTCGACGGCCCAGACCCGGTCCGAACCGACCACCTCGGCCGCGGCCATGGTGCCCACGCCCACCGCCGCCCCCACGTCGAGAACGCGGTCTCCGGGACGCACCACTCGCCGGAGCACCTCGACCTCGTCGACCTCGTACAGCCCGCGATAGAACACTTCGACCATGGTCTTGGACCAACGCTGGTAGTCCACCGCCACCCGAAAGCCGTGCAAGCTGACCTCCGGCGGCCGGGTCCGACGGAGCCAGGCGAGGCGCGCCCGCCGCCGCCCCCCCTCGCGGACGCGTCGAAAAAGTGAGGGGCCGACCGACAGAAAGTCCCCGCGGGCAAAGGAGCGGTCTGGTTCAGTCACGTTCCAAACTCTTGCCGAACCGGTGTCTGCGGTCACCTTCTCGCCGTCTCCCGGGAGCCGGGTCACGCGGGGGGCTTGGGTGACGCCGCGGAGAAGCGTGGCACGAAGTTTGAGAGGGGACGGCCCCAGTTCGTGAGCGTCCTATGTTCTTCGTGGTCTTCGGTTCGGTGTTCAGCCTCACCCTTGGCGTCTTGCTGTCTCTCTACGCCCTCGTCTTGCGCTTCCTGGAGGTGCGCGCGCGGCAGCAGCGAAGGCTTCGTCCGCGTATCGTGAGCGCGGCGACGGCTGCGCCCTGTGTCATCTATGCGGCCACGGTACTGGCGGCCGAGCAGGACCATATCCCCAGCGCTCTCGACGACGCGATGCCCATGAGGTCATGCTGAAGCCCTCATGGGTGGGCTTTTGCTTTTAGGGCTCCTGGCCTCGGCGGAACCAGCGGGGGCCATCGTCTATCTCGAAGGAGGGGGAGCGCTCTCCGGGCCTACGGAGTCCACCGAAACCGAAGTCGTGGTCCGCATCGACGGAGGTGAGCTCCGGGTCGCTCGCAGCGACGTCGACCGTATCGAGCCTTCGCCGACGCATCCTCTGGCTGAGCTCCGTCGCCGCCGAGCCCGGCTCGGGAAGGGTGTTCAGCCTCTCCTCAAGCTCGCTCGGTGGGCCAGCGCTCAGGGCCTCTCCGCCGAGGCCCATCAGCTCTGGCGCGAAGTGCTCTCGGTAGATCCGCAGCGCGCTGAGGCGCGCCGGGCCGTGGGGGACGTCAGGATCGACGGGGCGTGGGTGAGCGCCGAAGACGCCCGCCGCCAGCGGGGCGAGGTCCTCTACGGAGGGGTTTGGATGTCCAAGGAGGACGCGGCGGAACGCGCTCGAGAGGCTTCGGCGGCCGTGGCGCGCGCCGAGGCCGAGGCTGAGGCTCGAGCCCGAGCCCGAGCGGCCGCAGCCGCCCCCCCTCCGGCTCCGTCTCCCGAGCCCCCGGGCATCTACGCGCCGGGGTTCCCGGCGCCGGGCATCTTCGGAGTGCCGTGGATCTTCCCCGGGCGGTCGCTCTTTCCGGTTCGAGCCCCGCTGGGGAACGTCGCGCTCGGCCTCCGCGTGCGCGCCGGAGCCCCCGGCGGACAAGTCATCTTTCCGCCCCTCAGGCCTCTCCCGAAGCCCGCGGCGCGCTCACCAAGGGCCCGGGCGGCGCCCTAGAGCGAAGCCTCAGGGCACCGCCTCCGAGTCCGGTCAGTGAGACCCGCAGAACCCCAGGTCGCGCCGCTTCGGGCCGCTAAGTCCAGGGGAGGGTCTTCCGAAAGGTCCAGTAGTCCTCGGGGGCTTCGGGCTCCGTCTGGTCCCATAGAGCCTGGGCCTCCTCCGCCGGCACCGCCGACGCCGAGAGGTTGGAGCGGAGCTGCTCGAGGGTACTGGCTCCGCTCAGGACGACGTCCACGTAGGGTCGAGCGAGCAGGGCCGCCAAGGCCGCGGCGTCCGGGCTCGCTTCACCCTCGCTGAGCCTCTTGTGGAGCTCCGGGCTTCGACCGGAGCGATCCCGGCCCGCGAGTCGCCCGTTGGACAAGCCTTCCTTCACCACCACCGTGAGGCCCGCCTCCTTGGCTTCCGCCAGCGCGGGAGCGACCGAGCGTTCGAGGAGGTTGAGCGTGGCTTGCACCACCTGGAAGAGAGGTTGACCGTCCCGGCGCGCCTCGAGGGCCCGACGTAGAACGTCGGCCTGACGAGGCCCGGACACGCTCAGTCCGATACGGAGGCCGCGGTCTCTACGCAATCCAGCGAGAGCGCTGAGAACCTCGCCGTCCTCCAACACCCCGCTCTCGAGGGTCGCGCTGTGGATTTGGTAGACGTCCAGGTACTCCCACAGCTGCGCTCGAGACAGCTCCCATTGGCGTTCGAGGTTCGCCAGGGAGTGATCCTTCTCCTCGTGGACTTCGACGTCGCGCTGCCAGTTCGCCGTATAGGTGTAGCCCCACTTCGAAGCCACGGTGACGGCCCCCGGCTCGAGGCCGCGACGGTCCAGCCAGCGCTTGAGGAAGACCTCCGCCCGGCCGTAGCTGCGAGCGGCGTCGAAATACCGTACGCCCGCATCGAACGCAGCGTCGAGGACGGCGTGACTGCGGGCCTCGAGCGCGGCCACCTGGGTCACGCCCGCGAGATCCGCGTCGTGACCGAGATTCATGTACTGGGGTCGGCCGAGGGCGGCCAGTCCAAGTCCGATCCGGGCGGGTCGGGTCAAGCCTTGCCTTCGCGCCGGGCCACCGCCTCCGACACGCACTCGAGCCGGTCGGTCGCCGTCTTGATCGCCTCCACGGCGGAGGTGAGCTCGTCTAGCTCGGCCTTGAACTCATCGTCGAAGTACCGGTTCTTCTGGGCCGCGTCGAGAGTTCCGGAAGCTCGCTTGGCCAGCTGGGCAAGCCACGCTCGGACCACATCGGTCTCGAACAGGATGCCATCGGCACGGTCGAGGAGGTCCTTCGCGTTCACGCGTTCGGTTCGTCCCGCCATTTTTTCTGTCCCTATTCGCCCACGCAGGCTGTCGCCGCGTCTTCGGCGCTCCGGACTATTGAGGGCGGCCCACTCCGTCAAGTGTAGGACACAATCCTAGGCCGTTTCAGAACAGATCCTCAGTGGATTCGGCGTCTCCGTCCGGTCCCGGCAGCGTATCGAGGCACCTCAGGAGGACCACGGAGCGCCCCGCGGTCTCGATGGGGCGGTCTGTGAACACCGGGACGGCCTGAAATTCCTTGCCGGTGTCAGCGGTGTCGAACACCGATTCCCACCGCAGCTTCATCAGGCTGGCCGGCAGCCGGAAGGAGAGGGGGTCGGCCCACGCGTTGATGAGGGCGAAGAAGGTGGAGTCCGTCAGCTCCCGCCCGAAGCGGTCTCGACCGAGCGGAGAGCTCCCGTTGATGAACACCCCGAGCGATTTGGCGTAGCCCACGTCCCAGTCGGCGTCCGTCATCTCCTCTCCGGTGGGGGTGAACCATCCGATGTCTCGATACGGCGTGCCCTTGACCACGTGCCCCTTGAACCAGCGCCGGCGCCGAAACACGGGATGGGCCCGGGTCAGGTGGACCAGCTGCTGTGTAAAGGAAAGGAGGCGATCGTCGATCTTTTGCCAGTCGATCCAGGACAGCTCGGAGTCCTGGTTGTAGGCGTTATTGTTGCCTCGCTGGGTTCTCCCGAGTTCGTCGCCGGACACCAGCATGGGGACGCCCTGGGACAGAAAGAGCGTCGCCAGCAGGTTTCGTTGCTGGCGGCTGCGGAGGGCGAGCACTTCGGGATCGTCGGTGATGCCTTCGACCCCGCAGTTCCAGCTGCGATTGTGCGACTCACCGTCTCGGTTGTCCTCGCCGTTCGCGAGGTTGTGCTTCTGGTTATAGGAGACGAGGTCCCGGAGGGTGAAGCCGTCGTGGGCGGTCACGAAGTTGATGCTGGCGTGGGGCCTTCGGCCGGTGGACTCGTAGAGGTCGGCGCTTCCCGTGAAGCGTCGGGCGAAATCGGGGAGACTGTGCTCCGCCCCGCGCCAGTAGTCGCGCACCGCATCGCGGTACTTGCCGTTCCACTCGGACCACAGGGGAGGAAAGTTTCCGACCTGGTAGCCCCCATCGCCGATGTCCCAGGGCTCCGCGATGAGCTTGGCCCGCCGCACGATGGGATCCTGCTGGATGAGGTCGAAGAACGCCGCGAGGCGGTCGACCGCGTGGAGCTCCCGCGCGAGCGCGGACGCGAGGTCGAAGCGAAAGCCGTCGACGTGCATCTCCCCGATCCAGTAGCGAAGGGAGTCCATAATGATCTGGAGGACGAAAGGGCTTCGCATGTTGAGGCTGTTCCCGGTACCGGTGAAGTCCTCGTAGTAGCGTCGGTCCCCCTCCATCAGCCGGTAGTAGGAAGCGTTGTCCAACCCCCGAAAGGCGAGGTTGGGGCCCATGTGATTCCCCTCCGCGGTGTGGTTGTAGACCACGTCGAGATAGACCTCGATGCCCGCCGCGTGGAGGGCCTTGACCATCTCCTTGAACTCCACCACCTGCTGCCCGCCCGCCCCCGAGCTCGAGTAAGCGTGGTGCGGCGCGAAGTATCCAATGGAGTCATAGCCCCAATAGTTCTTGAGGTCCTGCTCGACCAGGTACTCTCGGTGAACGATCTGGTGGATGGGCATCAACTCCACCGCCGTCACGCCGAGCTTCTTGAGGTGATCCAGCGCCGCCGGGTGGGCGAGCCCCGCATAGGTTCCCCGTAGCTCCGGAGGGATGTCAGGGTGGCGCGCCGTGAAGCCCTTGACGTGCATCTCGTAGATTACGCTCTCGTGCAGCGGGGTGCCGGGGGGAGCGTCCGCGCCCCAGTCGAAGCTGGGGTCGACGATCACCGACTTCGGCACGTAGGGGGCGCTGTCGACCTCTCGCGTGTCCTCGGGGTGGGCTTCCCGGGGATAGTCGTAGACGGCTGGGTGCCAGCGTACGTCCCCATCGATGGCGCGCGCATAGGGGTCGATCAACAGCTTGTGAGGGTTACAGCGATGTCCGGCCCCCGGCGCGTGGGGACCGTACACTCGAAAGCCGTACCGCTGACCTGGCCCGATGCCCGGTACGTAGCCGTGAAAGCAGTGCGCGTTGACTTCCGGGAGCCGGAGGCGCGTCTCGTGGTCGTCGGCGTCGAAGAGACAGAGCTCCACCTTGGCCGCAACTTCGGAGAATACGCTGAAGTTGGTCCCCGCTCCGTCGTACGAGGCGCCGAGCGGATAGGGGGAGCCGGGCCAGACTTCCAGCACGCGCGGAAGGTAGGCGGTTGCCGAGCCGCGTGGCAAGGCGTGCCGCTCGCGTGCGCTCAGGCTTCGGCTTCGCCGGAAAGAATCTCCTCGGCGGTGGCTCGGCGGACGTCGACGACGTGCACCGAGAACCGAAGGGTTTGGTCAGCGAGCGGATGGTTGGCGTCCACCACGATGGCCTCGGAGGTCACGTCCACCACCCGAAGCTCCGTCTCCCCCTTTTTGCTCATCAT
Source organism: Myxococcota bacterium (assembly GCA_039819565.1). Classification (GTDB taxonomy): domain Bacteria; phylum Myxococcota; class Kuafuiibacteriia; order Kuafuiibacteriales; family Kuafuiibacteriaceae; genus JAHQVK01. Next base: position 38,420 of record JBCBRU010000005.1, on the reverse strand, counting down.
GCTCACCACCATCCCGACCTTGGGTTCCTGATCGGAGGGGAGGACGGCCCGGTCCAGGCGAAAGACCGCGTCTTCGTTGCGGCGCCCGTAGGTCTCCTCGGGGGGAAGCTCGACCTCGAGCCGTGCCCCAGGCTCCTTCCCGCTGAGGGCGCGCTCCAGTCCCGGGGGACAGGCTTTTGCACCGTGAAGATAGAACCAGGGCTGTCCCGAGGGGGTCCGATCGATCTCGCGGCCCTCGCGGTCCGTGATGACGTACTCGAGGCCCACCACCACGTCGTCTCCGACTTTCATGAACGCCAGGCTGCCGGATGAAGGCGATGTACGTCTATGGGTGATGCTGGCCTACGTTGGATGCGGACCCGCCATCGTCTCAGAAGCGCACAGCGGGGGCCTTCGCAAGGCGAGTCTTGACTTCAGGGACGCCTCCGGATGCACCGCAGAGGTGCGGCGACCGGGAAGCGCTCCGAACGGCGACGGTACGACCACCTTTTCGATCTGGGCGCCGTCCGCCCGGGAGCTACGTATCTCGCTGGACGGCGCCGAGTCTCCTCTCATCGCAGTCGGGGACGGGTGGTTTCGCGGCGTCCTCCCCAGCGACGTCGGGAGTCGCTATCAGATCTCCGCGGACGGGGGCCCATGGAGGCCCGACCCCGCCTCGAGAAGGCTCCCCGACGGGGTGCACGGGGCGAGCGAGGTCGTGAAGCGTCTCCCCGCGCTTCCGAAGTGGCCCGGGCGCGCCCTCAGCGAGCTCGTGTTTTACGAGCTTCACATCGGGACCTTTACGGACGAAGGCACGTTCGAGGCCGCCATCGCCCACCTCGACGACCTCGCCGCCCTCGGGGTGACGGCGGTCGAGCTGATGCCCATCGCCGAGGTTCCGGGGCGACCGACCCGCAATTGGGGCTACGACGGCGTTCAGCTCTTTGCGGTCCGAGAGAGCTACGGCGGAGCGCCGGGGCTCCGGGCCTTCGTGCGCGCGTGCCGAGCGCGCGGCCTCGCGGTGGTGGTGGACGTGGTCTACAACCATCTCGGGCCGGAGGGAAACTATCTGGGAGAGCTGGGCGGATGGTTCAACGATACCTACCGCACGCCCTGGGGTCCGGCCGTCAATCTCGACGGCGCGCACTCGGACGGGGTGCGCACTCACCTCCTCGCCCATGCCCGGGAAATGCTCATCGAGCACGGCGCGGACGGGCTGCGGCTGGACTCTTGTCCCAACCTCTTCGATCGCTCACCGCTCCCCTTTCTCGAGGAGCTCGCGGCGGCGGTGGATGGGTGGGCTATCGAGGAAGGCCGTCCCCTTCATCTCGTGGCCGAGGCCGACGATAACGATCCACGCTGGACCCGACCTCGCGAGGAGCACGGACTCGGCCTGCACGCGATCTGGTCCGACGATCTTCAGCAGTCGCTCCACGCCCTCTTGGTGGACGAGCGCGACGGTTTCTACGTCGACTTTGGTCGCGTCTCGGACGTAGCCCGAGCGTTCTGTGAAGGGGTGGTGCTCGACGGTCGACCGTCGACCTTCAGGCGCCAGCGGTGGGGTCGAAAGGGAGCGCGGCCGCCGCTGTCGCGGCAGGTCAGCTACGTGCAAAACCACGATCGGGTCGGCAATCGGGGCGACGGCGCTCGGCTGGCTAGCTTGCTGTCTCCGCCGGCGCATCGGGCTGCCTTGGCGCTGCACCTCCTGGCCCCGCAACTCCCCCTTCTGTTCATGGGGCAGGAGTACGGAGAGCGCCGGCCGTTTTGGTTCTTCACCAGCTTCGAGGATCCCGCCCTGGGAAGAGCGGTGAAGCGAGGCCGAAAGGATGTCTTTCACGCCTTCGGAGGGGATCCGTGTGCCCCCGACCCGCAGCTGCCCTCGACCCGGGCGGCCAGCGTCCTGGACCGTCGGCAAGCGGCCACGGGGGAGGGGCAGGCGCTCCTCGCCCTCCATCGGGAGGCGCTGGCGCTGCGCCGCGAGCTGTCCGGGACGCCGACCCTCCTCAGCGTCGACGAGGGATGGGGTTTCTCGGTCCAGTGGCCCGCCGGCCCCGTTCTGGTGGCCCGGCTGACCTCGGAGGGCGGTCCCCAGCCTCCTCCGAACCCGCGCTTCGACACCGACGACTATGCGGTCTCCGGCGCCCTGGGGGGTCCGCGGGTCTGGCTGCCGGGCTGATACCTACGACAGCGAATCGTGTATGGTCCGGCCGTCTTGGCGGAAAACGATCTCGAACTCAGCGGACTCGGCGATCAGGACCTGTTCCTCTTCGCAGAAGGCACCCACTCCCGACTGTACGAGAAGCTCGGGGCTCAGCTGGCCGAGATCAACGGCCAAGCGGGGACCCGCTTCGTGGTGTGGGCGCCTGAGGCCGAGAGCGTGTCGGTGGTCGGCGACTTCAACGACTGGAACGCTGAAGCCACCCCGCTGAGCGCGATCCGCAGCTCCGGTTTGTGGGCGGGCTTCGCGCCCGGGGTCGGCGCGGGCGCCGTCTACAAGTATCACGTGAGGTCTCGCCACCAGGGCTATTGGGCGGAGAAGGCGGACCCTTTCGCCCGGATGGCTGAACTCCCGCCGGCCACCGCTTCGGTGGTGTGGTCCGAGGACTATGCATGGTCGGACGGACCATGGATGGCCGGCCGCGGGGCACGTCAGGGGACTTCGGCGCCCATGTCCGTGTACGAGGTCCACCTGGGGAGCTGGATGCGGGCCGGCGCCCACGGGGAGAACATGCTCTCCTATCGAGATCTCGCCGACCGTCTCGCGGACTACCTCGAGAAGACGCAGTTCACCCACGTCGAGCTCCTACCGGTGACGGAGCACCCTTTCTATGGCTCCTGGGGCTACCAGACCACCGGGTACTTCGCCCCCACCCGTCGTTTCGGAACCCCGGCCGACCTCAAGTACCTCGTGAACCGCCTGCACGAAGCTGGCTTTGGCGTCATCCTGGACTGGGTCCCTTCTCACTTTCCCACGGACCTCCACGGTCTCGCCTACTTCGACGGTTCCCATCTCTACGAACACGCGGATCCTCGACTCGGATTTCACCCCGACTGGAACAGCGCCATCTTCAACTACGGGCGCCACGAGGTGCGCAGCTTCCTATTGTCCAGCGCCTGCTACTGGCTGGACCATTTCCATCTCGATGGACTCCGCGTGGATGCGGTAGCGTCCATGCTCTACCTGAACTATTCGCGGAAGCCGGGCGAGTGGATCCCCAATAAGTACGGAGGCCACGAAAACCTCGAGGCCATGGCCTTCCTGCGAGACATGAATCGCCTCCTCCACGAGCGCTTCCCGGATGCCCTCACCATCGCCGAGGAGAGCACGGCCTGGCCCAAAGTCTCTCGCTCGGTGGATGAAGGCGGGCTTGGGTTCGACTTCAAGTGGGACATGGGGTGGATGCACGACACTCTCAAGTACATGGCCCGAGACCCCGTGTACCGACAGTATCACCACCACGAGCTGACCTTTCGTGGGCTCTATGCCTTCACCGAGAGCTATATCCTCCCGCTGAGCCACGACGAGGTCGTGCACGGAAAAGGCCCGCTCATCGACAAGATGCCGGGCGATGAGTGGCAGCGCTTCGCAAACCTCCGCCTCCTCTTCGCGTACATGCACGGTCTCCCCGGCAAGAAACTCTGCTTTCAAGGCGGGGAGCTGGGGCAGACCCGGGAGTGGAGCCATGAGCAGTCGGTGGACTGGCACCTCCTGGACGAGGGGCCCTTCCACAAGGGGGTGCAGGCGCTGGTCGGCGACCTGAACCGCATCCACCGAGAGTTCCCGGCCCTCCATCGCCTCGATGCTTCTCCGGAGGGGTATCAGTGGATCGAGGGCAATGACGGTCAGCGCTCCGTGCTCGCCTTCTTGCGGAAGAGCGATCGAGAGGAGGACGCGCTGGTTCTCTGCGCGTTCAACTTCACTCCGGTGGTTCGCGAAGCCTATCGCATCGGGGTGCCCTTCGCGGGCCGCTGGCGGGAGATCGTCAACTCTGACGCGGCAGCGTACGGAGGGAGCGGCCAGGGCAACATGGGCGGTGTCGAGACCACCGACACCCCCAGCCACGGGCACGGTCAAAGCCTGCTGATTCGATTGCCGCCGCTCGCGGCGCTCTTCTTTGTGCAGGACACCTGACGTTCCATCCCGGCGCGGGGGGGGACAGCCTCCTCGCGGGAAGGCGGGCGCCGAAGGATGGGGCGGAAGGAAGGCGGCTTGCGGCTCGCCTTCCCTTCCGGAGGAACTCACATCCCGGGGATGAGGACCTTGTCGATGACGTGGATGATGCCGTTGGAGGCCTTGATGTCGGTCTGGGTGATGTTTGCGTCGCCGATCTTGGCTCCGCCATCGGAGCTGACGGGGATGGCCGCGCCGTTGACGGTGTCGAGGCTGTTGGTGTCGAGCACGTCCTTGGCGGGGATCTTACCCTTGATGACGTGATAGGTGAGGATCGAGGTCAGCTTCTCTTTGTTGTCGAAGAGGTCCTCGATGGTGCCCTCGCCGAGGGCCGCGAAGGCCTCGTCGGTGGGCGCGAAGACGGTGAACTCGTCGCTGCCGCCGAGCACGCTGTCCAGGCCCGCGGCCTTGAGGGCCGCGATCAGCTGCGAGAAGTTCCCGTTGGCCATCGCGGTCTGCACGAGGTTGCTCTCGGGCAGGTTGACGACGGGGGTGGCGGCAGGGGCCGAAACGGGGGCCTCGGCCACGGGGGTCTCAGCGGTGCTGCTGGCGCAGGCGGGCGCCACTGCGGCCGCCAGTACGAGAAGGGCGCGGGGGGTGTTGAAGTTCTGCATTTGCGCGGAAACTTAGGGAGATGGGGCCCGTTCGCAACATTTTTGTACAACCCCTCGACGCCATTCATAGCGAGACTTTCCGCCCTGTCGCCACAGCGCCCCAGAACCCTCGAACGGGCCACGAAAACGTCACGCCGTGATTTATTCACTCCCGGCGCATCGGTCATCTGGCGGACGAGAAAACCCGTATTTCGAGCCCCGAGGCCGGCTCGCACCCGTCTCTCTCACACGAAGCGGTCCACGATCTCCATGCTCTGGCGCAGATAGCCGCCCCCAAACAAGGTCGCGTGATTGGCCAGATGCCAGAGCTGGTACAGCGGAAGGCGCTCCTGCCAGCCGGGCTCGAGAGGCCACGCCTCGTCGTAGGCCGCGACCATCCGCGGAGAGAAGCCGCCCATGAGGCTGGTCATCCCGAGCTCGGCTTCGCGATGCGCGAAGTAGGCGGCGGGGTCGATCAAGGCCGGGCCCTCGGCGGTGGAGAGGGCGTTGCCCGACCACAGGTCGCCGTGGATCAGGCTCGGGGCGCCCGGCGAGAGCCACGCTTCTAGTCCGTCGAGGAGGCGATCGAACGCGCGGGCGTCCCGTCCTCCGAGCTGTCCGCGGTCGGTGAGAAGGCGACGCTGCACCCCGAGTCGGTGCTCGCGGTAGAAAGCCACCCAGTCGTCCCCCCACGGGTTGGGCTGCTCGGTCCGACCGCAGAAGGTCGTGACGTCGAAGCCGAAGCGCGGGGCTGAGCTCCGGTGGAGCGTGGCCAGCCCTCGACCGAGGGCCTCATCGAAAGCGGGGCTTCGAGGCGCCGGCTCGAGGTAGCGCATCACGATGAAGCCAAGGGCGCTTTCGGGGCTCGGGCTCTGCACCGCGAGGACCTCGGGGATCACCAGCCCCTCAGATTCGGCCAACCGAGCCAGCTGACGGGCTTCGGCCTGGAATCGCGAGGCTGGGCCCCCGCGCCCGGACTTACTCACGACGGCTCCCCGGGGGGTGGACCAGCGGAGGACCTGGTCCGTCGACCCGCCGCCGAGCGGGGTAGGGGCGTGAAGCGTCCAGGCGCTCCCGGTGCTCTCCGCCAAAGCCCTCCCTAGAATGGCGCCGAGATCGGAGGGGTCGCGACCGGCTTCGGTCATCCCCAAAAACTGACATGACCCCACGGGAGAGACCAACGACGGTTGACCTCGTCGGCCGAGAGTCGCTCGAATCCCACCATGCTGCGGATTGGGGCCTTGGCCATTGTCGTTTTCGGAGCTCTCAGTTGCGGCGATCCTGCCTCGCCGACCCCTCCGGTGGAGGGCAGCCCGGTCGCCGATCTCGGCTCCGCCTCCGATACGGGCGCCTCGACCCCCGACACCGGGGCGCCGGCGGCGGATGGAGGGCAGGCCGCGGACGCGGGGGCGGTCGACAGCGGGGTCGTCCTCGGACCTCCTCGGGTCGAGACGGTGGTGGGGGGCCTAAACCATCCCTGGGGCATGAGCTTCCTCCCCGATGGCCGGGCCCTCATCACCGAGCGCGGCGGCCGCCTGCGTATTCTGGACACTCAGGGCCGCCTCTCCGGGGAGGTCTCGGGGGTGCCCTCGGTCTACGCCTCGGGGCAGGGCGGGCTCCTCGATGTCCTCGTGGGTCCCAGCTTCGCCCGCGATCGCCTGGTGTACCTCTGCTACGCCGCCCAGGACGGCCGCGCCTCCGGCACCGAGGTGGCTCGGGCGCGACTCGAAGACGATCGGCTCGGTCCCCTCGAGGTCGTCTTTCAGGCGAGCCCCAAGATCATATCGGGCTCCAATCACTATGGCTGCCGGCTCGGTTTCGACCCGGAGGGGCACCTCTTCATTGGCATTGGAGATCGCTTCGGGGAGATGGACCGGGCGCAGGAGCTCGACAGCCACCTCGGCAAGATCATGCGCATCTGGCCGGACGGCAGCGTGCCGGCCGACAACCCCTTCATGGCACGCCGCGACGTCCTCCCCGAGATCTGGTCCTACGGGCACCGGAACATTCAGGGTCTGGTTATCCACCCCACCACCGGCGAGCCTTGGAACCACGAGCACGGCCCTCGAGGGGGGGACGAGGTCAATCGACCTCAGGCCGGGGACAATCACGGCTGGCCCCTCGCCTGCTACGGCAGTCACTACACCGGACAGGACATCCCTGATGACCACGCGGGGCGGGGCTTTGCCGAGCCCGCGCACTACTGGACCCCGTCCATCGCCCCTTCCGGGATGGCGTTTTACGACGGAGACCTGTTCCCGGAGTGGAAGGGGCAGCTCTTCGTGGGCGCCCTGGCGGGGAGGTCGGTGCGGCGGCTCGAGCTCGAGGGGAATCGAGTGGTGGCGGAGTCCCGAGTGGATGGCGCGATCGGTGAACGCATCCGCGAGATCGAGATGGGCCCGGACGGAGCCATCTACCTGCTGACCGACGACGGGAACGGCCAAGTGCTGCGCATCACCCGGGACGTGCGCTGAGCTCCTCGAGGAGGGCTCGCGCGGTGCGCTCGACGATGCGTACGACCTCGTCGAAGCCCTCCGGTCCCCCGTAGTAAGGATCGGGGGTGTCGCCTGGACCTTCCGGGTCCCAGGCGCGGAACAGCTCCAGACGCGCGCCCTCCGGGCTGGGCCTCAGCCCCTCGAGGTCCTCGAGGTTTCGCTGGTCCATGGCCAGGACGTAGTCGAAACGTCCGAAATCCGCCGGAGTCACCTGGCGGGCAGCTCCGGAAAGCGCGAAGCCGGCTCGACCGGCCGCCGCGGTCATGCGCCGATCGGGCGGCTCACCCGCGTGCCAGGCGCCGGTCCCGGCGGAGTCGATCTCGAAGCTCGAGGTCGCGCCGGCGCGCTCGACGAGGGCCCGAAACACGCCCTCTGCGGTGGGGGAGCGACAGATGTTGCCCAGACAGACGAAAAGGACACGGGTCACGGTCGAAGTTCCTGACCCCCGTCCGCGAAGGCTTCCTGGAAGACCTGACCGTCGTCGAGCCGATAGGCCGAGAGCTTGTTGCCCCACACGCAGCCGCTGTCGAGGGCCACGAGGCCCGCCTGTAGCCGCAAGCCGAGGGCCGCCCAGTGACCCACGATGACGGTAGCCTCGCCGCGCCGGTGGGGCATCGCATACCAGGGGCGGAGGTTCGGCGGAGCCTTCTCCGGAGCGTCGTTGAACATGTACTCGGGCTCTCCGGAACGGCGGAGCATCCTGAGGCGGGTGAACACCGCGAGGTTCATCTGGAGCTCTCGCTGGTGGTCGTTCAGCTCGTCGTTGGGGCGGCGGACGTCGCCGAGGAGGGACGCGAAATCATGGCTTCGGAGCTCCTTTTCGATGTCCCGCGCGTGGCCCTCCGCGTCGCTGATGCTCCACTGGGGCAAAAGCCCCGCGTGCACCATGACCCAATCGCCCTCGCGATGAAGAATGGGGCGGTGGCGGACCCACTCCACCAGGGTGTGGCGATCGTGGGCGGCTAAGATCGGTCCGATCGTGTCGCGGCGGCGGGCCCCGAGGACGCCGGCGTGACGCGCCAACAGATAGAGGTCGTGGTTGCCGAGGACGGCGGTCACACAATGGTCGTGGGCGACCAGCCAGCGCAGCACCTCCAGGGAGCGAGGCCCGCGGTTCACGAGGTCCCCCGCCAGCCAGAGCCGGTCTTGTTGGGGGTCAAAGGCCAGCCGCCGAAGCAGGCGCTCGAACGTCCGATAGCAGCCTTGGACGTCGCCGATGGCGTACGTGGCCATGACCCTCGTTCATATCATGCGGATCGCACTTGGGAAGCGAGGGCCGCCCCTTGGGCTTGGGAATCCCGAATTCGTCAGCTGTCTTGATTGCGCACATCGCGCAGCGGTTCGCGCGTTCAGGCGTCTCGATTGTCGACTCTTTCGCGCATGGACCGCGGGCCCTCCTCAAACTGCGCGCTCCGAGGACGAGCATAACGGGAGAGCGGAAGGAACCGCTCGCGAAAGGACGCAACCGTGCAAGCCCTCTTCATCCTGTGCGCTCTCCACGTCGGTGCGCCTGGTCCCTCGGCCGACGACGCCGCGCGCCAGGTGGCCGACGGAGGAGAGGGCGCGCGTGCTGGCCTCCAGTCCCTCATGCGAAAAGGCCGCTTCGGACTTCGGGCCTTGATCAAGCTTGGACGCTCCACCTCTGGGGAGGAGGGGCGTCGCGTGTACGAAGCCATCGGCGCCTTTCGCGGAAAGGAAGCCTTCTCGGCCCTCCAGGAGGGTCTCCGCGCCTCAGACAAGGGCGTCCAAATGGGCGCCATTCAGGGGATGGCCCGGACCGGCGGCCCCCAGATCGTAGATCCGCTCATTCAGACCGCCATGGCTCCCGACGAGGAGGTCCGTAAGGCGCTCGTAGAAGCTCTCACCAAGGCCGGGAAGGCCGCGGACGGGCCCGCTCAGGGGTTGCTCTCGTCGACCAGTCCCTATGCCCGGGAGACCGCCATTCGCTTCCTGGCCCGCTTTCACTCCGGAAAGAAGCGTCGCCAGGTCATCGTTCAAGGGCTTCGCGACACGGACGTGGGGGTGCGGGCCGCGGCCGTGGAGCTCGCGGACCTCTGGCGAGATATGAGCCTGGCCGAGACCCTCGTCGAGCTCAGTCGCGACAAGAACCCGGAGGTCGCGGCCCGGTCGGTGGAGGCGGTCGCAAAGTTTCCGTCCCTTCGAAAGGAGCTCCCGAAGCTGCTCGCGGACCCTCGAGTGACCCGGCAGGCGTGGATGACGGCTTTTCACCGCATGCGCGACTACGACGACATGGCCATCCCCTACCTGATCGCCGCCATCAGTCAGGCGGGACCGAAGCGCCAGGCGATCATGCTCGACCTGTTGAGCGACGACGCCTCGGACGGGGAGCTCGAGGCCTTCGTGAACCTCCTCGACTCGCCCAAGGAGGACGTGAGCGCGGTCGTGTCCGGACTCCTGTCGCAGATGGGGGCCCGCGCCGACACCGCCGCAGCGCGGATGATCCTCGACAAGCGTGAGTCGCTCGCCGAGGCCATCCGGGCCTACCTTTCCACGCGCCCGCGGAATGGCATCACCGACGAGATCCTGGACACCGCTATGAAGGATCCGGATCCGGAGCGACGGGTGGAGCACATCGGCATCATCGGCGAGCTCGACCCCAGCGAAGTGCGGGAGGACCTCGCGGAGCTCCTCGACGACACGCAGACGGAGGTGCGAGTGGCCGCCGCAAAAGCTCTCGGGGGTCTCAAAGACGTCGGCGCGGAGGCGGAGCTGGTGCGGCTCCTCGACGATGTGAAGAAAGAGGTGCGGGAGGAAGCGCTCCGGGGCCTGAAGGCCTACGACTCTCGCCTCTCGGTCCTCGCCCGCATGTCCGCGCTCGAGGATCCCGACCCGGACGTGCGTAAGGCGGCCATTGCCTCCTTCGAGGGCACCGATGCCGACAACGTCCTCGAGTCCTTGGAGCGCATCGTCCGAACCGGCAGCCAGCCGGAGCGCCTGGACGCCCTCACGGCCATCGCCGAGGTTCGCACCGAGCGCGCCGCGGTGCTTCTCGTGGACCTCGTAACGGAGTCCGACGATCAGATTCGAATGGCGGCCAACGCCTACTTCGCGACCCTACCCAAGCTCGACCCCATCTATGAGAACGCGGGCGTGGGCATGGATCGGGTGGCCGACAGCGACAGCCTGTAGGCTGACGTGCCGCTCGGCCTAGGCGGAGAGCTCGGAGGCCTTCAGGAGGGCTTTGGGTCGACGGCGGCCAGGATGCGAGGAAGATAGTCGTCCCTGAATTGCCGCCACGCTCCGAAGTTTCCATAGTTTCCGCCCAGGAAGGCGACCACCAGCTCGAGCTCGGGGACCACGAAGAGGAGCTGGCCCCCGTTTCCGCTGGCATAGTAGCTCTCGAGCTCGCGCCCTCGGACGGTATAGGTCTTTCGCCACCACCCGTAGGCATAGTCGCCCGGGGCGTGGATGCCGCTACGAGCAGCGGTGGAAAAAGCGCTCCAACCTTTGGGGAGAAGCCTCTGCCCTTTCCAGACCCCGTCCTTTCGCATGAGCTCACCGAGCTTGAGGAAGTCTCGAGGCCGTAGCCGAACCCCGCCCCCCAGATAGCCGACCCCATTCGGGGCGAGGTTCCAGTGATAGTGATCAATCCCGAGAGGCCGAGCGATCAAAGTATCGAAGAGCTCGGGGACGGAAGCCTCGCTCAAGCTCTCGAGGGCCACCCCGGTCAGGTTGATGCCCGCCGTGCAGTACACCGCTTTCGCGCCCGGCGCACGGGCGACGGGCACCTCGAGGATGTAGCGGTGCCAGTTGGGCTCCGCGGTCTGGTTCTGCATGCGGTCTTCGCTGCCCGGGCTCTCATAGTCGTCATCATCACAGGCGAGACCGGTCGTCATACTGAGGGCGTGGGCCAGGGTGATCTTCGCCTTTCGAGGGTCCGAGGCGCAGGCCTTCTTGTATTGCGCGTCGAGACCGCACACCGGGCGGGCGAGAAAGCGCGAGGGGTCGAGCTCCTCCCGAGCTGCGAAGGCCCCAACGAGCATCGAATTGACGCTCTTCCCCGCGGAGCGCGTGTCGTGGAGATCGCTCGCTGCGTGATCGAAGAAGTACTCCTCGACCACGAGCTTGCCCCGTCGAGCCACGAGCAAGGCGTGCACCATCGGGTCGGAGACGGAGCGAGGCTCGGCCGCCGCCAGCTCCTGCACGAGCTGGTCGAGAGGACCCTCCGAGATGTGCACGGCCGCCGGCGTATCCACCGGCCACCCACCTTCCTGCGGCCGAGGGGGAGCGCGGGTGAATGAGCTCACTCTCGGATGGAGGCCGCGGACGCGGGGCTCGGAGCTGCGGCGAAGATAGGTCGGCAGGGAAGACCACGGCACGGAGAGCCGCAGGGCTTCCTCGCCCACGAGCTGGGCCTCCACCCGAGGGTGGCGGCGGGACGCGAACACGAGGCGAGAGCCCTCCTGCGTGGCTCCGGTGAGGGCCAGATAGTACCCTCGATTCCGTTCCTTCTCGCGGGCGAGGACCTCGAGGCCCTCCTTGGTGGCGCTGAGGCGAAGAACGAGGGGGGTTCGGTCGCGATAGGGCGATACTACGGCCCGGAGGCGTTCGAACCGAAGGGGGGTGGCGTAGGCCGAGCTTTCGGGGCTGGCCGGACGTACCCAGAAGCCGCGGTAGCCCTCTTTGCCCCTCCGGATCTCGGCTCGACCGGCGCCGGGGAAGGAGGCGGAGTAGAGGCCGGACGCCTCCCTGGTCGCCTCGACCTCCTCGCCTCGAAATCGGATGCGAAGAGCTTGGTCTCGAGGGATGAGCTCGAGGGTTCCGTGGGTGGGGTCCCCCCACTGAGGTCGCTCGGCTACCCAGGTTCCGAGGAAAGGGTTTTGCAGGGCGAGCGAAGTCAGGGCGACGAGGAATGAGGACATGCCTACTCTCCTTTGGACGAGAGCCAGTCCACGAGGGGCTCCACCGCGGACGTAAGGTTTTGGGTGAGGGCGCGACAGGCCTCGTTGAGGTCGTGGCGCCGAAGCGCGGCCAGGATGGCCTCGTGCTCATCGAGGGCGATGCCCGGGCCGGGCGTGTGTTGAAAGTAAGCCAGCTCGTACCGGAGCGTGAGACCGGTGAAGCGGCGGATCTCCTCGAGCAGAAATCGGTTGGTGCAGTGGCTCAAGAGCTCCATGTGCCATCGGTCATCGAGGGCGATGAGATCCTTCGCTTCGGCGCAGCTCCGCATCTCCTCGTTGAGGGCGGCGAGGGTGCGCTGGCGCTCCGGGGTGGGGACCCCCGCCAAACGGAGCGCGGCCGGGTCCAGAATCGCCCGCATGGCGTACAGGTCGGGGACCTCGGCCGCGTCGAGGGGGCGAATGAAGTAGCCCCGGCGGGGCTCGACGACGAGGAAGCCCTCGGCCACGAGCTGACTCAAAGCCTCCCGCAAAGGGGTGCGGCTGATGCCGAGCTCTTCGGCCAGGCGCACTTCGTTGATGCGGGTCCCGGCGTCGAGTTTGCCATCCACGATGCCGGTGCGGACGCGCTCGGCCACCACTCGGGAGAGGTTGGGGCGTTCACGCTGCATACTGTATACAGTACATAGCCGGAACGGAGAATTTTCAAGGGAGACGTTCGCCCTGCGCGTGTGTTGAGGGTCGCAGGATGGCCCGCGTCGTGACCGAACTCTTCACGATAGAGATCCCGGAGCTCTTCGAGAAGGTGCTCCACATGGGCCCCCTCGTACGGGCGGAGCGCATGGACCGAGCTCCCGGGGAGCGAAGCTTCGCAGAGCTCAATCTGTACGTGGGGCGCGCCGCGGATGAGCGGCTCGGCCTGGACGCCGGCGCTTCCGCGGAGGCCATCGCGGAGGGTTTGTGGCGCCGGCACCTCGAAAAAGAGGGGCAGCTCACCGTCGTCGAGAAGGCCGGAGAGGGGGGACGGATCGCGGCGGTGCTGGAACTCCCGGAGGACGTTTTCCGTCCGGCCTCGCGCCAGGTTGTCGAGATGAGGGGCTTCGCTGCGTCTCAGCCTTCGTGTCTCTCCAGTTTCGTCTTCGAGTACGACGCGGCGCTCGAGGCCACCTATCGCCCCCTCGCGGACGGCATGCTCGCCTCTCTGCAGTGGCGGACCGAGCCCTTCGATGAGGGGCAGCTGGCCCGCCAAGCCGCGGCGACCTGGTCGATCTTTGATGGGATGTCTCCAGAGCGTCTGGACGCGCTCCGCCGCCGATACTTCGAGATCGTGCAGCCGCGGGCCCGCGATCGAGAGCCGGCTCGGGAAGCCCCGTGTCTAGACCTTGCCCAGATCGAGCCGTCCGAGCTCTCGGGCGAGGTGCACAAGCGGGTCGGAAGGGGGCCTGCGACCTTTCGGGTGCGGGCCCCGGCCTTTGCTAAGCCGATCGAGTTGGACCTCGACGCAGAGGGGTTCGAAGCCCTCCCGGAGCTCACGCGTATGCTCGAGCATCTCGCGGCGCACGGAGATGAGGACCGAGCCCAGGCGGGGGCTCACGCCTGGGCCCATTGCCAGCTGTGTTTCGACGTCACCGACTATGGCGCTCCGGAAGGTCAGTCGAACCAGGACTACTTCGGAATCCGAGGGCCAGAGCAAGCCTGGTCCCAGCTGGGCCCAGGCAGCATCTATATCGGGGACGACCCGGACGATGCGCGCAGCGCGCTTTTCGGCGTTCAGTTCTATCCGCCTTGGGAAGACGAGCACGGCTGCGTGCTCGTGGTGAAGGACGGCCGCTTCGTGGGTTGGACCGACGGCGGCGGGTCGCTCCTCGCCTTCGAAGGAGACTAACTCCGGTCGGGCCGTGCTGGGCGCCCAACGGTCACACCCCGATCGGCGCCCTAACCTTCCCCGTTCCAGGGTGGAGGGACCTCACCGGAGATGGGACCTTCGACCTGGCGGGGCTCGAGGATCTCTTCCAAACGCTCGAGCGATTCTTTGACAGACTGCTTGAAGACCTTCTCGAAGTCGTCTTCCCACTCCCAGCCATAGCCCGTCCAGATTGCGAAGGGGCCCTGGTGGCTCGACCAGGCCACCGAGCTCAGGGTCGACGCCATGGCCGTCATGTCGTCTTGACCGGCGGACTCGGAGCCGTTGACGCCGCTCTGGGCCACGGCGGCGATGGTGCCCCGAACCCCGCGGCGAACGAAGTCGTTCCAGTCCGCATAGATGAGCGGCGTCCCGCTCGCGTTCATCGACTGCTCGAGCTCGCGCACGATGAAGAGCTGGGTCCAGGCATTGTCGAGGGCGCAGATAACCATGGTCTGCTCATAAGCGCTGACCAAGGGGAGGCCGTTGCTGATGGTCTGGAGCTGGCTCTCAATGAGAGGACTGGCGGAAGCGTAGCTGTGGCCGGGGGCGGCGGGGAGGCCGTTCGAGATGGCGGACTCGATCTGCGTCAGCATCGAGCGCGTAGGTGGGGAGAGGGAGGTGCTGGGGTGATTCAAGGGACCGAACGGGTGCGGATTCGACATGCCCGGGCCCGCATAGAAGAAAGTATCGTAGGCGAGAGGGTTGGCGGCCACGTCGAAGCCCGCGCTTGCCGCGTGGCTGAGAAGGTCGCCGACGAGTTCGGCGGCGGTATCTCCCGGCTGGTGCTCGGTCACGACGTGAAGAAGCGCGGCTTCATGAGCGGGCCCACATCCCGGAAACTGGGCGGGCAGGGTGGCTGCGAATACAAGAGCTAGGTTGAGCATAGGTCTTTCCTCGGGGCTCATCGGCCCGCGCCAAGAGCGGAGCGGCCGGAGCCCCAGGTACCTATGTGAGGGGCTGCGAATTTCTTACGCGGACGGTCTGTCCGATCGGTCGGGTTTACTCTTGGACGAACGACGGGCGCGGCGACGCCCGCGGATCAGGGGCATCAGGACGGCGGTAGCGAGCCCCCACCCCCAGCCCCGAGACGATGGGGAGGGTCGACCGCACCGGCATCCATCCGGGGCGACCCGTGACTCGGCCGCCGCCACCCGCACCGACAGAGGTTGGCGTCGCCGGGGAACGCCGGCTGCGAAGAGCTCGGCGACGAAGGCGAAATCGCCGGGCGCGGTGGGGACGCCAAAGAGGAGGCCTTCACTGGAGAGGGTGAGGCCTCTCGGGAGGTCCCCGCGACCATCCTGGATGGACCAGCGGAGGGGAGGGAGGCAGTGGGCGGTACTCAGTTCCGCGCGGTAGTCTTCGCCGAGAACTGCCGCCGGCAAGCTGAACGTGGCGATGCCGCATGTGCCTGGGTCGCGCACCGTGAGGTAGAGGAGCGCTTCGTCCGAGGCCCCGCTCTCGTCGGTGGCCCGTACCCACAGATTGAGCACGCCCAACCGCTCCGGAGTCCCGCACAGGGCTCCGTCGGCGCTGAGCGTCATACCCTCCGGGACGACCAGGGCGGACCACCGGATGGCTCCCCACGCTTGCTGTGCCTGCAGTCGGACCACCCGAGGTCCCGCGCAATAGGGCTCCCCTATCACCGCTTCGGGGAGGGCGGCGGCGTCGATGCGCAGGGTGTCGCCGGGGTTTCGAACGGAGAGGACGGCTCCCCACCCGGACACTTGGCCGGCGGCGTCCGAAACCTGCACCGAAACGGGGTAGGCTCCGACCACCTCGGGGCGACCGGAGAGCTGCCCGGTAGGCTTGAGGGTCAAACCGCTGGGCAGGGGGCCGACCTGCCGCCAAAGATAGGGCGGGGTGCCCCCTACGGCGGTGAGGGAAGCCGTATAGGGGCGATCCACCCACGCCGGAGGGAGTTCGGTGTCGAGGACGGAAAACGCGTCGGTGCCGTCGGTCACGACGACGCGCAGCTCGAGGTCTCCCGCACCGTCCTGCGTGACGGCCCGGACCGTGAATGGATAGATACCGACTTCGGTGGGCACCCCGGCGAGGGTTCCGCTCAGCCGAAAGCCCTCCCGCTGGGCCTCGGTGGCGAGCACTCCCCGAGGGAGGGACCCGCGGAGAATGGACCACGTGATGGGACCGTTCGCCTGCGCTCGTACTTGCTCGCGATAGGGTTCGCCGACGGCGGCCGCCGGCAGGATCGAGGTCAGAAAGGTCACGGCCGGGGGCACGATGGTCATCCTGGGGCCGATACTTTCGTTGTTGTTCTCGTCGAGCTCGGCCACGAGAGCGTTCGGGTCGGCCGCGATCCCGAGATAGTACACGCCCGGGGGCACCGTCCCCGGAACGACGAAGCGATCGCGGCCTTCATCCCAGGCGGGGTCTGCCTGGGGATTGGCGCCGAAGCCGCCGAACTCCAAGCCGGAGGGGAGCGATGCGGTGAGGGTCGAGAGCGTATAGCTCATGCTCCCGGGCTGGTTCGTCGTGTAGAGCGCGTAGGCGTATTCGAAAGCGCTCGCGGGGCTCGGGCCGAAGTTTCGAAGCAAGCGCTGCACTTCGAGCTCCTCGTAAGGAGCGGCGACGGCGGGAACCCTCAGGATCTCAGCCGTCAGGTCCGGCAGGGGATCCTCGAAGCGGATCGGCTGACTCCTGACGTTGTTGGACTCGTTGGTTTCTCCGACCGCCCCGAGGATGTCCGCGATGCCCAAGAAGGACGTAGGTTGCGTCAAAGTCGCCGCGGAGGGGAGCCGAAACTCGGTCACCCGATCGAGTGAGCTCCGCGCGGGGAGGGTTAGAGGCTCGGATAGGTAGACGCGAAAGCCCAACCGAGCCCCCCGATCTTGAATGATGTGGGCGTAGCGAAAGTCGACGGCCGGCTCCGGCTCTGCGTTGCCAAGGCCTATCCGACACCGGTGGCGCTTGCCCCAGTACGCGACGGTTCCGCAGTCCAGATCCGTGACCTCGATATCCGGACCATCAATGCGAAGCGTGGTCGCCGAGGCCCCGTCGTTGTTGGCTCGATTCGTCTCCGGGGGCTGATCGTCCGGGTTGGGGACGACCAGCAGGTAATAGTCCCCCGGGGGAAGAGAGGGGGTAGAGATCAGGGCTCGGAAGGGGATGGGGAGGGCACTGGAGATGAACGCTGACCCTCGATGGACCTCGATGTCGGTAGCGTCGAGAGCGTCGTCGCCGGAGAGATAGATGGCCACCACGACGTTGCCCAGGAAGGGCCGCCCCACAGACTGCACCGACCCCGCGACGTCCACCCCCTCGCCCGCTGCGGCGCGGACGGGGGAGAAGGTCACGGCGGCAGATCTGAAGTCGACTCCGGCCGGAGTTTGGGCCGCGGCACGGGGGGCGGCGAGACTTCCAACCACGACGGCCAGGGCGTATCGAAGGACAGGACGTTCCATGGCGAGCTTCCTTCCGTCTTTCCCAGCACGCCCTAGCTTCGTCAACGGGGAGGCTCCTCCTTCTCCCCGCGGACGAGGGCGATGTCGGACTGCGCGGCCCAAGCGTGCAGATCTTCGCGTTTGAGGGCGGAGGCGATGAGCTCTGGGAACTGCTCGGGGGTGCACGCGAACACCGGCGCCCCCATGGCCGCGATGGCCCGGGCGTTCTCCTCGTCGTAGCCGGCGCGTCCGTCGTCGTTGAGGGCGAGGAGCACGATCAGGTTCACCCCGTTGTCGACGAGCCTCTGGAGCCGGGCGAGCATGTCTGCGGACAGGTCGCCTTCGAACAGGTCGCTGATGAGGACGAAGTGGGTCTGGGAGGGCTGGGCGAGGATCTGCTCGCAGTAGGCGAGCGCCTTGGGGGTGTCGTTGCCTCCCCCGAGCTGCACCCCGAAGATGACCTCAACGGGGTCCGCGAGGTCCTCGCTGAGGTCCACCACCTCGGTGTCGTAGACCACGAGCTTCGTCGACAGGGAGGGAATCGAGGCGAGGACGGCGGAGAAGATCGAAGCGTAGACGACCGAGGTCATCATGGACCCCGACTGGTCGACGCACAGGATCACCTCGTCGAGCTCGCTGCGCTTCTTCTTGCGGCCGAAGCCCACCAGGGTCTCAGGCACCACGGTGCGATGCTCGGGTTGGTAGTGGCGGAGGTTCGCCTGCAGGGTGCGAGGCCAGTCGATGTCGTCGAACCGAGGTCGACGGGTCCGATGGGTGCGGTTTCGGGCCCCCCGAACCGCGTCCTGAACCTTGTGTTCGAGGCGCCGCATCAGGTCGTCCACGACCTTCCGCACGACCTGGCGCGCGGCCGCCTTGGCTTTGGCCGGGATCACCGATCGCAAGCTGACCAGCGTAGCCACCAAGTTGACGTCGGGCTCGACGGTCTCCAGGAACTCGGGATCCGTGAGGAGCGACTTCAGGTTCAGGCGCTCGAAGGCATCCTTTTGGATCACGTGGACGACGGGCTTGGGGAACAGCTCTCTCACGTCGTCGAGCCACCGCGCGGCGACGGGGCGGGAGCGGCCGCGCCCGACCTTCATGCGGTCCTTCATCTGCGGCTTCTCTTCCGGCGGTCGATCGAGATCGACCTCGCCGTAGAGGGCAGCTAGGGCCTGGTCCCGACGGAGGTCTTCCGCATCCAGAAGGCCATCGAGACCGCCGGCCCCGCTCTCGCGGGTGCCGAGTGCGAGCCGCCATCGCCGGAGCCGCTCATCCCCAGGGCCGTCGCCGCGGCTGGCGTCATCCGAGGTACTCACGAAGCCTCCTCCCACCCGAGGATCACGCGATACAGAGGCCACGCCCCGCGAAACGCCTCTTCTCCGGCGGTCGAGGTCTCCGCCGGGGCGGGCGCGGCGGGCCCGGCCCGGAGCCGCTCCATGAGGAGGCGACGATCCGCACCCTCGAGGGTCGAGAAGGCCCGACGGATCACGGGAAGGAGGGCCACGAGACTCTCCTCCTCGAGTTCGACCAGCCAGCTGTCGATGATCTCGAGGAGCTTGGGGTCATAGAGGAGCACCGCCCCGGAGCGCGCGAGGAAGCCCTCGAGCCAGGCTCCCGCTCGGGGCGGGTCCACGCTGGGAGATAAGGCTCGGCCGAGGTGGCCCGCCGCCACTTCGGGGTCGACCCGGGCGCGATCGTAAAGGCGCCGGACTGCGAACCCCTGAAGGAGGGCGGTCGCCTGTGGATCTTCCGCGACCCGGAGCAAGGCTCCGTCGAAGTGGTCGAGGTAGGTTGCGGTGTCGAGGATGACGAGCGCTTGATCGAATGCCTCGAGCTGCGCCCGGAGGTCCTCCGCGACGTCGTCGTCGAGGTTGCGGCACGCGTGGACGAGTCCGGCCACCGCCTGCTCCACCAAGCTCCGAATCAGAAGCGACAGGGCCTCGACGGGGATACGCCGGGCGGTGCCGTAGCGGAGCACCGAGGCCAGAGGCACGACGGCCCCCATCAGCCCCGGCACGTCGGCGCCCGCCGTGGCTTGGGCCTGGAGGCGGGCGACACAAGCGCGCGCCGCTGCGTCCAGATCGGAGAGCAAGCAGGACTGCACAAGCTCGGAGAGTTGGGCGAGGCTCGAACTCTCCAGAGCCTGAGCCTCCGCGCGTCCCGCCGCCGCCGCCTCCACCGTGGTTCCGTAGACGAGATTCTCGGCCAGAGCGACGTTGCACTCGGGGTCCCATCGTAAGGTCCACCGCTCCCGAAACGTGCCTCGGGAGCCCCCCGCATCCTCGAGGTGCCCCCAATCGACCCGGAGGAGGGAGAGGCGGTGGAGGAGGGTGGATCGGGCCAGGCCACTTTCCGAACGCAGGTCGAGGCCGAGGCTCCGTTCGAGGGCTTCGGGCTTGAGTCGGGTCGCCTTCTGCTGCCGGATGAGATCTTGAGCGAGGGGGTTTTGGGGGATGGCGTCACCCACCGCCCCGATGCGCTGACCCACGTGGAGCTCCCGATGAATGAGTCGCAGGGGCAGGTCCTCGCCGGCGCATAGGGTGGCCTTGAGCGCCTCGGTGATCGTGTCCAGACCGGGGAGAGCGACCTCATCGAGGGCGGCCAAGCTCACGGCGAGACGCTCTGCTTCGATGAGAGCAGCTGTGGATGCATCCAGGCCTGCGGCCCGGAGGAGTCTCGCGGCCTTGACTAGCCATCCGGTGACCACGCCCTCGCCTCGCGCTCTCCAGAGGTGATCGTACCAACCGGGCGCTACCACCCCGGCTCCGTAGCCCGAGGCTCGCGCGAGGCGCGTATAGGTCCAGGGGACCCAGGTGACCGTGACCTTGGTCTTGGGGAGGCCCCTGAGGAGGGCGCGGTCGTCGGCCGCTTTGGCTCCGGATTTCAGAGCCGGCACGTGCCACGCCCCGACCACCGCCGCCACCGGTCCGGCCGTCTCGTTCAAAGCTTTGGAACACGCGAGCCGCATGTGGGCCTCACGCTGTTGCTCGTGAAGGTCCTCGTCCTCCCCGGCCACAGCGCGGAGGGTGGTCATGGCCAGCTCGATGGCCCCAAAGATCTCGGGGGCGTGCTCGTGCTCCTCGACGAGTTGGTTCCACCAGCTCTCGCCGTCCTGGTACCCCGCAACCTCGGCCAGCGCGCCGATCGGGTCCGCCCGAACCCACGACCCCGTCTCGTCGACGACCGCGGGTTCGCTCGGGGGCGGCTCGGCAGGGTCCTCCTTTGCTTCCGCTTCCTCCTCGCCGCCCTCGCTCTCGGCGTCTTCCTTCGCCAACGACTCCGCGAGGCGGTGGGTGGCGGGAAGGTCGATGAGGCGGACCGGGCGGTCGTGCGCGAGCGCCCAGCGGAGGGCCTGCCACTCGGGGCTCCACTCCGCGAAGGGGTGAAACACGGCGTGCTTGGGCCGTGCCTCGGCGTAGGTCAGGAGGGCGACGGGCGGCACCATGCTCGTATCTCGAGCGTAGCCGAGCATTGGGGTGGCTTCGGCCGGGCCTTCGATCAGGACCATCTCGGGGTCGAGCGCGTCCAGGGCGCGCAGGAGAGAGCGTGCTCCCCCGGGCCCGTGGTGCCGGACCCCGAAGGGATGAAGTCGGGCCGCCTTGGCTGAGGCTCTCCCCACCGTCAGACCACCTCGCGAATGGCGCGATAGAGGTCCTTCCAGTCCTTGCGCTCGCGAACGACGGTTTCCAGGTACTCCTGAAGCACGACTCGGTCCTGGACCGGATCTTTGACGATCGCCCCCACCAAATTGGCGGCGAGAGACTCGGCCTCGATCACGCCTTCTCCGAAGTGTCCGGCGTGCGACCAAGCCCCCACCATCACCGCGATGGCTTCGGCCACCGAGAGGGTTCCGCTCGGGCTCTTGAGCTTGAGCTTGCCGTTGACGGTTTGTCCCTCCCGCAGCTCGCGAAAGATCGTGACCACCCGAGCGATCTCCTTTTCGGCGGGCGCGACCTCGGGGAGCCGCAGTCCGGTGCCGAGCTCGGACACCCGCTGGGCTACGATCTTCGCCTCCTCCTCGGCGCTGTCGGGAAGGGGGAGCACCACCACGTTGAAGCGACGCTTGAGGGCCGAGGACATGTCATTGACCCCCCGGTCCCGGTTGTTGGCGGTGGCGATGACGTTGAAGCCCTCGGCGGCGTAGGTCGTAGCGTCGAGCTCGGGAATCGGAAGCGACCGTTCGGACAAAATGGTGATCATCGTGTCCTGGGCGTCACTGGCCATGCGGGTCAGCTCCTCGAGCCGTACGATCTTCCCTTGCTCCATCGCCGTCATGACCGGCGTCGACACCAGCGCCTCCCGGGAGGGGCCGCGGGCCAGGAGCTGAGCATAGTTCCAGCCGTAGCGGAGATGGTTTTCGTCCGTGCCCGCCGTGCACTGCACGATGCGCTGACTATCCCGCGAGATCGCGGCGGCCATGTGCTCGCTCACCCAAGACTTGGCCGTACCCGGGACGCCCAGCAGGAGTAGGGCCCGGTCGGTGGCGAGGGTGGCCACCGCGGTCTGAATGAGGCGGCGATTGCCAATGTATTTGGCGCGGATCTCGGTTCCGTCGCTGAGCGTTCCACCCATGACGAAGGTCACCACAGCCTGGGGGCTCAAGCGCCAGCCGGGGGGACGCTCGCGGTCGTCCTGGGCGCTCAACGCGTCGAGCTCTTCGGCGAATGAGGTTTCGGAGGGTTGTCGTTGCGATTTGGACATCTATGGACTCGGGGGCGAAGGCAGGAGGCGGGCCAGGACGAGCCAAGGCTCCTCGTGCAGCGGGTGATCGGGGGGCTGGGCGTCGGCCAGGGCCACGAGGACGTCGGCGGGGAGGAGAGGGAGCACCGGTCCGGTGAGTCGAGCGGGGCCGAGAGCGCGGGCCAGGGCCTCCGCTACCGGGCGGGGGAGCGGACTTCCGAAACGGTCGCTGACGAGCTCGACCAGGGCCCACACGTGTCGAGGGTCCGCCATCACGGGCACGATGGGAAGGTGCCGGGCCAGGACCGGGAGAGGAAGGCTAGGGTCCGCGGCGAGAAGAAAAGAGTGCCAGTCCGTACCGCCTCGGCGCAGGAGGATCTCGACGGCTTCGGCGTCATCGTCGCGCATTGCGCCCTCGAGAAAAGTGGAGAGCAAAGGAGCGGCGATCTTGGGCCGACTCTTCACGAAATCGGCCCGAGGGATTTTGATCGCGCCCAAAAGGTCGACGAGCGAGAGACCTCGCGCGCGCTCCACCACCGTTTGGGTCTGAACCCCTCGGGCCACGCCGATGCTCGTCTTGCGCAAGACATCCTTCGTCAAGCTGAGATCCTCCGCGAGCCGCTCCAGGCGGCGAGCGTGGGCTTCGGTGCCGGGGAGGCGGCCTAGCATCGACTCCACCTCGGCTCGTACCGTTCGAGACTTGTCGCCCGCCAAGGATTCCAAAAACGGCCGGTCCGCCTCCGAGAGGTTTCTGTCGAAGGTTTGGATGATCTCTTTACGCAAGCTCGCCTTCAGAGAAGAGAACTCGGGTTCGAGGAGATCCCGAGCCCGGGCTGGTTCTCGCCGGCGAAGGTCAGTGAAGAGGCGTCGAACGCTGCGCGGACTGAGATCGGTCCAGTCGTCCGAGTCGGGGGGGCTCTCCAGTCCCAGCGCTCTTCGGTCTGCCGGATGGAGGAGGTCGGGGTGGGCCCGCGCCGCGCTCTCGATCCGACTGAGGTCGAAGGGGTGGAGTCGCTTTCCGGATTGCTGAAGGAAGGTCAGGGTGGAGCGGACCGAATCCGAGCGCGCCTCCTCCCCTCGACCGGAGAGGAGGGCCCGGACCGCCGCCCGGGCTTCGTCGGGCACGAGGTCTTGGGCGGCGATGTCTCGGGGGGGAGGCTTGGGCACCACTTTGGGGCTGCGCAGGAAGCGAGCGCGCTGGCTGGCGAAGGCGAGCGCGCCGAGCAGAGCTGCGTCTTCGTCGACGCCGTCCGGGAGGGTCTGTCGGACAGCCTCCGGCAAAACCGGGGCCTGACGGTGGGTTCCGAGGATCAGGCTCTGTACGAAGCTCTCGAAGTCCGGAGGGCGACTCACACCGACGTCTCCGTGGCGACCCAGCGTCCGATGACGGTCTCGGCCGAGAAGAGGGTGACCGCCCAGCCATCCCAGACGCCCATCCCGTGTTCGATCGCCAGCCCTTCGAGCCGTCCCACCTCTTCGCTCTGTTGCGCATTGATCGGAAGGCTCGCCTCACCGTCCGTGAGGACGGCGCGGCCGGACTCGCCCCACGCGATGGCCGCGGGACCTATCGATACGGGCCAAAGACCCAGCCACGGCAGCTGCGCCAGTCGTTGTCGGTAGTCGGCGAGGCACTGGGCGAGGGTGTGGCGCGGCGGAGGGAGCGCCGCCTCGGAGAGGGCTCCTTCTTCTCGGTGGGCGATCAGGGCGCGCAACGGGCACGCGGAGGGGTAGAAGACGAAGCTCCCGCGGAACGCGTCGCCCGGCCTGAACGGGGAGACGATGCGCCCGGCCGACGTCGGGTGATAGTCCACGAGCAGACCGAAGGGGGGCCCGGGAGCCTCGGGAGGCCCGGCCGCGATCCACCAGCTCTCGACCCGCTGGAGGTCGTCCGCCTGGTTCACGGTACGCGCCCCGGTGCAGACCCATATCCCCTCCCGACGAGGCGACGCCGGGTGGGCGAGCACGTCCTCGCGCTTTGAAGCGATGCCGACCCGTCGTCGCACGTCTGCGGCGAGGGGGGCGGGCAGCGCGTCGAGGCGGCGGTAGGCTTGGGTGAGGAGGTGAATCTGACCGAGCGCCTCGACCGCTGCCCCCGGTCGGGCCGCAGGAGAGCGGCTCAGGAGCTCCGCAGGGAGCTGGTCCACCCAACCTGCGAGGCCCGGCGCTTTGGCGTCCACGAGACGACGAGCCAGGGTCCGACACTGATCGTGCATCGAGCTGGCGAAGCTGGCCAGGCCCTGCCCCAGGACGTCGAGCAGCCACCGGTCGACTTCCTCGAGGCCCCCCAATATGGCGGTGTGTCGGGTCTTTCGGGCTCGCTCGGACGCCTTGGCGGCCGCCGCGGCCTTCTTCGCGGCCGCTTCGGGGTCGAGGGGCCTATCCTTGCCCTCCGCCTCGGCCACCCGTGCCGAAGCTCTCGAGCCCTTCTTGGCCGTCTCTTCTTCGGGCTCGCCGGACCTCTTTCGGCGACGACCGAGCCAGTCCTGTACCCACTCGGGCACCGGGCTCGATGAGAACGCTTCGGGAGCATCCACGTACTGCCACATCAGGCTCAGGGCGTGTTTGCAGGGGAACTTGCGAGAGGGGCAGGTACACTTGTAGCCGAGGTCTTCCAGGTCCACGACGGTGCGATAGGGGTTGGCGCCCGAGCCCAGGCACTCTCCCCACACCCAGCGGGTGCCGTCCGTAGCGCGCACCGGCCACTTGCTCGGCTTCTTGAGTTTTCCGGCCGCGGTGAGGCTCGCCTGGTCGGGGGCCATCTCCTCGATCTTGCGAATCGTGAGCCCCATCTGCGAGCCGCGGACTTAGCGAAGGGGGGGACGACAGGCAACTCAGCCGGGACCCCGGCCGCGATGGACCTCCAACGCGCGCACCCACGTACGGCTCCCCTCTGCCCTGCAGAACTCTCCCTCGACACGCACCCGGTGGACCGCGGGGGAGGCGCCGCGTACCGTCCCTACATGAGAATCATCGTCTTCGGGGCCAACGGCGGGCTGGGGCAGCGGGTGTGGAAGGCTGCGGTCGATGCCGGACACGAGGTCGTGGCGTTCGTGCGCTCTCCTCAAAAGCTGGACGCAACGGATCCCCGATTTGGCGATCTCACCGTCGTAGCGGGCAACGTGTTGGACAGCGGGGCGGTCCAGGGCGCCGCGGCCGGGGCTCGGGCCGCGATCAACTGCACTTCTCCGGCGTCCGGCGACGCGACGCTCGACCTGGCGACCTCTGCGGTCACGTCCGCCGCCGCAGCGGGTGTCGAACGCTTCTACATGGTGGGCGGCATCGGGGCCCTGTGGGCCCCCGGCACCCATCGCCAGGTGCTGCTGCAGGACTGGGATGACGAGCCGGCCATGCGGGCGTTTGGGCTGAATCCTGGGATGCCGCGGGAACGGATTCGCGACATGACCAAAGGTCACCTCGCCTCTATGGCCTTCATGCAGAGCACTGGACACCCGCATGCCTTCGCCTGTCCGGGGGCCATGTACGACGGACCGGCCACATCGGGGCGGACCGTCTCCCTCGATGAGCTGGCGAGCCCGGCCGCGATGAGGGTGAGCCTGGGCGACGTCGCGCAGGTGATGGTCGATGACCTCGAGCGCGGAGAGCTGCTCGGCCACCGGGTCTCCGTGTGCTCGGGGCCCACGGAAGCCTGAGCCTCGAGCGACGAGGCGGCCCGGCTCCTAGGGACTCATGTGGTCATGAGTTTGGCGACGAGGTTTCCGAAGCGGGCGGGGTCGGGGAGCTGGCCGCCCTCGGCCAGCACCGCTTGGCCGTACAGGAGGTGGGCGTAGTCCTCGAGACGGTCGTCGCCCTCGTTCTCCGCGAACATGGTCTGGAGTCGGGACGTGACGGCGTGGTCCGGGTTCAGCTCCAGGATTCGCTTCACTTTGGGGACCTCCTTGCCGAGCTGGCCCATCAGCTTCTCGAGCTGAGGGGACATGTCTCCCTCGTCGCCTACGAGGCAGACGGGTGAGCTGGTGAGGCGGGTCGACAGGCGGACCTCTTTGACGTCCTCTTGGAGATGGGCGCGGAGCTTGGTGAGGAGGCCCGAGAGCTCTTTCTCCTGAGACTTGCGGGCTTCTTCCTTCTCGGCCTTTTCGGTCTCGTCGGCGCCCGCGTCGAGGTCGACTTCGCCGTGTCCGATGGAAACGAACTTCTTCTCCTGAAAGCTCGGGGCTCGCTCGAGCCAGATCTCGTCGATGTTGTCCGTAAAGAACAGCACCTCGTAGCCCTTGGCGGCGAAAGCCTCGAGGTGGGGCGACCGCTTCACCGCGTCGAGGTTGGGGCCGACGAGATAGTAGATCGCCTCTTGGCCCTCGGGCATGCGCTCGACGTACTCCGCGAGGGTCGTGCTGGCCTCCTTGGTGGAGGGGGCCAGAGTGATGTCCAGGATGCGACCTTGGTCCTTCTCATCTCCCTGGAGCAAACCCTCTTTGACGACCGGCCCGAAGTGCCCCCAAAGCTCCGTGTACTTCTCTCGCTCGTCCTTGAGCAGCCGCTGCAGCTCGTCGAGGATCTTCTTGACGATCTGCTTGCGGATGGCCCGGATCTGCCGGCTCTGCTGGAGCATCTCCCGAGACACGTTGAGGTCGAGGTCTTGGGCGTCGACCACCCCCTTCACGAAGCGCAGCCAGCTCGGGGCCAGCTCCTTTGCCTCGTCCATGATGAAAACGCGCCGCACGTACAGCTGAATGCCGCGCTTCATCTCCGGGTGGTACAGATCGAAGGGCGCCTGGGAGGGGATGTAGAGAAGGCCCTGCGCCTCGAAGGTCCCCTCGATGCGGAGGCTGACGTGGGAAGCCGGAGCCGACCAGTCGTGGGCGATATGCCGATAGAACTGCTCATGTTCCTCGGCCGTGACCTCGTCTTTGGGACGTGCCCAAATCGCGGTCTGGGAGTTTAGCTGCTCGTCGTTCGTCTCGATGGTGGGGGCGTCGCCCTCGTTCTCTCCGGGGCGGGTCCGGGTGACCTCCATCTTGATGGGATAGCTGACGAAGTCCGAGTACTTCTTGATCACCCTGCGCAGAGCGTACTCGTCGGCGAAGTCTTCGAGACCTTCATCCTCAGAAGCCTCCTTCAGCTTGAGGACAATCGAGGTCCCGGCCGAGTCGCGGTCCGCGTCACCGATCTCGTAGCTTCCGTCCGCGGTGGAGCTCCAGCGGGTTCCCCTCTCTTCTCCCGCTCGACGTGTGACGACCGTCACCTCGTCTGCGACCATGAAGCTCGAGTAGAAACCCACGCCGAACTGTCCGATGAGATCCGGGCCCCCGTCCTGGGCGGCCTTGGCCGCCTTCACGAACTCCTTGGTCCCGGAGCGCGCGATGGTGCCGAGGTTTTCGACCACCTCGTCGCGGCTCATCCCAATGCCGTTGTCATGGATGGTCAGGGTGCGCTCGGCTCGATTCGGCTCTAGTCGAATCACCAGCTCGGCGTCGGTGGCTACCTCTTCGTTGGTCAGACCCTCGAAGCGGCGCCGGTCCAGGGCGTCCGAAGCGTTGGAGACGAGCTCCCTCAGGAAGACCTCCTTATGGGAGTAGAGGGAGTGAATCATGAGGTCGAGGAGCTGTTTCACCTCGGCCTGAAATTCGTGTCGGCTGCTCACGATTTGGCGTGTTTGAGCACCGTCACACTTTCGTCAAGCTCAAGAGCGCGTTTCCCCCGAAGTCAATGTGCTCTTCTGTGCGTCGTGGGTTCGTCTCTCGGCCGCGGGTAAGTGTGGCAATCGCGTGACTCCCCAACTTAGGGGATTGAAATGCTGCCCGGTCGGGCAGACTTTCAGAATACGCCCTTGGGTCTTCGAGATCCCTTGGCGTCCAAACCGTCCCCATCCCAACTGAATGGGTCATAGAAAGTGGGTTCCCTACGTGATTAGTTCTCTTCGCTATCTCGTCGTGGCTGGCTTCATCGCCTTCGCCCCGACTCGAGCTGCTGCCCAAACCCTGACCGCGCCCCTGTCGCAGGTCCGAAACCAGATCGTCTTCCCCAACCTGACGCCCGAGGAAAAGCGCAGCTTGGTCCAGGAAGCTCAAAAGATGGTGGACATCTACGTTCACCGTTTCGAAAAACAGGACTTCTACCCCGGCGTCGTCGATCCCGTTCCGGCGGTGGCCAATGTCCTCAAGGACGTCGACAGCATCTCGGTGGCCGAGCTGGAGGAGCGTCTCTACCGCATCTTTGCGGCCCAGCGCGATCTCCACCTGAACTACATCTTCCCTTCGCCGTATCGTTTTTGGCAGAACTTCCTGCCCTTTAGCCTCGCGCGTACTCAAATGGGGGGCGACCGCTTCGAAGCTCGCGTGTCCGCGGTGAGCCCGGACCTCTTCGCTCAGTACGCTCCCAATCAGCGTGTGCCGGTCATCGGCGACAAGCTCATCCGCTACGGCGGTCTGCCGATCGCGGACGCGGTGGCTCAGCAGCAGGAGACCTCCCAGGGGGCCAATGAGTTTGGAGGCTTCGTCCGAGCTATCGACGAGTTTACATTTGTTACACAGTTCCTTCACCTGGTACCGCCGACGGATACCGTCGAGCTGACCTTCCAGCCCGACGAGGAAGGTGTGCATCCCTATACGATCACGCTCCCGTGGATCACCGAGTACTTCGGTCCGCCGCTCGAGTCGGTGGGGACCTCGGAGGGCTCCGCGACTCAGGCCGGTGGAGTCGACTTCCAGGCGCCCGACTACTCGGACCGCCGCGCGCTCCAGCAGGCCCTCTCCAGCGGCGAGGACCTCTATGAGAAGGCTCGCCAGCGCTTCCTGGACGCCCATCCCGAGCTTCGTCCGCAGTCGCCCTATCCCAACCTCCCCACCGCCGACTCGACCATCACCTACGGTCGCATCCACAACCCGAACGGGCAGTTCGGATACATTCGCATCTCGTCCTTCGTCCCCGCGCTGGGCGACGCTGCGGCCCTCGCGCTGATCCGCGACCTGCTCCTCGGCGAGCTCGAGGACACCGACGGTCTCATCGTCGACGTTCGGGACAACGGCGGCGGTTCCATCATTTACGCGGATACCCTTCCCCAGCTCTTCGGCCGCAACGACGCCGACGTCATCGAAGCTCGCCTCCTCAACGTGGATCTCAACCGGAGCATCTTTGCCGGGCAGATCTTCAACATCTTCGGAACTGACTTCTTCGACTCGATCTTCGCGGCCGAGGGTACGGGAAACACCTACGCGGAGACGGTCCCCTTCACCTCTCTCGAGCAGGCGAACCAGTTCGGACAGGCCTACGACCGGCCCGTAGCGGTGCTCATGAACGGGCGCAGCTACTCGGCGACGGACCTCTTCACCTGCTCCATGAAGGACAACGGACAGGCCCTGGTCTTCGGTCAGGACGGCTTGACCGGCGCCGGTGGTGCGAACGTCATCGAGCACAGTCTCTTCGCCTTCATCTCGCCGACGGTCTTCAGCCCGCTCCCTGGCGATCACCGGATGCGCACCTCGTGGCGTCAGTCCGTGCGCTTCGACGCCAACAACACCATCATCGAGGACTTCGGATGCGCCGCAGACCTCGATCTCAGCCGCAACGTCGAAGACCTCAACAACGGCGACGAGGACCAGCTCCTCGAGGTCACTCGGCTCCTTCGTCGAGAGGCCCGCAAGCGGATCTATCGTCCCGCGGTGCGGCCTCTCGAAGCGTCCTTCAACGTGACCCTGGAGGAGAACGACCAGTTCTACGGGCTCTACACCCAGAGCACCCGCGACGTCCGCGTGACCATCAACGGTCAGGTGGTCGAGACGCAGCGGGTCCGCGCGGGGCGTCGGGAGAAGCTGGTCGAGTTCGACTTCTCGGATCTGGCCACCGGCTCGTTTAGCAACGTGACCTTCGAAGGGCTCAACGGGAGCGGCGAGCGCCTCTGGAACCTCCGTAAGCAGATCTTCATCGCGCCCCGCCCGGTGCCGATCGGCTCGGCGGGCTTCGAGGTCAACTTCGCCACCGCTACCAACACGGAGCCCTTCATCATCACCAACGCGAGCCCCCCCGAGAACGGCTGGAACCTCGTTCCGCCCTTCCTGCAGCTCGGGTATAATCCCACCTACGCCGACAACACGGACAGCACGGCGCTGGCCATCCTCGACATCAGCTCGCTGTCGAACCCAACTCTGGACTTCGACCTCGAATACTTCACGGAAGCCTTCTTCGACTTCGTCGAGGTTTTCGTCGTCGACGAGAGCGGCACGCAGACCACCTTGCTCTTCCAGAGCGGTGCCGGGCCCCTGCAGACCTATACCTTCTCGCTGGCCCCGTTCGCGGGTCAGGTGGTCCAGCTTCACTTCCGGTTTACGAGCGACTTCATCATCAACGATGTAGGTGCGCGTATCGGACGGGTCCGCATCACCGACGCTCCCTGACCTCGCCTCTCCCCCTCTCGTCGCGGCGAGGGGGGGAGCGATTGAGAACCTCGCCCCGCCCCCGAGCATAATCGGCCGGCACCTTCGGCCCGGAGCCGGATTCCCAGGCCCACGAACGCTAGTGCGCGCGTTGGTATCGCTCTTGCTCACCGCTCTGGTGATGACTCACCGTGCTTGGGCTCTCGCCCTTTTCGGCTTCGTGATCGCGTGCGACGCGGGAGAAGCCCCCGAAGTCGAGCTGACGACGTCGAGTCTCACCCGGAGCTCGGACTTTCTCAGTCTGACCGGGACGAAAACGACGTTGGTCAGCGCCTACGTGTTCGACGAGCAGATGTTTTTTAGGACCAACTATATGTTGGACGACAAGCTCCAGCCGACGTGGGGCATCGGGCCCAACGGGTCTTCGATCCTCGGCTCCTCGCTCGGGGTCACCCTGGTGGATGGGCGCTCGCTGGCCGGACGTCGGGTGATCGGCACCGAGCTCATGAGCGTGGACGTCGACGGTGCCCTGCAGATGGTCCGTATCGACGATGTCCGACGCTCGGAGTCCGGAGACCAAGATCTCCTCCACTACGAGGTCTCGGTGAAAGACGGCAGCACCTGGCAGCCCCTGTGCGGCGACCAGCCCGCCATCGCGCTCCCGGGCACCTGGGACCTCCAGCCCGGCGCTCGGGGCGCCGCGGGCTGGCGAGACGAGACCGGCTTCTTCTTCGCCTGCGCGGACAGCTCCGTGGCCAAGTGCTACGAGATGGGCTTCAAGCCCTGGAAGTTCCAGATGGAGGGGGACACGGTGCTCAACCTGCATGAGGCTTGCGTGCGGGCCCTCCGGGCCGACTTTGGGGGGACCGGAGCGGCGGGGACCACGAACGGCGTGGAGGTGGTTCTGTCCACGGACCGCCAAGCGCAGACCCCTCCCGGCTTCGTGCTCGAGGCGGCGTGGTCGGTGGACGGCGCGCGCTGCCGCCTCCGGGAGCGCGTGGAGGGCATGAACCCGGACCTTCAGGCCGTGCCCCTCTGCGACGAGGCACGCCTGGAGGACGCCAGAAACCTCCTCTACAGCTTCACCCGGGACGGCTCCCCGGCGGCGGATCCAGATCTGAAGTTTGCCTTGTCCTGCGACGACCAGGGAGCTTCGGGGCTGGTGGACGAGCGCGGAGGGCTTGGCGCTGCCCTCCGTGGTCACGTGGGCCGAACCGGCGACACTCCCGACGGGAGCGGGGGGGCGTGCACCTTCTCTGGCTCCGATCCTGGCGCCACCTTCCCGCCTTTCGACGTGGGCTCGACCATCACCATCTCGGCCTGGGTCAAGCCGGAGAGCTTCGAAGGAAAGGAGCGGGAGGAAGCACGCATCATCTCGAAGACCTCGGGGCTGTCGACCCACTCGCACGACTGGATGCTGGGCTTCGGGCAGGGACGCCTTCGGGCGCGCATTCGCACCGGGGGGCGGACGAGCACCGTGTTGAGCCATGGTCAGGTCGATCTCGGCGCCTGGCATCACGTGGCGATGACCTTCGACGGGGCCTTCATCCGGCTGTACATCGACGGAGTCCTCGACCGGGCGGAGGCCAAGACCGGAGCCCTCTCTGCGCGTTCGGTGAACGTCGGCGTCGGTAGCCAGCCCGTCGGGCTGGGGAACCGCGGACTCGACGGCGCCATCGACGGACTGCGGGTCTATGGACGCGCGCTGACCGACGTCGAAATTGCCCGTCAGGCCGTCGACGAGAGAGCGCACTGAGGCTCGAGGCCCAACCTTCTCGGGCGATGTCCGTTACTCTAGGACGTTGGGGGCGATCTTCGAGGGCTTGGCGTCAGGACGGGTCGAAAGTCGAGACAGACCGACCCGCGTACCTTTGTAGTAGGGGATGGTGGTGGTCGGATCCACGGCGCTTGTCGAGACCAGGGCATTGCTCGAACCTCGAGCGTGGTACTGGAGTGCGAAGAGCACCCCGCGCTTCGTCGAGTGGGCGATGCGCGCCTGGAAGGTCTCTCTTCCCTCTTCGTTAAAGAGGGCCACGAGATCCCCGGTCTCGATGCGGAGCTCTCGAGCGTCTTCGGGATGAACCTCCACGAAAGGATAGGGGACGCTGGCCCTCTTGTCCTCGTCGAGGGCATCGTGAAAACCGGTTTGCCACCACCTTTGAGTGCGGCCGTTCGTGAGCCAGAAGGGGTGCTTTCTCGCGCGCGTTCCCGAAAGGTACTTTTCGACTGCAGCGGGATGGCCGTCCCAAGGCGCCGAACCGTGCCAGCGGAAGCGACCGTCCGAGGTGTTGAATCGGTGGGTGTAGCGTCGGACGGTGCCCACTAGCTCGCCGCTCTTGGGGTCCTGTCTTACGGGGGTCGGTATCCCTGTCTGACCGAGCTCGCGGAGCCGATCGTAGGTGACACCTCGGTAGCACTCAGCGGGAAGTTGGTCGCCCCCGCTGGCGTCCACGCGATTGTCCGGAAAAGTCTCCCCGCCGGCAAGGAAGACGTCCTCGGCCTCCTTCCAGTCAAAGCCTGCGAATCGTCGAGCGTCCTTCGTTCGGCCTCGTTTTAGGTAGAGCTTGCGGACGGCGCGGGCCACGCCTGCGGCGATAGCCCAATCCGGACGAGCCTCCCCGGGTGGATCCATGAACGCCGAGTAGAGTCGGAGGAGACGGCCGTGGCAGCTGATCGACGTCAGGTCCATCTCTCCCCAACCCGCCGCGGGCAGGATGAGGTGAGCGGCTTTGGCGGTCGCCGTTGGGTAGAGCTCGGAGACGACCATGAAGAGACCGTCGCCGCTCGAAAGGGCTTCTCGGATGCGCTTGGCTCGGGAGCTCTTCGAGGCGCCGGCGCTCGTCAGTGCGTGGTCGACGCGGCGGACTCGTTCGGTCATGGATCGCGCAAACTCGGTTGCGCCAGGGGTCGAAAGAAAGGGGTTCGAGCCCATGACCCAGAAAAGCCGTCCGCCTCCGCGCGCCAGCCACGCATCCACGTTGGGCGGAGGCCTCGGACCGGGGTAGGGGGGGCGGACGTAGCCCTCCTGATGACCTCCCTGCCGGCTGCACCCGGTCCCCGGCCGTCCCAGGTTGCCCGCGAGGGCTGAGAGCTGAACCACGGCCGCCACGGTGTCCAAGTTGCGGTGGTTCCAGATGACGCCTTTCTCGTAGTAGGTGAGCGTACGTCGTCGGGTTGTGGCCGACTTGGGTTCGGCCATCCAGCGTGCCGCGGTCACGATCAACGCGATCGGGATCTCGGTGAAGCGACTGGCCTCGGCCAGGACGCGAGCGTACGGCACATCCAGTCGAAGACTCTTCCTCCTGTAGCTCTCGAAACTCTCCGGATCCGTACGCGCTTCGATGAAGCTACGGTCGGACCAGCCCTCTTCGTAAACGACTCGGGCCAGGGCGTCGGCGAGCACCACGTCCGTCCCGAGGCGAGGTCTGAGGTGAAGCACGCGCCCGGGCGCCGCGGCTTCGCTCGCCACGACGGTGGCGGTGCGTCGAGGATCGATCAACACCACCCGCGTGGGCGGTCGAGCTTCGTCGCCGAAGGCAAGCTGCTTTTCCGACGCGGTCTCGCCCCTCAGGTTGGGCAGGAGGTGAGAGGTGAACAACACCGTCGCGGTCTCGAAGGGGTTGGCTCCCCATAGGACCAGGGTGTCGGCCAGCCGCGCATCCTCGAGCGAGGCGTTGAGCTCGTGAACGCCCCGATCTCGACTTCCCCAAACTTCTGAGTTGTAGCCTGGTCGGTTGTGGATAGAGACGCTCTGGGTACCGATCGCTTCGAAGAGGAGCCGCCCCACCGCGAAGTTGTTCTCGAATCCACCCCCTCCTCCGCCGTGGTCGAAAGTCTTTGCCGCCACCGCGTCCGCACCATGGTCGTCGATGACGTTCGCAAGGACTTCCGCGAGGAGGGCTTCTGCTTCTCGCCACTCGAGGTCGACCCAAGTCTCTCCGACCCTGAGTTGAGGTCGCGTAAGGCGGGTGTGCGTCGATCTCTGGGGCGCATAGGTGCTCTGCGCCCGGCTTCCTCCACGGCTGGAGTGGTCGCATGCTCGGTTGACGGGAGAGGCGTCACTGGGGACGAGCGCGAGGCGATGGGGCCGCCCCCGGTGCCGGATTTCGGCGTACATTGACTCCGTATAGGGCCGACCCGTCAGGGGGGCTTGCGGGACTCTATAGTCCACCCCGAGAGCGTTGCGCTGGGGGGCGGGGCCGCCGTACCGCGGGGACGGCCAACGAAAGGCGGTGTAGCCGCAGCCCACCGAACAGAAGGGGCATACGGTCTCGAAGCGCTCGGCATGGGCCGGGGGCAGGGGTAGACGGCTGCGGCTCCGCGTCATCGACCTTCCCTCCGACCCCAAAGGATGCCCTCGATGCCGGCGGCGTAGAGTTGCTCGTCGTCGTCGATCTCGAGCCGGACCCTGGGCAGGCCGGTGCTGGCGGGGCCCTGCTCGCATGCCCCTCCCCGGGCCGGGTCGAACACGGAGAAGTGACAGGGACACACGAGACGGTCCCCTCGGAAGGCCACCGTGCACCCACGATGCGTGCAGAGGAGGGAGTAGGCGACGACGTTGCGTCCGGGTCCTAGGCCGCCCTCGACCGGCTCCGACAGCGCCACGACCACGATCGGCGAGGAGGGGTCGGGGTATTGAGCTCGCAGCTCACCCTGCTCCAGGACGGTCCGCAGTGCGCCGACGTGGGTCCGCCCCGGGGCGGCCGCCGTGGGGCCGGGCTTGGACGCGACCACGGCTGCGCCGGCGGCCGAGGCCGAGAGGAAGCCGCGTCGATTCAGAGCCATTTCAAGGGTACGCCCGAGACCCGCTTCGGTTGCACCGAAGCCCACATTTCGCGCCCAGCTGATACCAACTGAACATCAATCAGTATTCGAGGTGACGTGAGACGGACGCTGCCAAGACCCGTTTCTCCTCTCAGGCCACACCTTCTTCCTGAGGCGAGCCATCATGAAGAAGGAAGGTGACTCCAAGACCCCGCCCCCCTCGTTTCTCTCCGAGGACTTGCTGGTCCCCGAGACCGTCGTGGGTGACTACGACGAGGCCACGAATACCTGGACCCTCATGGTGCTCCGGGGAGAAGCGGACGGCCCCTGGCCCTTTCGTCGCGCGGTTGCGCTGGGCTGGACGCGAAAAGCGGTCGAGCGAAGCTTGCTCCTCGATCTATTTCGCGCCCACGAACCGACCTGGAGCCGGAGGAGCTTCGAAGCTTGGCTCGAGAGCCTCGATGCCCCCGAGATCCAGTGGAGCCTCCGGCAGATTTCGTTGACTTCCCTATTGTGAGGGAAAGGCCGGCCCGAGCGGGCCGGCACGGCGAGTTCTGGAGCGCGCTCAGCGGCCTTTGATGGCGAAGCTGGCGTGGGTAGCGACCGCGATCAGGGCGGCGGTATAGGACGAGCCCAGCTGCTCGAAGCGCTCTTGGATCTGAGTGAGAGCGCAAGCGTCGTTGCCGTCCAAGGCGCGGCCCCAGGCGCTGCGCACGATACGTCTCAAGATGCAGGGGTCGACGCGACGGTCGCTGGCCAACAGCTGCGCGAACTCGGCCGGGGTTTGGTACGCGCGGGAGACGCCCTCGGCATCTACGAACGCTCCATCGGTACGAGTGGGATGGCCGAACTCGTCCACCTCATGGTGTTCCCCGCTGAACGAAAAGGGCTCGAGCGCGTACGCGAGAGGATCGAAAGCCTGATGACATCCGGCGCAGGCGGGGGACTGCGCACGGCTCTCCGCTTTCTCCCGGCGACTGGCGGTGGGGCTCCCGGGTTGCGCGTCGGTCACCCCCTCCGGTGGGTCGGGGACCACGCGGCAGAGCACGTCTTTGTAGATGAACAAAGCTCGATGAATGAGAGGGAAGCCATCCCCTCCCGTGCCGGCCAAAACGGCCGGCTCCGTGAGTAGACCGGCCCGGAGAGGGTCCTCACCCGTGGCGTAGCGCTGTCCCGGGGTTGCGTCTTCGGCACGGAGCTGGCGCGCTGCCCGCGCGGACGCAGGCACGATGAAGTCCGCCGAGAAGACGTCGCGCAGGGGCGCCTCATCTTCGAGCCAAACCGCCTGGACGAGATCCTGGGCGCTCCGGACGATCTCCGCGTCGAACTCCTCGTCCCCGGTAGGCGTGAGGGTCTCCAGAGTATTGAGGTGGAGCCACCCATAGGTGAGTTGGTCGAGGGCGGAGCGGGCGGCCGGGGTCCTGACCAGTCTCCTGACCTGGGCCTCGATCTGCTGAGAGCTTTCGAGAGCTCCGGACCGCGCCGCTTCCCGCAAGGTCGCATCGGGACCAGCCCCGGTGACGAAAAAGGACAATCGGCTCGCCATCTCCAGCGGGGTCACTTGAGTCTCTCCGGGGGCCTCCAAGCGATAGATGGCCTGTGGGGACATGAGGAGCGCCCTGAGGGTTCCCACCGCGGCCTGGTCCGCGCTCCGTCCTTCCGCCGCGAGCCTGTCGAACAGCTCCCCGAAACTGCGCGCCTCGAGGGCCAAGAGGGGGCGCCGAAAGAGAGCTTCGGCCACTTCTGATACCCAGACCTCGACGCAGTCGGAGGCGCCGATCGCGCAGGGAGGGTGTCCGAGCCAAGCGCGATCCGCGCTGAGCAAGCGCTCGGCGAGATCCGCTCCGAACTCGGCGAGCCCGACCACCGTCTGTTGGGCGGGAATCAGGGTTCCGTAGTCGTTGGTGTGCCCTTGAATCCGAGCCTCCCGAGCCAGCAGCTCGAGGTCTCCCTCCACGCCCACCGCGGCGGTGACGGTGGCGTAGTACTCCTGCGCGGTCAGCCGACGAGCCAGCTCCGGCGCGTTGCCCGCACTCGTATCCGTGCACGCGGTCGGGCCAGAGGGCACTCGGGCCACGGGGATCTCGGGGGTCCTCGAGGGCGCATCAGGCGGTGATTCTGGCTCCGACTCGACTTCGGCGGTGGGGGCGACGAGAGGCCCCGGACACCCGCTCGAAGAGAGACTGAGAAGGGTCGTGACGCCGAGAACGCAGCGATTCATCGGGTGACTCCGTGCACGGTTCCGCCCGGACCGAAGGCGTAGGCGGGGTCCACCGGCGGAGCGCCGTAAGCGGCAAGTACGGTTTCGTAGAACTGGCGGGTCGTGGCCCCCTCAGGCACATCGATGAGACCGGTTCGGAACGTGCCGCGGGCTGGCCCGAGGGCATGAAAGATGCTGTCGCCTTGATGGTTCGTTCCGAGCTCCGACACCGCGAAGAAGAGGGCGTTTTCCAGAATCGTCCTCCCATTGGCCTCGATGCTCTCGGGCGCGTCGAGACCGGCCAGCAGGCGATGGAGCATGTCCAACCCGACCTGGCGATACGCACCCGCCAGCTCCAGCGCCCTTCCCCGCGCCTCCCCTGAGTGACGAGGAAGGGCATGGTTCGTATTGTGCCAGTCCCCGTGACGGTTGAGGTCCGCAGCGCTTTGTCGGAGCCGGTCGAAGTCCACGACACTCCCGTCGAAGGAGCGGTACCGGTCGCTGAAATGTCCGTGGGCGGCGAGGGGAAAGATGAGGACGTGTCCGAAACGGCTCAGATCGCAGCGCATCGCGAGCACGAAGAGATCCGCGATGACGTTGAACTGCCGGATGTAGTGCGACACGTGGCTCCGCTCCGGACCCCGGGGAACCCCGTCTTCGATGGAAGTAAGGACGGTGTCCGCGGGGAGCTCGGGGGCTTCGCAGCCCATCAGCTCGAGGCCGCCCATCGCCACCTCGAGGCTGCGTATCTGATCGAGATGGTCCGATAGACGACGGCGAGAAGCCATCGAGAGGCCCGCGGCGTCGCTTGCGTAGTACCGATACTGGTCGACGACCGCGTCGAGAATGCTCGCATCGGCCGCGGTCTCGCTCGCAACCTCCTCCGCGCTCTGGGTAGGGAGGCGTCCAAAGATGGACCGAAAGACGTCATTCGGGGTGTAGGTCGGCGTTCCGAGAGGGTTGGGTCCGTCGTCCCACACCCGGGCATGTTGAAGTAGATTCTCGGCGCTCCGATTTCGGATGCCCACGTTGAGGAACGGAATCCGCC
>JBCBRU010000004.1:0-44827 GCA_039819565.1 Myxococcota bacterium | reverse complement strand
GGAGGACGTTGAGCAGCTGATCGACGAGGACACCGAGACCTTGCTGTCCGCCTTTCGTCTCGAGGGCTACGACCCCCACCCCGCCCTGGCCTTCAAGGTCTCGGTGTCCTCGTCGATCAGCTGCTCAACGTCCTCCAGGGTGCGGATGGAGGGGTCGATGGTGAGATGGGGGAGGGCACGCGGGGCGCGCTCCAGTTGGGTACGGAGGCCGGGGACGTGGTCGTACTCCGCCATCGAGCCGTCGGGCTTGGCGGTGTAGATGTGGGCGTCGATGATCGAATGGGCGAAGCGCCCCACCGGGAGGTCCGCGATGCGGGCGAAGAGGTGGAGCAAGAAGGCGTAGCCGGCGATGTTGTAGGGCACCCCGAGCGCTACGTCGGCGCTGCGCTGGGTCAAGTGAAGATTCAGCTGGGGGCGTCCGTCGGGTCCCCCCTGAACGTTGAGCGCCCAGAGCGCATGGCAAGGGGGCAGCGCGCTGTCATGAGCGTTGCCCGGAGCCCAGGCGCTCACGAGGAGGCGTCGGCTGTTCGGGTTTCGACGGAGCTCTTCGGCCACCCAGCGCACCTGGTCCCGGCCCCCTTCGGGGGTGGGAAAGTGCCGCCAGAAGCTGCCGTAGGCGCTCGGTACTTTCCCGTCCGCGTCCGCCCAAGGGTCCCAAAACTTACACCCGTGCTTCTTGAGAAGGCCGATGTCGGTCCGTCCGGAGAGGAACCACAGGTTCTCTACGACGATGTTCTTCCAGCTGATCTCCTTGGTGGTGAGCAGCGGAAATCCATCCCCTACATCGATCTCGTAGTTGAAGTTGAAGAGCGAGATGGTGTCGATGCCGGTCCGGTTCGGCTTGCGTGCGCCGCGTGAGAGCACGGCTTCGACGAGGTCGAGATAGGCGCGCATCCGGGGGCCATACCGCAGAAACCGAGGCTCCGCCCAGACCTCACGTGAGGGGTGCGGTCGGTCCGAGGTTGCCGTTCGGGAGCCCCCACCGTAACGCGCCGAGTCGATGACCGGAATGGCGTGGATGGCCCTGGCTTCGGTGCTCTTCTCGGCGATGTCGGTGTTTGCCCGACTGGCCGCAGGACACGCCTCCTGGGCCGCCGCTGCTTCGGTGCGCGCCTGGGTGGGGGTGGCGGTCGCCTATCTGGTGGCGCGTGCCGCCGGTCATGCCTTGCGCGTCGAGAACCAGCGCGTGGCGTGGCTGCGGTCCCTGTGCGGCCTCGGGGGCATGACGTGCTCTTTTTACACGATGGCTTCCCCGGACATTGCGCTCGGGGACATCGCTACGCTCCGCGCGACGGGGCCGATCCTGATCGCGGTCTTGGCCGCCTGGCTTCTTCGTGAGCGACCTCCGTCGACCGTGTACATGGCCGTCCCGGTCGCTTTCCTCGGCATCATCGTGTTGGTGCGACCGAGCTTTCAGACCTCCGGCGAGCTCGCCGTCATCGCCTTTTTGGGGGCCGTCTTCGGGGCCTTCGCCATGCTCAACCTCCGGCGGCTGGGACCCACCGAGAGCCCCGAGGCGGTGGCCATTCACTTCGGGGTGATCGCCGGGGTGGCGCTCGGCATCGTCGCGCTCTTCGACGGACGGTGGCCGGACGCCCAGGGCATGGTGTGGATGTTCGCGGCTGGTCTCTCCGGGGGGCTCGGTCAACTCTTCATGACGCGCGCCTACGCGGTGGAAACCGCGGCCCTGGTGAGCGCGGTCGGATACCTCGCCGTGGTGTGTACCCACGTGGCCGCGTATCTCGTGCTCGATGAGCCCTTGGATGGTGCCCGTGGTTTGGGGGCCGCCCTGGTGGTGCTCGGAGGGTGGGTGTTGGTGGCGGGCCGCTTGCGGGAGCGCGCGACCCGCCTCTCGGACCGTCAGCCGCCGAGCAGGGTGAGGGCGATCTGACCGGACACGTTGGCCTGGGCAAGCATCGCCGTCGAGGCCTGCTGGAGAATCTGGTTCTTCGAGAACATGGCCGTCTCGGCGGCGAAGTCCGCGTCTCGGACCCGGCTTCGCGCCGCCGAGATGTTCTCGGAGGTCGAAGAGAGGCTGGAGACCGCGGCGTCGAGGCGATTCAGGATGGCCCCGAGGCGAGCTTGCTCGTCCGACACCTGCCGAATCGCGACGTCCATCAAGCTGATGGTGTCGCTGGCCCCGGTCTGGGTGGTGATGTTCGCGTCCGTGACGTTGACAGCGGTGTTGACGGTCACCGGGCCGGCGGTGAGGCCCGCGCGGGCGACGTTGTTCCCCGCGATGGTGAAGTCGTCGTCCGAGCTGAGGGTGATCGTCGAGTAGCTCGTTCCCGCGGGGTTGGCCGCGAACATCGCTCCGCCCGCGCCCTGCGGGTTGGCGCCCCCGATGACCACGTTGCGGCCGTCGGCCGCGGTGAGGATCAGGTTGTTGGTCGCGTCGAGGGTCGCCTGCACTCCGGTGGTGCTGGAGTGCGCGTTGATGGCGTTGCGGAGGGCGTTGTTGCTGTCGTTGGCGAGCACCGTCTGCGCGCCGATGTCCACTCCGTTGATGGAGAAGTCGCCGATCGCGAAGGTATCCGCGGTGACGGCGCCAAGGTTGATGATGTTGTCATCGACCTCGGCCGCCACGCCGGTCTGAGCGGTGGTGCTGTTCACCGCGGCCGCCTTCGCGATGGCGGAGGCGTCGTTGCCGGCCGTCGAGAGGGTATCGTCCTGAGCCTGGGTGGCGGGGACGGCGATGCCGTTGAGGGTCACGTCGCTGGCCTGCAGGGCGGTCCCGGTCACGGTCGTACTCGTGGTGACAGCCTGGTTGCCAAGGTTGAAGACCCGAGCGGAGCGAATCGAAACCTGAATCGTCTCGCTCGCGAAGGCGCCCACCTGAAAGATCGCGTTCGTGTAGGAGCCGTCCAGCAGGTTGCGCTCGTTGAAGTTACTCTGCACCGCGATGCGGTCGATCTCCTCGAGCAGCTGGTCGACTTCTTCCTGAAGGGCGGCGCGATCCGAAGCGGTGTTCGTGTCATTCGCCGCCTGCACCGCGAGCTCACGAATCCGCTGCAGGTTCTGAGTAGTGTTGCTGAGCGCGTTCTCGGCGGTGCGAGCCAGTGAAATCGCGTCGTTCGCGTTCCGGGTGGCCTGGTTGAGGCCGCGGATCTGCGAAGTAAAGCGCTCCGAGATGGCGAGCCCGGCGGCGTCATCTTTCGCGGAGTTGATGCGAAGGCCCGTGGACAGTCGCTCGAAGGTCGAGGCGAGGGCGTTGGTGTTCTTGGCGAGCGACCGCTGGGTATTCAGGGACGCGACGTTGGTTGTGATCGTGAGCATCTCGAGCTCCTCCTTGGAACTATGGTTCGAGCCGCTCTTCCCAGCGGCTCCATGCTGGGTATTGGTCTGTTTCTGACGGTCCCAACTCGGGGCTCCCGAGCCCCGGTGTCGCTCATGTCATTCGGCGCCCGCTGTTCCGACTTGAGTCGATGGTGCCTCGAATCGAGTCACTTTTTTTGAGACGGCCTCCGCGAGAGCTCGCGGGGCGTGGTCAAAAACACCCGCCGGAGGGTGCTCTGCTACCTCTCGTGGTTCTGTGCGAGCCGTCACGGATTTTGATGTAAGTGCCTGCAATTAATAACCAATGGGCGACGGGGGGCAGGTTGGCCCAGTGGCTGCACTCTCCTTTCTCGTGCCCCCCGGGGCCTCGAAAGGAGCACTCAAAGATGTCCACGAATCAGGTTCAAAAAAAGATCCATCCCCTTGCCGCGATCGCCCCTCTGGCAGGTGGGTTGACGTGTGCGGTCGCCGCCTTCGCGGGCTTGGCATGGTGGGCGAGCGGACCCTCATCTGAGCCGTTGCCTCGTCCTGAGGTCGTCGTGCGGGCCGTCGGGGACTCGGCCGAGGCGCCTTCGCCGGTGACGCCCGAGGTTCCTCTCGCCAAGGAGGTGGAGGCGCCCGCGCCCGCGCCGGCTCCCGAGCTTCGCGTAGCCCTCGAAGGCGGCAGCGCCGAAGAGGACCACCTCGAGCTCGCGCTGGACGCCCTCGAGACGGGAGAGCCCGACAAGGCGCTGGACGCGCTCCGTCGTCACCTCCATCACAACCCGGCCACCCCGGACGTCTTGATTCGAGTGGGGCGGCTCGCTCGAGAGCTGGACCGGACGGGGCTCGCGACCGCCGCTTTGGCGGAGGCCCGACGTCTGGCTCCCGAGGAGACGACGATCGACATCGAGGAGGCGCGCCTCTTTCTCGGGACCGGCGACGCCGAAGGCGCGCGGGCCGCGGCGGCGCGGGCCGTGGCCCGCTCTCCGGGCGAGTCGGCCACCTGGAACCTGCTCGGTCGGGCGGAGATGGCGGCCAGTCGGTGGGAGGCGGCGGAGATCGCGTTCGGCCAGGCGCTCGAGCTGGACCCCGCCAACCCGTGGATTCACAACAACCGTGGTCTCCTCCGGATCTATAGAAAGGAAGGTCGGGATGCGGCGGACGATCTGGCCACCGCGGTGGCCCTCTTCGGAGAGGACGTCCCTCACCACGTCCATAACAATCTCGGTCTCGCGCTCGAGCTGGACGGTCGACTGGAGGAGGCGCGCGCGGCGTTCGAAGATGCCCTCGCGGTGAGCCCTTTCTACGTCAAGGCCCGGGTCAACCTCCGCCGGGTGGATGAAGGTATCGAAAAGCGCCTCGAGGCCGCCGCCCGGCGGGTCGCGGACGGCGAAGGCTTGGCCGCGGTGGCGGTGCCTCTCGGCGATGCTGCCGCGGAAGAGGGGACGGGGCGGGAGGAGACGCAGGGTGCGGCCGCCGAGGAGGAGCTCTCGGTCCTCGGGGACGAAGCCCCGTCGGAGCGACCGTCGGAGGCTCCGAGCACGCAGGAGATGGCCTCTGGTCCGGAGTTCGATGAGCTTCCCGAGGGGCTCGACCTCTGGGAGGAGTGAGCCCGAGGAGTGAGCTTTGGCGGGACCGGCGATTGCCCTATCTTCCCGCCGAATGCTCGCCCAGCTCGTCCCCGCCCCGCTCGTTCGCGTGTTCGCTCGCCCCTATCTGGCCGGGGCGACCATGGCCTCGGCCCTCGACGTCGCCGCCGACATGAGGGCGCGGGGCATGCTCACCACGCTCGACCTCCTGGGAGAGAGCGTGACCCGCCCTGAGCAGGTCCAAACCAGCGAGCACACCTACA
Source organism: Myxococcota bacterium (assembly GCA_039819565.1). Taxonomy (GTDB): domain Bacteria; phylum Myxococcota; class Kuafuiibacteriia; order Kuafuiibacteriales; family Kuafuiibacteriaceae; genus JAHQVK01. Next base: position 39,717 of record JBCBRU010000004.1, on the reverse strand, counting down.
CCCGCCTCATCGACGTCCTCGCCGATGACCCACGCTTTTCGGAGGGGTCCCGGCCCTCCGTATCGCTCAAGCCCTCGGCCTTCACCGTGGACGCCCCGGAGACGGCCTTTGGGCCCGTCCGACGCATCCTCGAACGGGCCCGCGCGCGCGAGGTTGCGGTCACCATCGACATGGAGGACCGCAGCTGGACCGACGTCACGCTCGAGAGGACCACCGCGTTTTTCCGAGAGGGCTTCGACGTCGGCACCGTCCTTCAGACCCGACTGCACCGCACCGCGTCGGACCTCGAGCGGATCCCGGAAGGGATGCGGGTGCGTCTCGTGATCGGCATCTATCCGGAGCCCGCGGAGGTTGCGTTGACGGACAAGCGAGCCATGAAAGAGCGCCTCCTCACCAGCGCTGCTCGCTTGCTCGAGCGCGGGGCTCGGGTCGAGTTCGCCACCCACGATGACGCCTTCGTCGAGCGATTCGTAGCCGATGTGGCACCCGCAGCTCCGGAGCGATGCGAGATCCAGCTGCTCCTCGGCGTGCCTCGCGACCGCATGCTCGCTCAGGTCGCGAACGGGGAGCTCGGCCCCGCGCTTCCCATTCGGGTGTACGTGCCCTTCGCCACCGATATGGAGGAGGCGACCGCCTATCTCCGGCGCCGCATGGACGAGAGTCCGAGCATGGTCTTCCTCGTCCTTCGGAACCTCTTTGCTCGCGGGTGACCACGCGCTACCGGCGGACATGGTCTCCGACATCTTCGATGCCTCTCGCTGGGAGGAGGTCCCCGACTTCAGCTTCGAGGACCTCAGCTACCACCTCACCAAGGACGGAAAGACGGCGCGGGTCGCCTTCGACCGTCCCGATGTGCTCAACGCCTTTCGCCCCCAAACCGTCGACGAGCTCTACACCGCGCTCGAGGATGCGCGCACGAATAGTAAGGTGGGTTGCGTTCTCATCACCGGGAACGGCCCTTCTCGGCGCCACGGGAAGTGGTCTTTCTGTTCGGGCGGAGACCAGCGCATCCGGGGCGAAGATGGCTACAAGTACGCCGATGACGAGCGCAACGTGGACCCCGCGAAGCTCGGCCGTCTTCACATTCTCGAGGTCCAGCGCCTCATTCGCTTCATGCCCAAGGTGGTCATCGCGGTGGTGCCGGGTTGGGCCGCGGGCGGCGGTCACAGCCTGCATGTGGTCTGCGATCTGACCCTCGCCAGCGAAGAGCACGCGCGCTTCAAGCAGACCGACCCGGACGTCGCGAGCTTCGACGGGGGCTATGGATCCGCGCTGTTGGCGCGTCAGGTAGGCCAGAAGTTCGCTCGGGAGATCTTCTTTTTGGGGCGGGACTACTCGGCGGCCGAGGCGCACGCCATGGGCATGGTGAACCAGGTGGTCCCCCACGCCCAGCTCGAGAAGGTCGCCCTCGACTGGGCCGAGGAGATTAACGCCAAGAGCCCCACCGCGATGCGGATGCTGAAGTACGCCTTTAACCTGCCCGACGACGGCCTGGTGGGGCAGCAGCTCTTCGCGGGAGAGGCCACCCGGCTCGCCTACGGCACCGAGGAGGCCAAGGAGGGCCGGGATGCCTTCCTGGAGAAGCGACCCAAGAGCTTCGGCCGCTTCCCCTGGATGTACTGACGCAAAGCGGGGCGGACCTCGCCGAGCCGTGCGTTGGCTCTTGACTGCAATGAGAATCATTCTCATCATCGCCCTAGATGATCGTCTGCTCGTGCAAGGGCGTCTCCTGCCGCAAGATCCGCGAGGTGGTGCGGGAGGGTGCGACCACGGTCAAAGCGGTGCGGAAGGCGTGCCGGGCGGGCAGCAGCTGCGGGATGTGCCGGAGTCAGATCGCGGAGATCATCGCCGAAGAGGCCCCCGAGACGTGTGACGACGCTTGCGCCGTCGTGGTCATCGGTGGAGCCTCAGCGGCGGCGTGAAGGGTCACGACGATATCATCGACATCCTCAACGACGTGCTGACCGGCGAGCTTACGGCCGTCAACCAGTACTTCATTCACCACAAGATGTGCGAAAACTGGGGTCTCCACCGCCTCAGCGACTACATCCGGCACGAGTCCATCGACGAGATGAAGCACGCGGACCGGCTGATCTCGAGGATCCTCTACCTCGAGGGCATTCCCAATCTGCAGCGCCTCTACAAGGTAAACGTAGGGGAGACGGTGCCCGAGCAGCTAAAGCTGGACCTCGACCTGGAGAAGGTGGCCTTGGAGCGCCTCCAAAAGGGCATCGCGAGGGCGGTGGAGCTCTCCGATAATGGCTCTCGAGCCCTCCTCGAGGAGATCCTCGTCTCCGAGGAGGAACACGTAGACTGGCTCGAGGCTCAGCTCGACCAGATCGAGCAGATCGGGCTCCCGAACTACCTCAGCGTCCAGGTGCGGAAGGAGGGCTGATGCTCTCCGCCTCCGCGCGGGTGGCCCTCGAGAATCTCCTGCCTCCGGAAGCTCGCCTCGACGATCCCGAGGACAAGGCCGCTTACGGAAGAGACTGGACCCGCGTTCACACCCCTAATCCTGCGCTCGTGGTTCTGCCGCGAACGACCGAGGAGGTGGCGGCCATCCTCCGATGGGCCACCGAGCATCAGGTGGCGGTGGTGCCGTCCGGCGGCCGGACCGGCCTCGCGGGCGGGGCGGTGGCGGCCAGGGGAGAGGTGGTGGTCAGCCTGGATCGGCTCCGTGAGCTCGGCCCGGTCGACCCGGTCGCCCGGACCGTGCGGGTGGGCGCCGGGGCCATCACCGCCGCCGTCCACGAGCACTGCGCCCCCCACGGGCTCACCTGGCCCATCGACTTCGCCTCTTCAGGGTCGAGCCAGGTCGGAGGCAACATCTCCACCAACGCAGGGGGGGTGCGCGTGGTTCGCTACGGCCTCACCCGCCAGTGGGTCTTGGGGCTCGAGGTGGTGCTCCCCAACGGCGAGGTGGTGCAGCTCAACGGCGCTCTGGAGAAGAACAACACCGGGGTCGACCTCCGGCAGCTCTTCATCGGCTCCGAGGGCACCCTCGGCGTGATTACCCACGCCACCCTCAAGCTGTGTCCTCTCCCTCGGGCGACGCAGGTTGCGTTGCTGGCCGTCCAAGACCTTCCCACCGTCCTCGAGGTGTTCGGGCGGGCCCGGGCCGAGGACCCCCTCGAGCTCCAGGCCTTCGAGTACTTCTCTGACGCTTGTCTGGGGGTCGTGCTCGAGGAGTCTGGGGGCTCCGCACCGTTTCCCCAGCGCTACCCGGCCTACCTCCTGGTGGAGCTGGAGGCCGGGCCCGGGGCGAACCTGGCCGAAGCCTCCGAGGGGTGGTTAGGCCAGCTCTTCGAGGACGAGCTGGTCGTCGATGGGGTCCTGTCCGCATCGACGGCGGATGCGGCTCGGCTGTGGTCCTTCCGCGAACGGATCAGCGAGTCCCTGAGCAAGAAGGGCTTCGTGCACAAAAACGACGTCGCTCTTCCCGTGAGCCGCCTGGCCCAGTTTACGGTCGACCTCGAAGCCACGTTGGCCGAGCGCTACCCAGATTTCGGCGTGTACCTGTTCGGACACGTCGGAGATGGCAACCTGCACGTCAACATCATGAAGCCAGACGGCATGGCCCAGGAGTCGTTCTTGGCTCGGGTGCACGAGACCGACGCGGTGCTCTTCGAGATGATTCGAGAGCACGCGGGGAGCGTGTCGGCCGAACACGGGGTCGGGCTTTTGAAGAAAGCGGCGCTGCCGTTTTCACGAAGCGCCGCCGAGCTAGCTCTGTTGCGGTCGGTCAAGAAGGCCGTCGACCCCCACGGTATCCTCAACCCTGGGAAGATCTTCGACCTCTAGCGGGAGTCTCAGATGTCCGCTTCGATAAAGGGTGCGGTGGTGTAGCACGCCACCACGTCCTCCTCGTCGGAGGAGGCCAGGACGTACCAGCGAACCCCGTTGCTGTCCTCGTAGGACCAGGGCTCGACCTCGATGCCGTCGTTGGCGCGGAGGTGGGCGATGGCGTCCTCGATGAGGGCCACGCCCTCGGGCAACTTGTCTGACCGGCGCTTGATCTTGTCCAGACGTTGCTCCAGCTGCTCGGCCACTTCTTCCGCCATGACGGAGTCGCCAGGTTGGGCGAGCGGCTCGACCTCATCCGACTCGAGCAGCTCGAGCAGTGTCGCAGCGGCGGCCGGCATATGGTCGGCGGCGGATTCCTCGATGAATCGACCCAAGCTCTCGTTCATGTCCATTCCGTTCGGCCTGCCCGACGCTCCAACCTAATCGAGGCGTCGGAGTCAACCCCCGCGCTCGGCTTGTCGAAACCCCGCGGTTGCCTGTCGCGTGCCTCCTCGACCCGCGAATGAGGGTTAGACGCGGAGATGGAGGGATTCGAACCCCCGATACCGTTGCCGGTATACTTGATTTCGAATCAAGCGCCTTCAGCCAGACTCGGCCACATCTCCAGACCCGGGGCGTGGTAGCGGGCCGCCATCGTCTCGTCAATAGTCTTTATAGGGCCTTTCACGGGCTCGGAGCGCGGACGCTGCGGTCGCGCAAGGGGTATTGCGTCGAGCGAGATGCTCGGAGCGCTTCGCGGGCCTCGACGGTCCCCTCCACGAGGTTAGGCGGCCGCGCACCGTGTCGAGACGAAACGCACCGGCGCTCTGCGCAAGATCGACTTGCTCGTTGGGAGGAGCGGGCGCCACCGTGAAAGCGTGGCTCTCGCGCACGCGCTCCGGTGGCTCCGCGCGGGGCGTCGCGCGCCTCAGCGGGTGACGGTCGGGACCCACCCCGCGACGCTGGGTCGGCGTCGTCGCGGAGGCCTGCTTTATGTGACCTTGGCCACAGGCGTGCGGGTGCACCTTCATCGGCGCCGTCAGGACGGCCTCCCCTGGATGGGGGATCCCGCCTTTGACCGGATGCTCGTCCCTGAAGGCCCGGACCCGAGGTCGGTCCGGGCGATCCTGGACGCTCCGGTCCGCGAGCTGGCGATGACCCTGATGGGCGTAGGGGTCCATCGGCTCGGTTTTGGACCTCGGGGCCTCAGCTTCGACCTCGACCTGGCCGACCTGCGGCCGGAGCCCATGGCGGACGCGGTCCGGGACCTGGTGGACACACTCCCGGCTGCGTCCTTCGACGTGAACGCTCGGCTTCTCCGGGTGGCCTTGGAAGATCCTGAGGTCCGGGTGAAGTCTGGGGCGGCCGAAGCGCTCCTCGCCGGCGGAGAGGACGTAGCCCCCGACGCCGTGCGGGCGCTCGCCGAGAGCGCCGCGGTGCGGCCGTGGCTACGTATCGACGCGCTGTGGGCGCTCGAGCGCTGGCCGCGAGCCGCGGAGGTCTGGCGAGGCCTCGTCCGAGACCCTTGCTCCGAGGTCGCCGTGCACGCCCTCGAGAGGATCGGGGAGCGGCGGGGCGAAGTCGCCAGGGCGGACGTCCTGGCGGCCCTGGACGATCCCCGGGATGCCGTCGCGGCCGCCGCGGTGCGGGCCCTGGGCGGCCTGTTGACCGACGAGGTCGAGGTCCGAGCGCGGCTCGACGACGGCCGAACCGAGGTCCGAAGGGCGGCTGTGGAGGCGGCCGCCGCCCACGCCGTCACCCCTGAGACCGCGCAGCGCCTCGGGGAGCTGATGCGCAGCGACGGGGGTCGGGAGTTCAGAAGACAGGTCGCTCGAGCCCTGGAGCGGATGCGCGGGCGACTGCCTCCGAGCGGGGCCCTGGGGCTCGTCCCCTTCGAAGCGAGCACCGGCACCCTCTCCCTGACGGCGGATATCCATGACCCCGGCCTAAAAGACACGGAGTCCTAGTACCTCTTGCCATAGGCGTTCGTGAGTGGTTGCTCACGAATCGTGGGCCGTCCCCAAAGCATCAACCGAGACCAGATTCTCGAAGTCGCCCGCGAGATCTTTCTCAGGGAAGGGGCGAGCGCCTCCACCGCCACCATCGCGCGCGCTGCCGGGGTGAGTGAGGGCTCCATTTTCAAGCGTTTTTCGACGAAAGAGGCGCTTTTTCGTGAGGCCCTCGGCCTGCCCGACGTCCGCATCGCCGAGGAGCTCGGCCGCCTCCTTGCGGAGGGGACCATCGAGGAGGCGCTCGAGAAGGTCGTGCTTCGCCTCGTCACGATGTTTCGCGAGCTGCTCCCTCGCATGATGATGCTGTGGGCTCATAGCGGCGGACCCGAGCGTGACCCTTTCGAGGCCCTGCGCTGCGTCGAGGGCGAGCAGCCCATGCCGCTGGTCATTCTGAGAGCTCTCAGCGCTCATCTCGAGGCCCAGCAACGAGCCGGTCGTCTCCGGGAGGTGGACCCCGAGATCATTGCTCGGGTGCTGATCGGCTCGACCCACAACTTTGCTTTCTACGAGGTCATTGGCATTCACGAACGCCAGCCGATGGCAGCCACCAGCTTCGCGCGGAGCGTAGTGGATCTCGTCCTGAGCGGGGCCGCGCCCGGCCTCCGAGGAGAACATGAGTAGACACTCAAAAATCGTCCTGGCCGCGGCTGCGGCCACCAGTGGATGCGGGATCATCCACTCCGTGCCCTCGGAGCCGCCGCCTCCGGTCAGCGTGCCCGAGCGCTTCAGCGCTTCCTCCGAGCCGGCCGCCGAGCGTCCTCGTTTGGACGAGGGGTGGTGGCGGTCCTTTGCGGATCCGGAGCTCGACCGCCTGGTCGAGACCGCCTTCGAGAAAAACCTGGATCTGGATGCGGCCTACGCACGCCTCGCCGCCGCCGCCGCCAGCGCCGGCGTAGCGGTCTCCGCCTTCATCCCCACGGTGGACGTCCAAGCTCGAGTCTCGAACGGCCAACAGGTCATCAACTTCGGAACGGGGCCGCAGAGCTTCGAGCAGTCGGCGCTCACCCCGCAGGCCACCTTGAGCTACGAGCTGGACCTCTGGGGAAGGATCAACGGCACTCGAAACGCCGCCAACTCTGACCTTCGCGCGAGTCGAGACGACCTCGCCACGATGTATGTGACCGTGTCGTCGAACGTCGTCGATACCTGGCTTCAGGTCATTGAGCAGCGGGCTACCCTCGCACTCCTGGAGGACCAGCTCGAGGTCAATCGAACTTTCCTCGAGCTGGTGGAGCTGCGCTTTCGCCAGGGGATCTCATCAGCCCTCGACGTGTTTCAGCAGCGCCAGCAAGCCGCTTCGGTCGAGGCTTCGATTCCTCCCGTGAAAGCCAACCTGGGTGTGCTCGAGCACCAGTTGGCGCTGCTCCTGGGCCGGGTTCCCGGCTCCGTCGCGGTGGCTCGGGTCGACCTTCCGGAGCTCCCGGCCGCTCCCGACGTGGGGTTGCCGGCCGAGCTCCTCCTCGCTCGCCCTGACGTCCGCTCCGCACAGGCCCGGGTGGTGGCCGCCGACCATCGCATCGCCACCGCCATCGCGGCCCGGTTCCCGCGGCTCACGCTCTCCGCGTCGGGAGGGAGCAACGGCTTCAATCTCACCCAAGGTATCCTCGAGAACTTCTTCTACAACCTGGCCGCCAACCTCGTGGTGCCGCTCACGGACCAGGTTCGTCTCCACTATGAGCAGAAGCGAGTCGAGGCTCAGATGAAGGAGAACCTCGCCAACTACGGCAAGACGGTGCTGACCGCCTTCCGAGAGGTCGAGGATGCTCTGGTTCGGGAGGCGCGGCAGGATGAGTTGCTGATCGAAATCCAAAAGCAAGTTGAGCTCGCCCAGGCTACCCTCAAGGAAGCGCGCACCCGCTACCGAAACGGCCTCTCCGACTATCTCCCTGTCCTGACTGCCCTCCAGACCCTCCAAAACTCAGAGCAACGGCTGGTGGCCGCCGAGCGTCAGCGCCTGTCGCTACGCGTTCAGCTCTGCCGGGCCCTCGGTGGTCGCTGGGCCTCGAATCTTGCCTCCGCCCCACGAAAGGAAGCCTCATGAACAGTTTGCCGCGCATCGTCGCTCCCATCCTGACTCTCGTTCTCGGTGTCCTCGTGGCGGCCGGGTTCATCTTCACCAAGCCCGCCGCGCCCCGGAAATCCGCGTCCGCGTTGCCGCCGCGGGTGGAGGTCATCACCTTGAGCGCCGAGTCCCGGCGCGCCGAGATCGAAGCCCTCGGCACCCTGGTGGCCGCGCGCGAGGTGCGGCTTCAGCCCGAGGTCAGCGGCGTGGTGCGTCACATCTCCGACAACGTCGTCCCCGGCGGCCGTGTCCGTAAAGGGGAGTTGCTGGTGCGAATCGACGCTCGAAACTACCGGGCGTCCGTCGAGCAGCAGAAGGCGGCGCTGGCTCGGGCCGAGTTCGAGCTCGCCGTAGAGCGTGGGCGTCAACGGGTGGCCAAGCGCGAGTGGGATCTCCTCGAGAGTTCGACGGAAGGCGAGGCAGACGCCACGCTGGCCCTTCGAAAGCCCCATCTCGTGAAAGCTCAGGCTGAGCTCGAGGCGGCCCGCAGCGCCCTCGAGCGAGCCCAGGTCGACCTCGGGCGGACCACCTTGAGAGCCCCCTTCGACGCCTTCGTCAAGGAGGAGTCCGTCGACCTCGGACAGCTCGTGCAGCCCAACGCTTCCATCATGACCTTGGTCGGGACGGCCGCTTTCTGGGTGCAGGTGAGCCTGCCGCTCGGAGATCTGGGCTTCCTCCAGCTGCCGGCTCCCGACGGTACGGGAGGGTCTAGGGTACGTGTTCGACAGTCCCTCGGCGGGGGCCAGAACATCGACGTGGAGGGAAGGGTGCTCCGGGTTTTGGGCGACCTCGACCCCAAGGGCAAGATGGCTCAGGTCCTGGTTCAGGTCGATAACCCCCTCGATCTCGACACCACGGTGCCGCTTCTCCTCGGAAGCGTGGTGAGCGTTCGCATCGAGGGCGAGCCTCTCGAAGACGTCTACGTGCTGCCTCGCCTCGCCCTCCACGAGGATGGCAAGGTGTGGCTGGTGGAAGGCGGAAAGCTCGCGATTCGCGAAGTTTCCGTGGTTCACCGCGCGCTCGACGAGGTCTTCGTGCGCGGCGGACTCGGTCAGGACGCGGTCGTGATCACTTCACGTATCCCGGCCCCGGTGCCGGGGATGGCGCTTCGGATCGAGGACGGCAGCTCTAAAACCGCGGAGGCTCGCTGATGCAGGACCGGCGAGAACGACGGGCTCCGAGCGGGCCCATCGCGTGGATGGCTCAGAACGCCGTGGCCTCCAACCTCTTGATGCTCGGTCTGATCGTCGGGGGATGGATGATCGGATCGACGGTGAAGCAGGAGGTCTTTCCCGAGTTCGACCTCGATGTGATCAGTATCGGCGTCCCGTATCCCGGGGCCAGCCCCGCCGAGGTCGAGCAGGGCATCATCCTCGCCATCGAGGAGCAGGTGCGTTCGCTCGACGGCGTCAAACGCCTCACCGCCTCGGCGGCCGAGGGTGCGGCGGGGGTCACCGTAGAGCTGGAGTTGGGTACCGACCCCAACAAGGCCCTCGCGGACGTCAAGAGTGCTGTCGATCGCATCACCTCCTTCCCGGAGGAGGCCGAGGAGGAAACGGTCAGTCTCATCAGCAATCGCCGCGAGGTGATCGCGATCGCGGTCTACGGCGACGCTTCCGAGGAGGCGCTTCGGCAGGTGGCCGAGGACGTGAAGGACGACCTCCTCCTCTCTCCAGATATTACCTACGTCGAGCTCTCCGGGACCCGGCCCCGGGAGATTTCCATCGAGGTATCTCAGGATGACCTGCGTCGATACGGCCTCACTCTGCCTCAGATCGCCGCCAGGGTAAGGGCCCTCGCAGTGGAGCTCCCGGGGGGCGCGGTGGAGACCGCGGCGGGAGAGATCCTCGTCCGCACCGCGGAGCGTCGAGACCTCGGAGTCGAGTTCGAGACGTTGCCGATGATCAGCACTGCGGACGGCACCCAAGTGACCTTGGGAATGATCGCCACGGTAAGGGATGGGTTCGAGGATAACGATACGGCGGCAACCTTCGACGGAGAACGGGCCGTGCTCGTCAACGTGTACCGAAGTGGGGATGAAACCCCGGTTTCGGTGGCGACGGTCGCCAAGAAATACGTGAAGCGGGCTACCGAAGACGCTCTGCTCCCTCCCGGCATCGAGCTGTCGACCTTGAACGACGCGTCGATGATGTATCAGGACCGCGTCGATCTGCTCGCCCGCAATGCGGCCCTGGGGCTCGTCCTGGTACTGGCGGTGCTGGGCCTGTTCCTGAACATCCGGCTGGCCTTCTGGGTGACGATGGGGATCCCGATCTCCTTCGCGGGCTCCCTGCTCCTGATGCCGGTGCTCGACGTATCCATCAATATGATCAGCCTTTTCGCGTTCATCATTACCCTCGGCATCGTGGGCGACGACGCCATCGTGGTGGGCGAGAACATCTATGAGATGCGGGAGCGCGGAATGGGGCGGATGAGCGCCGCCATCTCTGGAGCCAAGCAGATCTCCGGCCCGGTGACCTTCTCGGTCCTGACGACCATCGCCGCCTTCTCGCCTCTGCTCTTCGTGCCGGGCACCTCCGGGAAGTTCTTCCGAGTCATCCCGTCTGTGGTCATCTGCGTGCTCGCCATCTCCCTTGTCGAGTCACTCTATGTCCTCCCCGCTCACCTTGGGCATCGCGGTCGGTTCTTCAGCGCGCTGCGTCGGTTCTTCCTTTGGCCCTTCGACCCGAAGGTACGCCAGCCCTTGCCCGATATCGGGGAGGACGACCCGGACCCGCCCAAGGGCCGGCTGATTCAGTGGCTAGAGGCGCCGCAGCGCCGATTCTCGGTGTGGCTGGAGAACTTCATTCAGAACCTATACCGACCGGCGGTTTCGGTGGCGCTCTCACAGAGGTATCTCGTGGCTGCGATCGGAGGGGCGCTGTTCGTCGCCACGCTCGGCTTCCTGGCCAGTGGTCGCCTGCCCTTCACGTTTCTTCCCAAGACGGACTCAGACCGGATCTCAGCGCAGGCGAAGCTGCAGTTCGGGGTGCCCATCGCGGAGGCTGAGGCCGTCAAGGAACGTCTCGAGCTGACGGCCAAGGAGACCATCGAGGATCTTGGCGGGGAGCGCCTGACGGACGGCATCTTCACCTTGGTCGGTCAGGCTTTCGGCGAGGGTTTCGGTCCCTCGAGCGGGGGAGGAGCCACCACGGGAAGCCACCTTTCGGGCGTTCAGGTGTATCTCGTACCCAGCGACCAGCGAGACTTCTCGGCCACCGAGTTCGTCAATGCCTGGCGAGATCGGGTGGGGGAGATTCCCGGTCTCGAGTCGCTCACCTTCCGCTACTCGACGGGGCCGGGGGCGGGAGCGGCCCTCGAGGTCGAGCTCGCGCACGATGACATCAAGGTGCTCGAGGAGGCTGCCCAGGAGGTTGCGGCTGCTCTTGGCACCTACAACGGCGTCAAGGACATCGACGACGGCTTCTCGCGAGGAAAGCCCCAGCTCGACTTCACCCTCACTCCTCTGGGGCAGAGTCTCGGCCTGACGGCCGAGGACGTGGGCCGTCAGGTCCGGGCCGCCTTCTACGGAGCCGAGGCGCTTCGCCAGCAGCGCGGCCGGGACGAGGTCCGGGTCATGGTGCGCCTTCCCGACTCGGATCGGGCCTCCGAGTACGCGATCGAGAGGTTCATCCTGCGCACCCCCGAGGGGGGGGAGGTGGCTCTCGTGGAAGCCGCGCATATTGAACGGGGCTTCGCGTACACCACCATCAAGCGAGCCGAGGGGCGCCGGGTGGTGCCGGTGACGGCGGACATCGAGCCGGGCAAGGGGAATGCCGGGGAGGTGCTCGCCTCGCTTCGCACGGAGATTCTTCCTCGGGTCCAGGCCCGCTACTCCGGTCTTTCGTACAGCTTCGAGGGAGAGCGGAGAAATCAATCGGATGCCTTGGGAGCCCTCGCCACCGGCTTTCCGCTGGCGCTCCTGGCCATCTTTGCCCTCCTCGCCATTCCCTTCCGAAGTTACCTGCAGCCTGTGGTCGTGATGTCGGCCATCCCCTTCGGGCTCATCGGGGCCGTCGGCGGACATCTCATCATGGGCTACGACCTCAGCCTGATCTCCATCATGGGTATCGTGGCCACCTCGGGCATCGTGGTGAACGACTCTTTGGTGCTGGTGTACGCGGCCAACGCCTTCCGCGACGAGGGACACAGCTCCTTTGACGCCGTGCGCTTGGCGGGGATGCGGAGGTTTAGGCCCATCCTTCTCACCTCCCTCACCACCTTCTTCGGGCTCGTGCCCATGATTCTCGAGACCTCCGTGCAGGCTAGGTTTCTCATCCCGATGGCCATCAGCCTCGCTTTCGGGGTCATGTTCTCGACCGTCGTCATCTTGGTGCTCGTCCCGTCCCTCTATCTCATCCTCGAGGATGTCATTCGGGTGTTCTCCGGCATGCCGGACGATGCCAAAGACACCTATCCGGCCGCGTAGTACCGCCGGGCGGGTTGAGCGTTCGGGGCGGGGGTCAGGTGGGGGGACGGCGCTGGTGAGCATCCGACGCCCTCTCGAGGGCGGCCGCGACGCGAAGGAGCTGGGGCTCTTCGAACCACCGACCCATGAGTTGAAGTCCGATCGGGAGACCCTCTGAGGAGAAGCCCACGGGGATGGACAGGCCGGGAATACCGGCCAGGTTGACGGCCAGAGTCAGGACGTCGGCCGCGTACATCGTGAGGGGGTCGTCGACCTTGTCGCCGATCCGGAAGGCGGGGGTCGGCGCCACAGGGCTTGCAAGGCAATCGACCTTCTCGAAAACCTCCTCGAAGTCTCTTCGAATCAGAGTGCGGACGCGCTGCGCACGGTCGTAATAGGCCTCGCGGTACCCCGCGGAGAGGACGTAGGTCCCGAGGATGATTCGGCGTCGGACCTCGGTCCCAAACCCCTCGAAGCGGCTCCTCGCGTACATCTCTCGAAGCTCGGAGGCCTCCGCGCGAAAGCCGTACCGGACCCCGTCGTAGCGGGCCAGATTGCTCGACGCTTCGGCGGTGCACAGTACGTAGTAGGTGGAGAGGGCCAGTCGGGTGTGAGGCAAACTCACCGGAGTGACGACCGCCCCGGCCCGCTCGAGCGCGGCCACCCCATCCCTGACGCAGCTCGAGACCTCGGCCATCACACCTTCGCCGAAGTATTCCTCGGGGAGGCCCACGCGAAGGCCTTCCACGTCCGTGTCGAGGTGTTCGAGATGGTCCGGTGAGGGGCGATCTATCGAGGTGCTGTCCTCGGGGTCGAAGCCCGAGATGGCGTTCATGAGGAGGGCGAGGTCTTCAGCGCTTCGACCAAACGGTCCCACCTGGTCCAAGGATGAGGCGAAGGCCACCACCCCCGCTCTCGAGACGCGGCCGTAGGTGGGCTTGAGGCCATAGACTCCGCAAAAGGAGGCAGGCTGGCGAATCGAACCGCCGGTGTCGGTGCCGAGACTCCCCAACGCTTGGCCCGAGGCGACGGCCACTGCCGAGCCGCCCGAGGAGCCCCCGGGCACTCGAAGAGGATCCCAAGGGTTGCGGGTGGGTCCCCGGGCCGACTGTTCGTTGGACGACCCCATGGCGAACTCGTCGAGGTTCGTCTTGCCTACGAGCACCGCGCCGGCGTCCCGGAGCCGACGGGCCATGGCGCCGTCATAGGGCGAGCGCCAGCCCTCGAGGATCTTCGAGGCGGCCGTGGTGGGCATGTCCTGAGTGACCAGCACATCCTTCAGCGCCACGGGTATCCCGTCCAGAGGCCCCAGGCGCTTGCCCTCGCGCTGGCGGCGATCGGAGGCCTCGGCGGCGGAACGCGCTTCGTCCGCCGCCACATGCAAGAAGGCGTGGAGATCCTTCTGGCTCTGGATGCGCTCGAGGCAGGTCTCGAGCAGCACCGAGGGTTGCACCTCGTCGCGTCCGAGCGCCTTCGAGGCTCGGGCGAGGGTTGCGTCCGCCCAGCTCATGGTCGCCCCCCGCTCACTCGATCACCTTGGGGACGGAGAACGCATCCCCGTCCCGAGCGGGCGCGCCGCCCAGGGCCTCGTCCGGAGTCAGAGTGGGCCCGGCCTCGTCGGATCGAAGCCGGGTGGGTATCGGGACTCCGTGGGCGGTGGGGGGAACGCCTTCGACGTCGACCTCCGAGAGGTCCCGGACGTGCTCCAGGATGCGATCGAGATCTCGCGCCAGCGCGTTCAGGGTCGCCTCGTCGAAGAGCTCCGAAGACGAACCCTCGGGGAGCTCGAGGTGGGCGAGCCGGGCGATGCGACGGACCTCGTCGGCGTCGATGGCCATGAAGGCCCTGTACCGCGTCTGGTGATGAGGGTCAGCGCTCAGCTACCGTCGCCGTCGTCGTCGTCACTTCTGCCGCCCTGAGCGCGTCCAGCGCGCTCTTGACGCGCGTTCGTTCGGGGTGGTCGGCCCGGGCCAAAAAGAGGAAGCGCCGGTACGCATCCGCCGCTGCCTCGGTGCGGCCCAGTCTTCGGAGAGCGTCCGCCCGTCCGAGATGGCCGTCCGCTCGGATGGGGGCCAGAGCGGTGGCTCGACTGTAGGCGTTGAGCGCGCGGTCGGCACGCCGCGCTTCGTCGGCTCGGGCTCCGAGCGCCATCCACTCATCGTAGCTTCGGGTGCGGGTCTTGGGAGTGCGCTTGCGCTCGACCTTTACGGTGCGCTTTTCGAGCCGGGCCTGCAGCGCCTGAGCCTGGAGATGGTCGGGGGCATCCTCGAGCACCCGGGACAGGAGGCGGGAGGCCTGACTGACTCGTCCCGCCTCGATATCCAGCTCGGCCAGCTCGACCCGGGCCCGGAGATGGGCGGCGTCGAGCTCGACGGTGCGCCGAAGGGCTGCGATCTGGGCGTCCTTGTCGCCCCTCGCGGCGGACAATCGCGATCGAAGGAAGGCCTGCTCGCCGCGTCCGGGATCGACGCGACCGAGGAGCTGCTCGGCGGTCTGCAGGTCCCCGCGCGCGAGAGCGAGGCGGGCCTGGGGTAGGTACAGCTCCTCTGGGTCGGCCTTCGCCTGCGCGGCCTGATCCAGAACCTTCTCGGCGCGGTCGAGTTTTCGCCCCGCGCGCTCGCGGGTGACGCGGGCCTGCCGCCGAAAGAGCTCGGGGTCGGCGACCTCGGGACGCGGGGGCAACGAGGCCCGGCCGCCCAGCCCTCTCGAGGCTCGAATGGTGCTCCGCCACGTCTCGAGCTCCCCATCGAGGCGCTCGGACTCCGCCTCGTCCTCGTCCGCCTGACGAAACTCGGAACCGGCCGCCCTCAACAGCAGCTCCGCCTCCGCCAAAAGTACCTGCGGATGCTCGGGGGCGGCTTCGGAGGCCAACTTGAGAAGCTGCTTGGCTCGGGAGCGGCCCGAGGGCGTGTCCAGGGCCATCGCCGCTCGCGCCTGCGTCACCTGCGGGACCGGGTCGTACGGGGTGCCGACCCCGAGCCCGGTGAGGCCCACTCGAGCGAGAGCCAGGCCCACCACCACCCCCAGCAGCATGGCCGCGAGGAGGGCGAGGGCGCCGAGGAGGCGCACTTGGGTGGGCGTCCGTGCGGGGGGCGCGGGGCCGACGAAAGAGAGATGGCCGGTGAAGGCGGGGTCGGCAGGCAGGGCGCTGGGGAACGCGGCGGGGGCGACCGCGGGCGATCTGAGCGCGTGGGCGAGCGGTTCGCCGCTGTGGCTGAGCTCCGGGATGGGCGCGGGGGAGAGGCTCGGCTCGGGCGGCAGACCCGCCGCGGGGCCCTGACCGGGAGGGGCGGAGGCGCGGCGGGGGACGGCCAAGCCGGCGCCGTACACGCCCGAGATGCCGGGGCGAGGCGGGCCTTGCACGTTCGACGGGGCGCGCGGAACCCGGGGCGGGAGAGCGCTGGGCTCGGAGCGGGTGAGCCCCGGCGGGGCCTTCGGGCGGGGGAGTTGCGAGGGCGAGCTCGTGGGAGTCGGGCGATGCAGCGGCGTCTTGGCGCCGGCGTCGGAGCTGGAGGCGCGGCGAGGGAGCGCGCGAATGGCGGCCATACGAGCTACGGAGGTCGAGTTGGAGATCGAGCGGGGCGGGGCTTCGCCGTCCGTCGCCGTGCCCTGCCGCCGCCGCTTGGCCCGTTCGTAGACCGTGAAGAACGAATCGAGCTCGCCAATGCTGCCCAGGCGTTTCCAGGTCCGGCCGTCTCGGGAGATGGCATCGTCCCGTCCGATGCGACCTTCCACGATCCATTTCTGGAGGGTGGTCAACTCACGAAAAGAGACGAGCCGTCCGGACTCGAGGCGGACGAGCCAGTCGGGGGATCGGCTCGAGGCGTCCATGGACCGGCATACCGTAATACCATGCTCTCGAAGGCTCTGCGAGAAAGTGGACCGTGGAGGTTGGGCGGCGGTAAGGCTCGCCCATGAAGTTTCTCCACACGATGGTTCGGGTGAGGGATCTCGATGCCGCTCTGGACTTCTTCGTAGACAAGCTGGGGCTGCAGGAGATCCGCCGCAAAGAGGTGGAGTCCGGGCGATTTACCCTAGTATTCCTGGCCACGGCGCCTGGAGAACCCGAAATCGAACTGACCTATAACTGGGATCAAGCGGAGCCCTACCCGGGGGGGCGGAACTTCGGTCATCTCGCCTTCGCAGTGGATGACATCTACGGTCTATGTCGTCGACTTCAGGAAGGTGGGGTCACTATCCTCCGTCCGCCGAGAGATGGACGGATGGCCTTTGTTCGAAGTCCCGACCAGATATCGGTCGAGCTTCTGCAGCGGGGCGAGGCTCAGCCCCCCGCCGAGCCATGGGTTTCGATGGCGAACACGGGGGAGTGGTGACGGCGGCCGTTCAGGCGGAGCCGGGCAACGCTCAAGGGGCTGCGGCCGCCTTGATCATCCTGGCCCTCGGGGTGGGCGTCGCCGCTCTTTTGGACTTTGGGGTCATCGCCGGCCAGGGGCTGCGCACCGGGCAGCTGATTCTCGCTTTGGCGCCATGGGTTCTCGCCTGGCGGGGGGCCGGAGCCCAGCTGAGAGGTCGGATCCCTCTGCAGGGAGCGGTGGCCTCGGTCTGGGTGCTGCTCATCGCGGCCTCTCTCGCCCAGGCGGTCGTCCGCCGCGCCGACGGGGTCATCCCTATCGTGGCCGCGTCGCTGCAGGCCGGGGGGGCTCTCGCGGTGCTGGTGGTGCTCCGTTCGGCCGGCCAGCTCACGACCCGCGGCGTGGTGCTCTTCGTCCTCGCGGCGGTGCTCCTCGCTGCTCCCTTCGCCGCCGCGGCCGAGTTCGTCCCCGGGGCTGCCGGGGGGGCGGAAGCCTTCGTGAGCACGCTCGGGGCCATCTATCTGCTGCCTCAGGTCGTCCACGATCTCCAGGTCGTGATGTGGGCCCGTCGGACCCAGGAGTGGGCGAGGGCCCGGGTCTCACTCGAGGGGGTAGGGATGCCCTTCCTTTTGTGGACGTTGGCGGGACACATGATCATTGCCCCGGCCATCCTTCTTTGGAGCCCGAAGCCGGAGGTCTTCTTTGGAGGCTTGGGGGCCGGTCTGGCCCTGGTGCTCATCGGGGCCCGGGGACGGGCAGGAGTGATCTCCGGTCGTGTCGTGGCCGCGGTCATCCTGGTCGCGATCATCTACGGGGTAGGTCTCGGAGTGCTCGTCATGGGGGGGCGCCCCTACGGCTGAGGCGTGATCAGAAGGTGAGGAAACGGGCGATCACCGTCTTGATTCTCCCGTCCTGAAAGCGCACTTGCACCCTCGCGTTTCCGCCGTGGCCGTCCACGGCCACGATCTCTCCGCTTCCGAAGGTATTGTGGTGAGCGGTGCCCCCAACCCAGGGACCTCCGCCCTCCGTGGTTTCCACGCGGTGAACGGGGCCGTCATCGTAGGAGGAAGAGGAGAGTTCATCGCCGAGATCCTCGAGGTCATCGTCATCGTCATCGCCGAGATGATCGTCGAAGGGGTCAATGATGCGAGCCGGGCGGGTGGCGAGCGTCGGACGACTCCGCCGCGACTCCACGACGTCATCGGGGAGCTCTCCCACGAAGCGCGAGGGCGGTCGCAGCTCCATCTTTCCAAAGATCACCCGGCGTCGGGCGAGACTGAGGTGGAGCTCCTCCATCGCCCGCGTCATACCCACGTAGCAGAGCCTTCTCTCCTCCTCGAGCGCGCCGGGGTCGTCGCCCTCCACCGCTCGGGCGGAAGGGAAGGTCTTCTCCTCGAGGCCCACGAGGAAGACCACCGGAAACTCGAGACCCTTGGCCGCGTGGAGGGTAAGGAGCTGGACGCCCCCTTCCGCGCCTTCCATGCGCTCTCCCGAGGCGAGGGAGGCTTGATCGAGGTACGCTTCGAGGGGGGTCTTGGCGCCGGCCATGCCGAGCCCGAGATCGGACTCTGGATGGGGGGAGGGGGCTTCGGCCATCTCGCGCTCGTGCTCGGCGATGGAGCTCACGAGCTCTTCTACGTTGGCCATGCGGTCCTCCGCGGTGGCGGGGTCGTGTTTTTCGAGATGGGCCCCGTAGCCCGTCAGCTGCACCACAGCGGTGGCGACGTCCGTCGCTGACTCCGTGCTCGCTTGCGCACGCAGGCGATGGATGAGGTCCTGAAAACTACGAAGCTTCTTGACCGCGGAAGCGCCGAGGCCAGCTTGGCGAAGGGCGGCGTCGTCCACGTCGAGCTGCTGTGCGCCCTCACGCTCGCCCGAGGCGGCCCGCAGCCGCTCGAGGGACTTAGCGCCGATGCCTCGAGATGGCGTATTGACCACGCGCTCGAAGTCTTGGCGGGACGTGGGGTTCGCGATGAGCCGCAGATAGGCCAGGATGTCTTTGACCTCCATGCGCTCGAAGAAGCCGGTACCCCCGACGAGTCGGTAAGGAAGGCGGGCCTTACGGAGCGACTCCTCGAAGAGTCGAGACTGGGCGTTCATGCGGAACAGAATCGCGTGCTCGTAAGGTTCTCGACCGTCCTCGAGGCCTCTCCTAATGCGCTCCGTCACCTGGCGGGCTTCATCGGTGGCCTCTTCGAAGACGGCCAGGCCCACGGGAGGCCCGCGCCCCGCCTCCGTGAAAAGCGTCTTGCGATGGCGAGAGCGGTTGTGGGCAATGACCGCATTGGCGGCCGCGAGGATGTTGCCGGTACTTCGATAGTTCTGCTCGAGTTTGACGACCTCGGCGTCCTCATGCTCTTCGTCGAAGCCGAGAATGTGCGCGACCTCCGCACCCCGCCAGCGATAGATAGACTGATCGTCATCCCCGACCGCCATGAGGTTTCGGTGCTCGCGGGTGAGCGCGCGCAGAAAGTCGTACTGAATGCGGTTGGTGTCCTGAAACTCGTCCACCATGACATAGCGGAATCTCTTGCCGAAGCGCTGGAAGGCTTCCGGGTGATGGCGTAGGAGTTCCGTGGCGAGGCGGACGAGGTCGCCGAAGTCCATCGCATTGGCCCGTCGGAGCGCGTCCTGATACTTGAAGTAGACGGCCTTCGCGATCTTCTTGGCCGGGATATCGAATCCTCCGACCGAATCGGCGAAGGCTTTAGGGGCGAGGCCCGCGTTCTTCGCTCGGTCGATCTCCTGGCCCACCGTATTGACGTTCACGCCGTAGCCCGAGGTTTCGATGCCCATGTCGGACATCACCGATTTCAGCAGACGCTTAGCGTCGTCGGCGTCGTAGATGGAGAAGTTGCCGGAATACCCTAAGCGATGACCCTCGATGCGGAGCATGCGCGCTGAGAGGGCGTGAAAAGTCCCAATCCACGCGTCCCGCACGCTCGGGCCGACGAGCGCCTCCAGCCGCTGACGCATCTCTCCGGCGGCCTTGTTGGTGAAGGTGACGGCGAGGATCTGCCACGGGCGAGCCTTCTTCTGCTCCAGGATGTACGCAATTCGATGGACGAGCACCCGGGTCTTACCGGAGCCGGCTCCGGCGAGCACTAGGAGGGGGCCCTCCAAGGTCGTGGCAGCCCTCAGCTGCTCCGGATTGAGGGTTCGCGAAAGGTCGAGGGAGGCCGGGGCCACGGGCGATCGACCCTAGTACGGCCCGAGCCACGATTCCCACCAGTTTTGCTTCTCCCGTCTCGACGATGGCCACCGACTTCGCTTAGGTGGCGAGCGTGCTCGATGCGCTTCTTTCCGACGTCGACGGACTCCATCCGGAGCTCCGCGAGGTGCGTCACGACATCCACCAGCACCCGGAGCTAGGCTTCGAGGAGGTCCGCACTCAGGCCAAGGTCCGGGCCTGGCTAGAGGCGAGAGGGTACGACCCCCGGCCCTGCGCGGAGACGGGTCTCATCGCCGATCTCCACCCCGGGCGCCACGGCACGGAAAAGACGATCGCGCTTCGCGCCGACCTCGACTGTCTCCCTATGCAGGAGCACACGCCCCTCTCGTACCGGTCTGTCCACGATGGCCGGGCGCACAAGTGCGGGCACGATGGACACACGACCATCCTCATGGGGGTGGCCGACGTCCTCGCCCGTCACCGAGACCAGATCCCCGGAAACGTCCGCCTCGTGTTTCAGCCGGCCGAGGAGGGCGTTCGCGGGGGCGGAGCGAAGGTCATGGTGGCCGAGGGAGCGCTCGACGGGGTCAGCGAGATCTACGGCCTTCACAACTGGCCGGCGTGGCCCAAGGGGCAGGTTCGGGTCGCGCCCGGACCGCTGATGGCTCACGTCAACGAGATCGGTATCCAGCTGACCGGAAAGGGCGCCCACGGGAGTCAGCCCCAGGTCTCGCGCGACCCCATCGTCGCGGGGGCCCACCTCGTCACGAGTCTCCAAACCGTGGTGAGCCGGGGCCTCGGCTACGAAGGCGGTGCGGTGCTCTCGATCTGCCAGTTCCACGCCGGGGAGGCCAACAACGTTATCCCCAACACCGCGCGCCTGACCGGCACCCTTCGGACCTTCTCCATGGAGGTGACGGAGCGGGTGCTGGCTCGCCTGGAGGAGGTCGTCTCCGGCGTCGAGCCGATGTTCGGGGTCAAGGCGGAACTCGAGATCCGGCGAGGGTATCCGGTTCTCGAGAACGACCCGGTCTGCGCGGAGGCGGTGGCTCGGGTGGCCCGCGAGCTCGTGGGGCCGGAGCGAGTGACTCGCGAGGATCTCCCCATGGCTGGGGGAGAAGACTTTGCTTACTTCACCCAGGCCATTCCCGGGGCCTACTTCTTCTTGGGGGCAGGCCTTCCGGCGGGCGACACGCCCGGTTGTCATCATCCCGACTTCGACTTCGACGACGACTTGATCCCGCTGGGCATGCGGGTCTTCCTCGGCCTGGTCAATGACCGGCTCGGGGTGCACGGCTCCTCTCTCGATGCCGCTCCCTGAGTAGACTGAAGACTTCCTCCACCACCGCGAGGCCCCGGTTTCGGAAGTTCATCTCGTTGGCCCAGAAGTCCTCGAGCTGGCCTCGGCCCTGGGACCCGTAGATATCGGCCTTGGCCATCATCTGGAGTTTGTCCGCGGCCTTGACGATGCGGGCTTCGAGGCTCTCCCCGGCCTCCATCTCGCGCCAGTCGGCCGCGACCCCGGAGGGCAAGAGCCGGTCGACCAGGGTGCTCTCGACGGCCGCTAGGGCGGCGTCCAGCTCGGGGGTCTTGACCGGCATCGGGACATCGCCGGTTGCTGCCTCCGGCGCGTCGTGGACGATGGCCATACGTAGGGCCTTTTCGCCGTCGACCGACTGTCCTTCCGCTCGAAGGGCGTCGACGATGAGCATCGTGCACAGGGCGACGCCATGACTATGGTCGGCGATGGATTCCGGGCTGGCCACCCCTCGAAGGGCCCACCCGGTGCGATGGAGACTCGAGAGCGGGTCGAGGCCGATGAGGGTATCCAGGATGTGTTGAGCGCGTGCGGTCATGGGAGTTCAGCGGTACCGAGCGGGGTCGATGCCGTGGCGCTTGAGCCACCGGTACAGCTGCGTGCGATGCCATCCGGAGCGCTGAGCGGCGAGCTTTACGTTGCCTCGCGCATCCGCGAGCGCGTTTTCGAGGGTTTGCCGGTCGGGGCTCCCATCGTCGTCCCCAAGGGCTGAGAGGGGGCGGGGCTCGCCGGCCCCGGACGAGGTCACGGAGCTGGGGCGCCCCGCGGGGATGGCTGCACCCCCGTAGCGACGCTCCAACGGCGCCCGCAGCTCCGCCGGCAGCGAGGAGAGAGGCGGGGGCTCGTGGGGGCCCGTCAGCACCACCAGCCTCCGGGCCAGCTTTCGGAGCTCGCGCACGTTCATGGGCCAGTCGTGAAGGAGGAGGGCCTCGGCGACCTCCGCGTCGAACTCCCCCCCTCCATGACCTTCGTCACTCAGGAAGTGCTGAAACAGGGGAAGGATGTCGGCCTTTCGATCGGACAAAGGGGGAAGGCGCAACGTCCAGTCGCACAGCCGAGCCAGGAGATCCCTTCGGAACTCGCCGCCCTCGAGATCCTCGTGGGTGGCGGCCACGACCCGCAGGTCGACCTTCTCGGCGGAGCTGCCGCCCAGGGGCTGGACGATGCCGTCCTCGAGCACCCGCAGGAGTTTGGCCTGCAGCGGCACGGGAAGGTCGCCGACCTCGTCGAGGAACAAGGTGCCCCCCGAGGAGGCTCGAAAGGCCCCCGGGCGGGCTTTGTCCGCCCCGGTGAAGGCGCCCTTGTCGTGACCGAAGAACTCGGTCTCGGCGAGTTCGGTGGGGATGGCGGCGCAGTTGACGGGGATGAAGGGACCCGGCCGCTCACTGGCCGCGTGAATCGCCCGCGCCGTCACCTCTTTGCCCGCGCCGGTGGGGCCCAGGAGAAGCACCCCTCCCGGGGTTCGGGCCACGGTCACGACCGACGCGCGGAGGGCCCGCATTGCGTTGGATCGGCCTACGATGGAGCGGAGATGCTCGCCGTCGGCCCCCGCTGCCGCCGGGAGGGCGTCCCGGTCGGGGAGACCGTCCACGACCAACAGAGTATCGCCGGCAGCGACCACCTGACCGTCGAGGGGAAGACGCCCGCGCACCGGCCGCCCGTCGAGGAAGGTGCCGTTGGTGGAATCGAGATCTTCCACGAGGTAGCCCGCGGCCCCTTCGACCAAGCGGAAGTGCTGGCGGGACATCCGGTGGTCCGAGACGGGATAGGCGACGTCGGGGCTGCGACCGAAGGTGTAGGTGGCGCCGTTCAGCGGAAGCTCGGCGTCCACGAAGCTCGAGTCGGGGCAGTGCACGACCCGAAGCACAGGGTACTGCTCCCGAGCTTCGCGCGGTCCGGCTCTCCGAATCGTGGTGGAAAGGTCGGGGTCCCCCACGGGAGCGACTCTACCCTACAGGTCCGTGTGGTCCAGCCCGACCCTCCTGGCCGCCCCGAGCGCACTCGGGGCGCCGTGCCGCCGCTTCAGCTTTCGGTCTCGGCGGTCGTCGCCTCGATCTCGGAAGCTCGCAGGAAACCGGGACGAGCTGAGAGACGTCGTACGTAGTCGTGAACCGGCCCTTCCGAGGGAAACGCTCCGAACATCTCGCCGAAGCGAGCGGAGGAGCCGACCACGACATCCGCCACGCTGAACTTTTCCCCCAAGAGCCAAGGGCCGTCCTGCACTCCGAACGCAAGAGCGCGGTACATGTCTTCGAAGCTGCCCCAAGCGACCGAGCTGGAGGGGACGTCCCACTTGAACAGCTTCTCGGCCAGGGCCGGCTCGATGACGGATCCCGCAAAGAAGATCCAGCGAAGGAAATGGGCCCGTTCCGGAGCACCGATGCCGGGCGCGAGGTCCACGGCCGGATACTTGTCCGACAGGTAGACGGCCATGGCGCCCGTCTCCGTCACGATGATGCCCCCGTCGTCCAGGGCGGGGACCTTTCCCATGGGGTGAATGTTGCGGATGTAGTCCGCGGTTTTGTGCCGGCCCGTGGAGAGCGGGGAGGAGTCGAGCCGGTAGTCCAAGCCCAGCTCCTCGAGGAGCCAAAGGGCCGTGAACGCCCGGGTGCGAGGCGCGTGGTAGAGCGTGCGGGGGGTATCAGTGCGGACCGGCATGGGCCGCAGCCTGGATCGATACTGAACTTAAGTCCAGTATGGGGTGAAGTCGGAGCTCAGAAACCGGCCGTGTCCGCCTTCGCCACCGAGCTCGTGATCGTGTCCGGAAGCTTGGGTCGAGGGCGTCCGTAGAGCTGGCGGTAGATTGACCAGGTCTCGACCACCCGGCGGACATAGCGTCGGGTCTCGCGAAAGGGGATGCGCTCCACGAACTCGTCGAGGGGGAGCCCACCGAATGCGCTCAGCCAGCGGTCCATGTTGCGGGGGCCTCCGTTATAGGCGCCCACGGCAGGGACGAGCTGGCCCCCGTAGCGCTCCAGGAGCGCCCCGAGGTACCACGCGCCGAGCCAGATATTGCTCTCCGGATCGCCGAAGCGCGCGGCGTGACGCCGCCCCCCGAGCTTCGCCGTCTCCGCGCCGATCTGGCGCGCGGTTCGAGGCATCAGCTGCATGAGCCCACGCGCTCCGACCCGACTCCGAGCCATCGGAGCGTAGTGGCTCTCGGTGCGCATGATGGCCCACACGAGCTCTTCGCCCACCTCATGCGTAGAGCGCGCGGACGTCACGAAGGGTTCGAACGCGCGCGGGTATGCGAAGCGCCACGCCTGCCACGCCCGCTCGCTGCCCGACTCGAGCTCGCGTCCAGAGGCGGTGAGGGTTCGAGCCATACGAAAACCCAGCTGGTGAGCCCCGAGCGCGTGGAGGAGCGCCGCGACCTGTGTCCGCGCCCGGGACCCGAGGTCGAGGAGGGCCGATCGAGAGGCGGCGAGCTCGTTGAGGGCCTCGCCGGGGCGTCCCGCGCTCTCGAGGAGAATGGCGCGATCCACGCTGATCGGACGCCTCGGCCCCAAAGCGCGCAAGGCCGCCTCGACGGAGCCCGGCTGCACCCCTGCGGGGCTGGGAGAGCGAAGGGGCGGGCGGGTTCGGCCCAGACCCTCCAGTCGATGACTGGCCCAAAGGCCGTAGTAGCCCAGAGGCGCCACGGCGAGGACGCTCTCGTAGCGCTCGGCGGCGGCCTCGGGGGTCTTCTCCCGCTCCGCGAGCCGGCCCAGCCAGTAATGGACGGCGGGCACGAGGCTGCTGCGGGCGTGCTCCGAGAGGAGCTTGCTCCAGGCGGAGCGAGCCTCGTCGCGGCTATCTTCCAGGTAGCTCGACCAGCCCGCGTACCACAGCGCCTCGTCTCGACTCTGGGCTCTCCGGTGTCTCGACGCGTACCGGAGCATGCGGGTCCGGGCCTCCGCGTAACGTCCAGCGTCGTAGGGGATCCAGGCGGCCATGTACTCGGCCCCCACGGCGTCCCGCGTCCCCGGCACGACTCTCGCTACCTGATCGTAGAGCGCTTGCGCCTCGTCGTTGGCGTCGGCCCGAAGCCGCCGGCGGGCGAGTCGGCCGAGCGCTTCGGCCGCCACGTGGGGGTGGCTGGTGATCCGGCCGATCTCCGCGTAGGCCTTCTCCGCCGCCTCCGTGTGGCCTCTCCGCTCCTCCACGCGAGCCTGGAGGAAGCGGACCTCGGGATGTTTTGGGGGCAGTCCCTCCAGCGACTTCGACGCCGAGGAGACCGAGCCCCCGGCCACGAGACCTCGGGCTCGAGTGAGGCGATCCTCGAAGCTGAGCCCCGGTCGACGCACGCCGTCTTTGACGAGCGCCTCGATCAGCGTTTCGGCCTCTGCGGCCGCCCGACTGGCCGGGTGGTCGATGCGAAGGCGGGCGGCGAGCTCCATGGCGGAGGTCTTCTCTCCGCGCTCAGACTGAATCCGAGCCGAGGCCAGGTCGATCTGAGCGGCGCGGCTCCCGGTGGCCTCCTGACGGAGCGCCTCCAGCACCGCGAGAGCCTCGTCGGGTCGGCCGAGCTCGGCGTGCGTCTTGGCCAGACCCCGGGCCGCGGCGCGCGCCACCGACGGGATGACGGCGGACTCGAGGGCGCGGCGATAGGCCCGATGGGCCGACCGCACCTCGCCGAGGGCGAGCAGGGCGTCCGCTCGGGTCAAACTCTCTCGATCCGCAAGGATCGGCGTGGACCCGCCCTTGAGGGCGGCCAACGCCGCCGCCGGCTCTCCCTTGGCCAAGGCGCGGCGGGCCGCATGGTAAGCCTCCGCCGAGCCCCCGATCCGACGAAGCGAGCCCGCGGGGGGGGGGACCGGGTTGAGCAGAGGACGGTACGTACTCGCATCCCGAGTCAGGGAGGTCGTGGCGGTCGACGTGGGTTTCGCCGCCGGAGGGGCGGCAGTCGCCACCCCTGACGAACCGAGGAGGACGAGGACGAAGGCGGGGCGCAAACGCACTACAGATTGATGATGCCCTGGCGGATGCCCTCCGTCACCGCCTCGACTCGATTGGTCACGTCGAGCTTTTCGTAGATGTGCTCCAGATGGGTACGAATGGTGGCTTTCGAGAGACCGAGAACCTTGGCTGCCTCGTTGTTGGAGAGGCCCTTGGCGATGATCTGAAGAATCTCGAGCTCGCGCTCCGTGAGCACGTGAATGGCGTCGCCGGGCTGTGGGGTGAATCTTGGACCGGAGGTCGTTCCCTGGCCGATGAGGCGGAGGAGAGCCCTCGCCAGGTTGGGCTGAATGACGGCGCCCCCGGCCTTCACGTCCCGAATGGCCTCCACGATCTTCTCGACCGGGGTGCCCTTCAAGAGATACCCCGCGGCGCCCGCCATGATCGCCTCCGTGACCTTCTCCTCCTCATCGAAGATGGTGAAGATCAGGACCTCGATCTCCGGGTGCTCGGCCCGCACCTTGCGGGTCACGTCGATGCCGCTCATCTGGGGGAGGCCGAGATCGAGCAGCAGCACCTCCGGCTGCACCTCTGGAATTTTATCGAGGGCGCTCTCTCCGGACAGCGCCTCGCCAACGATTTCGATCTCGTCGAACTCCCTCAGCAGCTTGATTTGGCCCTTGAGAATCTTGGGCTGATCCTCGACCACGAGTACGCGAATGCCCATGAGGGGGGGGACCTTAGCCGTGACCGCACATGGCCACAACCAGGCCTTCCGGCGGCGGCCCCGGTCCGCCCGAGAGCTCCGCGAGGCTCTCGACGGGCTTCTCGCCCGTGTGAACCCAGAAGCTCTCGTCGCCGAGGACCCCGTCTCGCTGGTCCATCGCTACCCCGACCCGCACGATCAGGAGGTCGCCGGCCTCGTGGTGGCGGGGCTTGCCTACGGGCGCGTGGCGAGCATTCGGGACAAAGCTCGGGAGGCGCTCGACCGGCTGGGCGCGCGCCCTGCGCGTTCGGTGGACCGGGGAGAGGTGACGGCGCTCCGAGGCTTCGTCTACCGGTTTCAACGCGGGGAGGATCTGGTTCGCCTGGCTACCGCCATCGGGGCGCTTCGGGCTCGGCATGGGAGCCTCGGTCAGGCCTTTTCAGAGCTTCGCCGCCCCGAGGATCTGGACCACGCGGACACCGCCTCGCGCTGGGTGGGGGCCCTGCGGGAAGCCATGAACCCGCCGCTGACCTACGGAGCTCGGTATCTTCTCCCGGATCCCGGCTCCGGAGGGGCCTCCAAGCGGCTCCTTTTGTACCTGCGCTGGATGATTCGTGGACCTGATGGTCTCGACCTCGGGGCTTGGGGTCGTGCCCTGGCTCCGTCTCTACGGCCCGATCGGCTCGTGATACCTATCGACACCCACATCTCGCGCCTCGCTCGATACCTGGGGCTGACGGAGCGCCGAGCGGACGACCTGACCACAGCTCGGGAGATCACTACCGGTCTGGCTCGCCTGTGTGCCGAGGACCCGATCCGGTACGATATGGCCCTTTGTCATCTCGGCATCTCCGGGGCGTGCCCCCGCGAGCTCGAGCCCGCCAAGTGCGGTGCGTGCCCGCTGTGGGACGTCTGTCGCGTGCGCCCCCGGTCCAGATGAGCCTTTCGGCGCCCGGGTTCACCTCGAGGAGGAGCTGGGATAACCGTCTGTCACCTTGGCGAAAGGAAAGGAGAAGGCGAAGAGCAAGAAGGGCAAGAAGCGCCCCGTGGCCAAGAATGGTCTCGGCGGGGGCAAAACGCCTTTCGAGCGCCGGCCGCACGCCGGCGTGGGGGACCTTCGCCTCGTACGTCAGCACATGGATGCTTACCGGGGCGGAGAAGGCGCCGCCCTGGAGGTCTTGAGCTCATTGGGCAGGGATGCCTCCTACGCCGCTCTGACCTACGCGGAGGAGCTCGAGGACCCGGAACTCATCGAGTTCTCGAGGCGGCTGGTGGCGGTGCCCCCCGCGATCGAGACCAACCTTCACGACCTGCGTGAAGCTTCGGTGGACAACCTCGTGGCGCAGGCGCTGGCCGACGAGGCCCCGGCGCTCCGCGGCCCGATCGAGCTCGAGGCCCGAGGGAGCTTGGCCCTCTTCGATCCCGCCCAGGTGAAGAGCTTTCTCGCTCGAGGCGGGCGGGCCCGAAAAGAAGCCTCCGAGGAGCACGCGGGCACGCTCGCGATGTTCGGCCTCGGCCTGGGGACGCCGGTTCGGGTCGAGGTGAGAGCTCAGGCGGCGGAGCCCGAAGTTTCGGTGGTGCGGCGACGCCTGAGGGTCGGCTCCGGGGTCGTGGCGGTCGGCTTGCCCGAGGCTTCGGACGGACCTCGGCTGGGAACGGTGCGCCTCGACTTCGCACGCACGGGGCTCGACGACGCCCTCGAGCGAGGCCACGCGCAGCTGTTCCGACTTCCGAGCGGCATTTGGCGGGTGGAGGCCACCCATCCTTCCCCAGACGTGCTTCGCCTCTTCGTCTCGCCGGATCCGGAGGCCGACGCGCCGCTGACGGACCTCAACCAGGCCGTACCGGGACCTTGACTAAAAGTCCTTGGCCGTCTCGGGCCGAGGTGCTAGCACCCTGCGTCCGCACTCTCGGGCGCGGAGGGCCACCATGCCGAAGATGAAGACCAAGCGCGGCGCCGCGAAGCGCTTCCGAGCCCTCGGCTCGGGCGGTTTCAAGCGGGCCAAGAAGGGCCGCCGCCATATCCTGTCGAACAAGAACCGCAAGCGTAAGCGGCGTCTCAAGGACGTTGCTCTGGTACATCCGGCCGACGAGAAGACGGTGGCCCGGATGATGCCCTACGCGTGACTTTCACGGCTCGCCTCGCGTGACCGGGGGGGCCCTTGAAGGCCCCACCTCGCCACGGAGCGAGCCCCCAACCTCCGCCGAACGACCTGACCTGCCGGGAAGGGCGTCGGCTCGAAGCGAGGAGAGTACATGGCTCGTGCAACTCGAGGCGTCAAAGGACGGCGCCGACATAAAAAGTGGCTGAAGCTCGCCAAGGGCGCCTACGGCCGCCGCTCAAAGATCATCAAGACGGCGATCGCGACCGCGGAGAAGGGCCTTCAGCACGCCTACATCTCGCGCAAGCTGCGGAAGCGCCAATACCGGGCGCTCTGGATCGTGCGCATCAACGCCGCCGCTCGCCAAAACGGCCTGTCCTACAGCCGGCTGATGGCGGGCCTGCGCCGCGCCGAAGTCGAGATCGACCGCAAGATGCTCGCCTATCTCGCCGTTCACGACCCCAAGGCGATGACCGACATTTGCGGCGTGGCCAAAGAAGCCAACGCGGCCGCCTGACCTTCCCCTCCGAGCTCCGCGAACGCGCCCGAGGGCGCGCCGCTCCTATCGCAAAAGCTGCACTCGACGCTCCGCCGCAGGCCGGAGGAGGGCGTTTTCGCCGGCGCCTCACTTTCGCGGCTGGACCGCCGGAGGTACGGCTGAGAGGTCCCTATGCAGGTTCCGGATACACTCCTTTTGGCGGTGCCGGCCGGCCTCGCGGCCGGAGCGGTGCACGTCCTCACCGGTCCGGACCACCTCGCCGCCATACTCCCCTTTGCACCTCGATCTCGGGTGCGGGCCGCGGCCATGGGCTTAGCCTGGGGCATGGGCCACTCCGTGGGGGTGATCGCCATCGGCGGCTTGGCGCTCGTGGTGGGCTCAATGCTCGACCTTGAAGCCTGGTCGAGCGGCGCCGAGCGGCTCGTGGGCGTTCTCCTCTTCGCGCTCGGCCTTTGGACCCTTCATCGGGCTCGGGGGGTCGTGGTCCACGCCCACGATCATCATCACGAGGAGGCGGAGTCCCACGCCCACGCGCATGTCCACATCGGCGACGTGACCGTCGATGCTCCGGATCACGCGGAGCGCGGCCGACATCGACGGCATCGTCACTCCGCTCTGGCGTTCGGAGTGGTGCATGGCGTGGCGGGGACGAGTCATCTCCTGGGCGTGGCCCCCGCGCTCATGCTCGAAACCTCTGCTGCGAGCGGATATCTGCTCACCTTTCTCTTGGGTTCGGCCCTCGCGATGGCCGGCTTCGCGGCCGCGGCCGGACCTCTCTTGGCCGGTCGACCGGGGCGGATGCAAGTGGGTCTTCGGGTGTCGGGGACCTTCGCGCTGCTGGTGGGGGCGGGCTGGATGGCCTTCGCCTGAGGGTGACCTCAGCTAAATCTCCGCGAGCGAGCTTGCCTGCAGCCACCCTGAGGTCCCGTCGAGCCGACGCACCTCGACGAAAGCTCCGTCGCGATCTTCGATCCGGACGGTCTCTCCCGCGACTACGCCGCCTCGCACCCCGAAGCGAGCGTCGGGGCCCTCGCGGAGCTTCGAAGCCGCGGTCACGACGGCTCGCTCCGGCGGCGAGAAGGCCACGGCGAGGGCCACCCACCCGAGCGCCAACAGCCCTGCGGTCAGGAGAAGTCCAGCTCCGCCACGCCCTTTGGGACCCCTGAGGGCGCTGAGGAGCCCGGCCGCGAGGCAAAGCAGGGCGGCAGCCCATGCGGCGGTGGGCGCCACGTTTCGAAGCGTCGTCGCGAAGGTGCCGCCGTCGCTCGTACCTTCCGGCCGAGCGGGCGCCTTAGGAGCAAAGCGGGCCCGAAGCGCGTCCAGGTTGCCCCGGGCTTCGGCGTCGCCCGGGTCCAGGGAGAGCCCACGCTCATAGGCGATGATGGCTTCGAGCGGAGCGCTCTCTTCGAGAACGTGCCCAAGGTTGTAGTAGACGTCCGCGTCTTCGTAGCCGCGCTCGAGAATTGAGCGATAGAGAGCCGAGGCTTGGGCGACGTCTCCCGTGAGGGCCCGCTCGTTGCCCGCCTCGAAGTCTCGCGCCACCGCGTCGGGCGCCCCGGCCACCAGCACGGCGCCGAAGAGAGCCCACGTCCCGATCATGAGGACGCTCCTTTCGCGTCCACCGCATCCACGAGCTTCAGCCACTCTTCTCGGGTGCCCTCGAGGCCTCCCGGCAAGGCGTCCGGCGCGAAGCGGGCATAGTTGGCGGCGTCGAGGGCCTTCCGAATCCGATCTGCGAGGTCCGAGGAGGCTCCGGCGCCGACCAATATTTCGGACACCTCGTCCGCCGTAGAGCCACGCGTCCCCCGGCCCAAGACCTCGAGGGCTCGAGCGTGCAGAGCTTCCTCGAAGGCGCTGGCTGCGGCCTGGGCGTCGCCCGCATCATGGAGCCGCTGGCGGGCTTGCGAGGCGGCCTCCTTCCGGGCGTCGGCCGCCTTTCGGGCCTCGTCGTCTCGGCCCGCCGTCCATCTTCTTGCGCCGGCGCCGATCGACCACAGGAAGGGACCTGC
The DNA here is from genome assembly GCA_039819565.1 of Myxococcota bacterium. Taxonomy (GTDB): domain Bacteria; phylum Myxococcota; class Kuafuiibacteriia; order Kuafuiibacteriales; family Kuafuiibacteriaceae; genus JAHQVK01. The sequence continues at coordinate 8,455 of JBCBRU010000004.1, read as the reverse complement.
AAGCAGAAGGCCCCACCAGGAGGCGGTCGTCCACGGCTGCGTGGGAGGCGGGGTGAGCTCGGCCCGATAGCGAAGGGGCGCCCGCGGACCGGCCGCGACCGGGGTCTCCTCGTCTTCCGGAGGCAGCGGGGTGGCGGCGGGAGCGGGGGGCTCGCCACGGACCTCGACCGACGTAGGCTCGGTCCGCAAGACCACGTAGCGCTCCGCCCGAGGGTCGAAGATGGGAAGCTCCACGCCGGGCACCGTGAGCTGCCCGCCTCTCTGCGGCACCAGCAGGATCTCGGCGCGCTTGGTCCCGCGAACGCCGGTGGGGCGAAGATCGAGCTCCTCCTCGAGGGTGGGGGGAAACACCCGAAAGCCGTCCGCCGACCCCAGCTCAGGGAGGCGCGCGCTCTTGATGTTCCCGACGCCCGAGAGGCTCAAGGTGAGGACCACGGCCTTTCCCGCTTCCACCACTCTGGGGCTGACCTCGGCGTTGAGCGCATAGGTGCCGACGTTGGCATTTTCGAAACGAGGGGGCCGGCCTTGGGTCGGCAAGGGCTTCACGTCGAGGGCGATAGCCCGGGTGCGGCGCCGCGCCCGGCGGCCCCCGCCGAAGATCCCGCTTCCTCCCAGTCGAAAGGTCACGGCGATGGGCTCTATCGTCTTTGCTCCCGCCGAAAGCGGGAAGAGGGCCAGCCGCCAGGCACGAAACACCTGAAAGCGTCGACCTCCGATCTGCTCGTCTCGCGGGTGAAGTCGTTTGGGGCGCTCCAGGGTTTCCTTCCAAAACCCATCGAGATCCGGAGGGTCGGGGATGGACTCCACCTGAAAGGTCACCCGGGGATTCGCGAAGAGCTCCAGGTCCAACAAGATCGCCTGCCCGAGCCAAGCTTCACCGCGGCTGACTCGATAGCGGATGAAGAGATCTTGCTCCCCGTCGCCGGGCGGGAGGATCTCCCCGTCCGTGGCCGCGGTCGGGGGAGCCGCCGCGTCACCGCGTACCTTGAGCCGGAGAGGCGCGCTCCGAGCGCGCTCGGACCCTATGCTCGCGGTGATGGGGGGGATGGTTCGATGGCCGGGCGCCTCCGCCGAAATCTCGAAGACCACCTGCTTGACGCGTCTCACCACCTGTCCGGCCCCGCTGAAGGACATGGACATTTGAGTGCTCTCCCGACGACCGACCACGGACAGCCCCTTCAAAGTAGGGACCTCGACTTGGATGTCGCCGTTCACCCGAGCCTCGGCGTCGACGTAGAGGCTCACCACATCACCCACCCCGATCTCCGTCTCGGACAAGCGTGCTTTCACGGTGATGATGGGCTGGGCCGAGGCGAGGGAGGCTTGGCCGAGGATGAGAAGAGTCAGCAAGGCGCGGGCGGAGTTCATCGCATCACCAGTCCTTCTCCACCGCGCGGCCCTTGAACCGCTCGAGGAGCCGTTTGCGTTCCAGGGCCTTCTCTTCGGCCTGGAGGGCGTCGAGGATGGCTTCGGCCTCCTGCCGAGAAAGATCGGCGGGCTCGGCCTCCGGCTGCGCTCCCGCTCCCGCTCCCGCATCGTTGCCGCCGCTGGAGCCGGCGTCCGCGCTCTCTCCCCCGGAGGAGGCTCCCGCGTCTTGTCCGCTCGAGTCATCTCCAGCGTCTCCTGAGCCCTGGCTGGAGCTCGCGGCGTCCTCGGGTCCGGCGTCGCCGCGGCCCGAGTCCCCTCCGCCGTCTTCGCCCCCGCCGTCGTCCACGCCCGCGTCTGGGCTCGAGCCGCCGTCTCCAGACGCACCGCCGTCCGGGTCGCCTCCGTCGTCCACTCCGGCATCGCCGCCGTCTCCCTGATCTTGCTTCTGATCGCCCTGTTCGTTTCCGTCTTCGCCATCCTCGCCCCCGCCTTCGCCTTCGTTGTCGGAGGGCGGCTGAGCGGCTTGTACCGCTTTCATGCGCTCGGCGATCTCGAGGTTGCGCCGGGCCGCGTCGACGCTCGGATCTTCGAGCAGCGCTTCTCGATAGGCCGCCGCGGCGTCCCCGTACTTCTTGAGCTTACGCAGAGCGTTGCCCAGTCCTACCCGAGCGCGAGCCCGTAGGTTAGCGTCCTCGCTTCGCTCCGCCGCGGCCCGGAAGCCTTCCATGGCTTGGTCGAGCTCGCCTCGGGCGGCATCGGCCAGGGCGCGGTCGTAGGTCAAACGAGGGTCTCGGCCGAGGATCGCCTCGGCTGCATCGAAGGCCTTCTTGGCTTCCTCGGGTTGGCCGGCCCGGAGCGCTTCGAGGCCACGTTGGACCTCGGGATGATTTCGGCGCAAGAGTTCTTGCGCACGAGCTGGAGACCCCCCGAACAGCAGGGCGAGAGCGATGCCCGCGACCACCGGCGGCTCACGCGGCGAGGCGCGCGTGGGGCGCACCAGGGTAGACAAGAGAAGCAGAAGGAAGGCAGGGGCGAGGGCCCAGGCGTAGCGCTCCTCGTACACGCGGACGGTGCGCTCCTCCAGGTCCGCCTTGCGCAGCGAGGCGAGATGGCGGGCGATGGGGTCGAGATCGAGACCACCATCGCCTGTCGGCAGGGCCGCTTGACCTCCGCCGGCGCTGGCGATGCTCCGCAGGGTGTCCACGTCGAGGCGAGAGACGACCGTCTTTCCCGAACGATCCTTGATATAGCCGGTGACCCGTCCTCGCTCGTCCACCTCGGGAATGGGCTCGCCCACGAGAGAGCCCACGCCCGCGACGTGCACCTCGATGCCCTTCTTGGCCGCTTCCTCCGCGGCTCCGCTGGGGTCTCCTTGGTGGGCCTCGCCGTCCGTGAGGATGACGATGGCTCGGTCGGCTTCGGGGTGGCCGGCGGCGTCCAACATGCGCTCCGCCGCGCGAATCGCGGACGCGACGCTGGTGCCCCCCCGGGGAAGGTCGGAGGGCTCGGCCCCCGCCAGCTGGATGCGCAGGGCGGCGTGGTCCACGGTGAGCGGGCACAGCGGGAGCCCGATGCTGGTGAAACCCACCAGACCCACTCGGTCCCCCTTGAGCCGATCCAGGAGCACGCCAATCTCGATCTTGGCGCGGTCGAGGCGACTCGGCACCACGTCTCGGGCGAACATCGACCGTGACAGATCGAGGGCGACGACGACGTCCATGCCGCGACCCCTGCGCACCTCGGTGCGCAGTCCATATTGCGGTCGAGCCAGGGCCACACAGGTGGCAGCGAGCGCGCCCGCAAACAGGGCCGCGGAGATGGTCCGGGTCCGCCCCGGATTCCGTCCTCCGTCCGTGAGCGCCGAAAACAGACCCAGGTCACCAGCCGCCTCGAGAACGCTGCGCCGACGCCGCGCCCAGGTGGCTCGGGCGAAAAAGACGAGAGGGACGAGAAACAGGCCGAGGAGGGCCCAGGGCTCACCGAATCTCAAGGGAACCTCCGGAGTCGGGTGGCCCCGAGGAGGAGCTCGAGGGCGAGGAGGGCGAAGGCCGCCCCTACCGCCCAGGGAAAGAGTTCCGCCTTAGGGGGCTCGGCCAAAGCGGCTTCGAGGCGGCTTCGATCGAGGGCGTCGAGGACATCGGACAGTCGACGGTCCAACTCCTCGGAATCCTCAGCCACGTAGGCGGCGCCGCCGGTGATGGTGGCGATGTCCTCGAGGAGCTGCGGATCCGTGGGGACGACGACGTTGTCGAAAATGACCCGCCCGAAGAGGTCCTTTCCGGCCGGAAAGGGAACGGGGCCCCCTTTTCCAATGAGGATGGTGTACACGCCCACGCCCAGCTCCTTGGCGAGCTCGGCCGCCTTGCGAGGAGAGAGGCTGCCCGCGTTGCTGTCCCCGTCCGTGATGAGGATGACCACGCGGCTCGCCGCCTCACTCTCTCGCAGTCGGTTGACGGCGGTTCCGACGGCGCTGCCGATCGCGGTTCCGTCGGGGAGCATGCCCACCTCGACCTCTTCCAAGAGCTCTAAGAGCAGCGGGTAGTCGAGCGTAAGCGGAACCCAGCTTGCGGCTTCGCCCGCGAAGACGACGAGCCCGATGCGGTCCGAGCTGCGCTGTCCGATGAACGAGGCGATAGCGCGCTTGGCCACCGCCATCCGGTCTTTGGGCTTGAAGTCCGCGGCCCGCATGGATCCGGAGGTGTCGAGCGCGATCACGATGTCGATGCCGTCGGATCTCTCCTCGACGGCGGTGCCGCGGTCCTGAGGGCGCGCGAGGGCGACGACGATGGCAGCCAGGGCGGCGATACGCAGAGCGTCGGGCAGCCAGGCGATGCGCGCCCAAGGGCTCGGGGGGAGTCCCCGAAAGAAACGGCCGCTCGAAAAGGTCAGGGTCGGGTCGAGGCGGAGGCGACGTCGACGCATCAAGACCACCGCCGCCAGAGCGACGGGAATCAGGCCGAGGAGAAAGGCGGGAGCGCCGAAGCCGAGACTCACGATGAGAGCTCCTCGGGAGAGGGCGGAGGGACGGGGCTCGCGGGGCTCGCGCCCACTCGCGAAGCCTCGACGAGCTCCCGGGCCGTGGACACCGCTTCGGAGGCGGTCTCGGCGCGAGGCCTGAATTTGGCGAACTTGATCTGCTCGGCTTCGAAGAGGAGCGTTTGCAGGCGACGTCTATCCAGTCCGGGCGTGGACAGCGACTGTACGTGCTCCAGCAGCTCGTCCACCGTGCGCTCCAGGGCGTCGAAGCCGTAGCGGGCGCCGAGGTAGGCCCGCAGCGTGTACGAGAGCTCGGTGTAGTAGAGGTTGAAAGCCCCCTTTCCGAGGTAGTCCGAAGCCTGCAGCGCTTCGAGGCGCTCGAAGGCCACCTCGTGGGCGGGCCGCGGGGGAGGGCCGGGCACCGGTCGGGTTGTCCTGCCCCGGCTTTTGAGCCACGACCGGGCCACGACCCCGGCCAGGAGGAGGCCCACGAGGGCGATGGCGGCCACGGCCACGCGGTAGTCCGGTATCAGCAGGCCTTCCGGCGGTGGATCTCCGGCCGCCATCGACTCGAGGGTGCTCAAGGTCTCGGGGCGGGTGGAGCTGACCGCGGCGAGCTCCTCCTTGGACAGCGTCGATCGCACATCCACCAGCAAGGCGTCCGTCGCCGCCACCGTTGACCCTAGCGCCAGCTCGAGCGGCGGCACCTCCACGAGGCCGGACTCGAAGGGCACGAGCTCGAGGCGGTAGATGTCGATCTCCGTCTCGCCCTCGAGACGGCGCTCGTGGGTTCGACGCTGCGTGCGCTCACCCAGAGCAGAGGGGAGGTCGAGTGCGTCGGGAAGCAGCGCCACGCCCCCGGGGGCGTGCCGAGCCACCACCTCCACGTAGAAAGGTTCGCCCACTGCGAGTTCGGTCGCCTCCCCGACCCGGCTCAGCGAGGCCGACAGCGGGGGGCTGACCGAAACGAGGGCCGCGAGCCAGATGGGGTTCATCGTCCCGCCCTCTGCCGGGCCGCTCGAGTACGAAAGAACGACACGAGGGGGCGCACCATGTCTTCGTCGGTCGAGAGGTCTACGAGGTCGCAGCCGAGCTCGGCGAGGCCGCGCTTTACGTCGTCCAGCTCTCGAGCTCTCCGAACCGCATACATGTCGCGGACGGCGGGGCTCGAAGTGTCGACGAGGACCACCTCGCCGGTCTCCGCGTCTACCAGCTCCACCAGGCCCAGGTTGGGTAGGGCCCGCTCGGCGGGGTCGGTCACCCTAAGAGCGACGACATCATGGCCGGCCATGGCCAAGCGCAGCGGCTTGACGAAAGCCTCGGGACCTTCGGGGTCGATGAAATCCGAGAGCACGAAGGTCACGGAGCGTCGGCGCTGGAGGCGCCGCAAGTAAGCCAGCGCTCCGCCGAGGTCGGTGCCTCGTCCCTCGGGTGTGGCCTCCAGGACTTCGCGAATGACCCGCAGCAGATGTCCTCTTCCCTTGCGGGGAGGAAGATAGAGCTCGATCTGGTCGGTGAAGAGGACCAGGCCGACCCGGTCGTCGTTGGAGGCCGCCGAGAACGCGACCATGGCGGCACACTTGGCCAGTCGTCGTCGCTTCGCCTCACCGCGGGTGGCGAAGCCTCCGCTTGCGGACAGGTCGACGACGAGGTTGACGGTGAGCTCCCGCTCCTCCGTGAACTGTTTGACGAACAGCCCGTGCTCGGGATGTCGCGCGGAGACATTCCAGTCGATGTGGCGAATGTCGTCGCCCGGGATGTACGGGCGGATGTCGGCAAAGGCCATGCCTTGGCCCTTGAAAACCGAGTGATAGCGGCCGGCCAGCTGATCGTCCACGGCCCGCCGCGTCGCGATCTCGATGCGTCGGACTTGGCGCAAGACCTCTCGGGTCTCGTCTCTGGTCTCGAGGGCGTCCTTCACGGTCTCAGCGCCTCGCAGGTCTCGGGAGTTAAGGCACCGGTACGGCGTCGAATACCCGCCGCACCACCTCTTCCACCTTCACGTTCTCGGCTTCGGCCTCGTAGCTGAGCTTGATGCGGTGCCGGAACACGTCGGGGCCGAGGGCCTTCACGTCGTCCGGAAACACGGCCGGGCGCCCCTTGAGGAAGGCGTGGGCCCGGGCGGCTCGGTCGAGGGCGATCGAGGCCCGGGGCGAGGCCCCCATGTCGATGAGCGGGGCCAAGTCGGACAAGCCTGCTTGCTCAGGCTCACGCGTCGCCCAGACCAGATCGACGATGTAGTCCCGCACCTTGTCATCAGCGTGAACGTTCCCGACGATGCTCCGAGCCCGCGCGAGGCGCTCCAGGTCGATGACGGGCTGAATCGAGGCGGGCTTTTGCGAGGCTCGAAGGAGGATGCGCTTTTCGTCCTCGCGGGTGGGATAGCCGACCTGCACGTGGAGCATGAAGCGATCCTGCTGGGCCTCCGGGAGCGGGTAAGTGCCCTCCTGCTCGATCGGGTTTTGGGTCGCGAGGACCAAGAAGGGCTGCGGCAGGGGGTAGGTCGTGTCCCCGATCGTGACCTGGCGCTCTTGCATGGCCTCGAGGAGCGCTGACTGAACCTTCGCGGGGGCACGGTTGATCTCGTCGGCGAGGACGATGTTCGCGAAAACGGGGCCCTTCCTGGGGACGAAGGTCTGGTTCTTGGGGTCGTAGATCAGGGTCCCCACCAGATCCGCAGGCAGAAGGTCCGGCGTGAACTGAATCCGCGAGAACTCGGCCGCGATAGCGTCGGAGACCGTCTTCACAGACAGGGTCTTGGCCAGCCCCGGGACGCCCTCCAGGAGGATGTGGCCCCCCGACAGGAGGCCGATCAGGATGCGGTCGACCATCCGCCGCTGGCCGACAATGACCTTGGCGATCTCGTTTTGTAGCGTCTCCACGAACGATGACTCGTCGCGGATGACCTCCATCATCTGGCGAATGTCGGGACTCACCCCGGGCTCGGACACCACTCGGTCTTCTCCTGCTCCGCGGCGCGGAACGGCCGGGTTTCGCCATACATTCCCGATGTGGGCAAGCCCCCGCTGTCGTTGCTCCGGCAAGGGCGCATTTCCCGGTCGTTATCGAAGGCCAGGCGGGCCAAAGAGGGGTCGTCGGATGTCAGGAACGCACGTCAGGTCTCCGTGAAAACCCGATATCGTTCAGAGGAGGGCGGCGTCGAAGTTCCACTGGGCCGTGAAGCCCCACCACTGCGGTCGTCCGTAGTACTGCTCGGTCAGACCGAAGACGTCGGTGCTGGAGAGGTCGAAGGTCTGGACCAGATACGCTTCGTCGAAGACGTTCCGGACGTAGGCCGAGACCCCCCAGGTTCCAGTGCTGAAGCTGATCGAGGCGTTGGCCACCAGGTAGCCGTCCTCGGTCACGGTGGGGGCCCTCGTGAGCGCGAAGAAGTGCTCACTTCGGTAGTCACCGTCGAACTGGACCCCGAGCGTCCCCACGTCTCCGAGGGGCAGGTCGTATCGCGCCAGGAAGTTGACGTTCCACTCGGGTGTCTGGACCGACACGGTGGGGTCTGCCCCCGGTTCGAGAAACACGTCGATGTCGGTGTAAGCCACTCCGCCCCGCAGAAGCAGCCCGGCTACGGGGACGGCGATCGCCTCGACCTCGAAGCCTCGGCTCTCTGCGTCCGCGTTGCGGGTGAGGGTGTCGATGCCCACGATCGTGAAGGCTTGATAGTTGTTGTAGTCGTAGTAGTACGCCGATGCATTGAGCTGGATCCGGCGGTCCAGGAACTGTGACTTGACGCCGATCTCGAAAGCGTCGAGCTCTTCCGGAGCGTAGCTCAAGGTTGCGTCGTCATACCCAAGAGGCTCGGTCGGCGGAAAGATGGGGGAGTTGAAGGCGCCCCCTTTGACCCCGCGATTCCAGCTTCCGAAGACCAGGAGATCCTCGAGGGGTTGCCAGCCCAGAGCGGTCCTCGCGGAGACCAGGCTGTCGCTTCGCTCGCCCGTATACTCACCGAAGGTGAAGCGGACGTTGGGGTTTCCGTTGCGGCGGCGGGAGTTGGGAAGGAAGTCGACGAGGTTCTGCCGGTAGTCGTGCTGCTTGTCATCCTGAATATAGCGCAGGCCCAGGGTGGCGGAGATCACCTTCCTCGAGACCCTCTCCG
>JBCBRU010000003.1:0-53054 GCA_039819565.1 Myxococcota bacterium | reverse complement strand
CAACGGGCGGCTAACCGCCCGTTGATTTGGAGCTGCACGGCGCTGTCGAGTCAGGGTTTTCGTGAAACGATTAGACGACGAGGTGAGCGTATCGGGCATACGCGACCGAGGAGAGGCGAAGCCGGTCGGAGCGTTTCACGGAAAGACCGGCCGACAGCGCCATGCAGCTCCAGATCAACGGGCGGTTAGCCCCGCTCGACGACCACTGCGACCGCCTCGCCCCCACCGATGCAGAGGGAGGCCAGGCCGCGACGAAGCCCGTGCTTGTGCAGAGCATGCACCAAGGTCGCGAGGATACGGGCGCCCGAGGCGCCAATAGGATGACCTAGCGCCACCGCCCCACCGTGAATGTTGACCTTCTTGCGGTCCAGCTCCAGCAGCTGCTCGTTGGCGATGGAGACCACGGCGAAGGCTTCGTTGATCTCGAAGAGGTCGATGTCGCCCACCGTCAGGTTCATGCGATCGAGGGTTGCGGAGATGGCCTTGGCGGGGGCGGTGGTGAACCACTCCGGGGCCTGAGCGGCGCTCCCCTGGCCCGTCAAGACGGCCAGCGGCGTCAACCCGTTCTTCTCCGCGAAGGCCCGGGAGGCCAACACCACCATCGCCGCCCCGTCGTTGAGGGAGGACGCATTGGCGGCGGTGACACTGCCCTCGCGGTCGAACGAGGGACGAAGACTGGGGAAGCGCTCGGGCTTGCCTCGTCCCGGCTCCTCGTCGCGGTCCACGACGATCGGATCGCCTTTGCGCTGAGGCACCTCGACGGGAACGATCTCTTCGGCAAACGCGCCGGACTCCTGTGCGGTCCGCGCACGGGCGTAGCTCTCCACCGCGAACTCGTCCTGGGCAATGCGGCTGAGCTTTGCGCTCGCGAGATGTCCATCAGCCGAGCTGCCCAGGACGAGTTCGCGGTGGAGAGCTCAGCCGCATTGCCCATATGGTAGTCGTTGTAGACGTCCCAAAGGCCGTCCTTGATCATCCCGTCAACGAGCTTGGCGTCCCCGAAGCGAAGCCCGTCGCGCGCCCCGTGTACGTAGTAAGGGACGTTCGACATCGACTCCATCCCGCCGGCGAGGACCACCTCCGCTTCGCCGGCCCGAATCTGGCTCGCTCCCAGCATCACCGTCTTGAGTCCCGAGCCGCAGACCTTGTTTACGGTGGTGCAGGGGGTATCGGTGGGACAGCCCGCCGCGAGGGCCACCTGTCTCGCAGGGGCCTGGCCGACCCCGGCGGGGAGCACGGAGCCCACGTAGACCTCGTCCACCTGCTCCGGTCGAACCTTGGCGGCCTCGAGGGCAGATTTCGCGGCCGCAGCCCCGAGCTGGGGGGCCGTCAGGGAAGCGAGAGCCCCCTGAAAGGACCCAATGGCGGTGCGCTTCGCGGCGAGGACGACGACGTCGCGGCTGCTCATGGCGCCGAACCTCTTTTTTGCTCCGCGGAATGTCAACGAGACGGCGGAGCCGACCCCCAGCCTAACCCCGCGGCATACGCGGGCTGCGTAACCGACCGGCCATCAACCATCCGGGTGCTCACGTACACGTAGCGGTCGATATATCTAAGGACATCACCCCGGAGCTCCTCGGGGATGAGGAGCATGACGGCCGGCGCCCGCTTGGCCAGGACTTCCCAAAATACGATCGCCTCGAGGAAGCCATCCTCGATCGCGGCCAGGAGAATCCGCTCATCGGCGGCAGCCCCGCCATCCTCGGAGCGCGCCGCCACCGACGCCGCCTGGTTGAGCAGGCACTCACGGTACATCGCGATCCGCAGCGGGTCCTGATCAGGGGGCGCACGACCCCGACAGGCTTCCTCGTAAGACCAACACGCGAGACAGGCCGCGAGAGCATACCAACGCTCACCCTCCTCTCGGTCGAGCTGGATAACGACCTCCTCACCGATGCTCGGAAGGACCCTCACTTTGGGCTCGATACGCGCCTCACGAAGAGCCAGGCCCATCTTGGCGAGGCTGCCTCGCAACCTCTCCTGCACCACCTCATTGTCGCGATTGAGAACGAAGGCGTGGGTCAGTGAGCGTTTCGCTTCGTCGTAGTGCCCGAGCTGATGAAGCGTATCTCCCAAGAACAAATGGGCCTGATAGTCGAAGGGGTTCAGGCGGAGAGCCTGTTCGAAGACCTCTTGCGCTTCCGCGTAGCGAGCCAGGAAATAGAGGGCGTTCCCGAGATAGGTATAGCTCTTGAAGTATCCTGGTCGGATATCGACCGCCTCGCGGTACAGCCGTCGCGCTCGCTCGAAGTCGCGCGCCGCGAAGGCGTCGCTCGCCTGGGAGAACAGCGGCTCCACGTCCTCGTCCGGAAGGTGGCTGCGCAGTCGAACCTTGCCCTCGCTACGGTCCACTTCGATGAAGGGGTCCATTCTGCGAGAGCCGCCCTTTTCTTGTCGCCGTACGATGTCGACGACCCCCACCGGCTCGACCGCCTCCCCGCTCGACACCCGGTAGGTGCGCGGGCTCGTCTTGAGGATCTTCTCGATGGCCTCCGGTCCGAACAGGTGCGGATTGTCGGAGCGGCCGCCGGGCTGGAGGGCTGAGCTCGGCTCTGCGGGCCCGCTTCGACAGCTGACCGCGAGGAGGAAGAGGAGGAGGCCTCCCGTGGGTCCCAACGGCCGCTTCATCAACGATCGAACCCGAGGTGTTCCCCGGTCATTCCGGACCGCGGGCACACCGACATCGACCGTCGAGGTCAACGACGACTTCACCTTCGTCTCGGACTTCGACGGGTCGCTCGCCGAGGCGCTCGACGTGGCCGGAGCGACAGCGTAGCTCCCCCCGGAGCACCCACTCCCGGCCCCGTAGAGACACCGACCACGGCGGCAGCGGAGGGCCATCCAAACGCAAGGAAAGCGTCCGCTCGACCTTCAGTCCGCCGGCCCCGGCGGTGCCGAGCTCGAGGCGAAGAACCTCCGCGCAGGGCCCCGCCCCGGCGATCGGAAAGCGGATGTTCACCCGTCGGGCGTCTCGAAACAGCCAGACCCCGAGCAGCACCCCCGCCACGAGAAACAGCAGGGCCCCGCGGCGACCGATCACGACTTCTCTTCGTCCGGCGACTCAGCGGGCTCCTTGGCGGCGGCTTCGGGAACCACCTTGCCGTCGTCGGTCCTGCGAAACCGAACCTTGAACTCCACGTCCGCTTCGACGCTGGTCAGGACCTTGACGATCTCAGAGGAGATGTCGGCGTGCTTGAGAAAGTCGCCCACCTCAGTGGCGAACATCCGCACGATCTCTCGCCGCCGCTTGTCGGTGGTGGAAAGAAAGAAGTGGATTGCCTCTTTGGACACCGCGCCGGTGCTCTGGACCGACCCCACCGTGTTCTCGATGGCCCGCCGGACGAAGTCGGGCACGCCCCGGCTCCTTCCCCGCGACTCTCGACGAGAAAACATCTCGTCGTCGGGGTCATCATGGGCATCGACTGGGGGCCAGGTGTCCTGGTCGTCGCGACTGCTCATCCGCCTTCTCTCTAGGAACCGGGTTCCACGGCCTCCAGCACGATCTTCGGACGGTTCGAGCGTTCTCCCGAAGCGTCTTCCAGGACAACTCCTATCTCGACCTCATCCCCGCTCGCTACCTCAGAGCGAAGCTGGACGAAGAACTCGAACCGACCGGCCGTCGCGTTCGGCGCGAGCGGAGGAGCCTGGGACGAGAACACCGAGGACATCGGAACTTGTTCCGCAGCTCGGCCCTGCACCTCGAGTTCCAGGACTCCGCCCCCCAGGTCTCCATCGCCGTCCTCGAACTCCGCTGCGAAAGAGAGCGTCAACGCATCCTGCGGCTGTTGCTCGAGAAACTCGAAGAGCACCACGCGGGGGCGTCCAAACGGCCAGTCGTTCGGCCCGGGGCCGCACCCGACCCCTGCGACCCCGAGCAGGATCGCGAGACGGAAAGCGCGCGGGACCTCACTCCACATCCACGACTCTCCACCGCTCGCCTTCGAGCACGAGCTCGGCGCTCTTTCCGGAACCGTAGTCGATCCACGCCCTACGCCCCTCTCGTCGCGCCCGCCCCGGCGGCAAGGGCCCCACCGCATCGCGGGCCGCAAAGATGCGGGAGCGCTGGGCGTAGAGATGCTTACCGAGGGCAAAGTCGCTCGCGAAGCGCTTCGCGGCTTCGTCCGTCAGACACGCGCGGAGCAATCCGAGGTGACCCGTGGCGGCGAAGAAGAAGGTCTCTAGAGCATGTTCGGGAGTGTCGAATTCGGCCACCAACCAGCCCCCTTCGGCCACCTTCCAGGCGCCTCCCTCCCACACGAGCCGAGCTTCGCCGCCCCCCTCGAGGGGCACCCGAGCCTCGACCGCGCGACTCTCGTCCTTCGCCTCGAGTCGAGTCTGAGCTTCGCCCAGGAGCCGTGGGTTCTTCTTGGCCCATCGCTCGAGATCAGCCTGGGGATGCGCGGCACGAAACCCGGCGTCCGAGCGGCGGCGAATCTCCTCGATATCCCCTTGCCGCAGGGCAGCCCGGTAGGCCTCGAGGGCGGCCTCGGGCGTCTCTCCCCGCGCACATCCGACCAAGAAGAGCGCAGCCCCGCAGCCTCCCAAGAAGAATCGGGCCGCCATCACTCGCCCGCTCCCGAGTCGATGATGTCAAAGGTGACTTCTCCCCCCGCCATGGTCCAAACGGGGCGCCCTGGAAAGCTCTGGCCCCCGAAAGGCGTATTGCGGGAGCGAGACCGCGACTCGCTCGGCCGGAAGACCCACGGACGATCCAGCTCCACCAACACGAGATCGGCCATCCCCATCTCGACGATCCGACCCAGGTCCTGGCGACCGAGGGTTTGAGCCGGGCCTCGGGTGAGCACCGCGATCGCTCGCTCGAGGGTCAGCTTTCCCTGGCGTACGAGACTCAGAACCACGCCCAATGCCGTTTCGAGGCCGATGGCCCCGAACGCGGCTTGATCGAACTCGACCTTCTTCTCGAGTTCCGAGCGACCTCGATGGTCCGTGGCGACCGCGTCCAAGGTGCCGTCTCCGAGCGCTTTAGTGACGGCGTCCACATCCGCTTGGGTCCTCAGAGGCGGAGAGATCTTCGCGGCCGTGTCGTACCCCAGCGCCGCCTCGTCGGTCAGGACGAGGTGATGAGGTGCGACTTCGGCGGTGACCCGAACCCCGCGGCGCTTGGCCTGCCGAATCAGATCCACGGCTCCCACCGTCGAGATGTGCCCAAGATGGAGCCGAGCCCCGGTCAGCTCCGCGATCGCGAGGTCGCGGGCGACCCCGACGGCTTCGGCGGCGCTCGGCACCCCGCGGAGGCCCAATCGCGCCGACACCTCGCCCTCGTTCATCACCCCTCCCAAGGACAAGGACTCGTCCTCGGCGTGGGTGACCACGGGCATCCGCAGATCGTAGGCCGTCTCCATCGCGTAGCGAAGCAGCTGGCTGTCCTGCACCGAGCGATCGCCGTCCGTGAAGGCCACGCAACCGGCTGCGGACAGTTTCCCCATTTCCGCGAGCCGCTCTCCGGCCCGACCGACCGAGAGCGCCCCGGCGGGGAGGACCCGGGTACTTCCCGCCGCCCGCGCTCGGGACACGATGAGCTCCACCACCTCCACGCGATCGATGGTGGGCTCCGTCGTCGGCATCATGACCACGGTCGTGAAGCCCCCGGCCGCGGCCGCCGAGACGCCGGTCGCGATGGACTCCTGCCGCTTGAAGCCCGGCTCTCCCAGGTGACACCGGAGATCGATAAAGCCGGGGCAAAGCAGGCGTCCCTCCCCCTCCACCACTCGGTCGGCGAGCCAGTCCGGCTCCGCCTCGAGGCTGCGGACGTGGGCGCCCTCCACGAGCACGGTCCGATTGTCGGCGTCGATTCCGGCTCCCGGGTCGAAGAGCCGTACGTTGCGGATCAAGGTCCTCTTCACGGTGCGCTCCCGGGTGGCCCCCAGGGTCCTTTCTCCATGGCGCGCTCGAGCACCGCCATGCGCGCCGCGACCCCGTTGGTGACCTGGTGCGCCACCACCGAGGTGGGGCCATCGGCCACCTCGGGGTCGATCTCAATGCCCCGATTCATAGGTCCAGGGTGCATCACGAAGGCCCGAGGACGCATGCGCTCGGCCCTCGCGGCGGTGAGGCCGTAGGTACGGGTGTAGTCGGAGAGACTCGGAAAGGCGGGAGGACCGAGCATCCGCTCGAACTGGACGCGGAGCATCATGACCGCGTCGGCCACCTCGATGATCTCGTCGACATCCCGGACGATGAACGCGCCGAGGGGCTCGAGGGTCTTAGGGACCAGGGAGCGAGGTCCTCCGAGGAGAACCCGGGCCCCGAGCTTCCTGAGCAGGAACACGTTGGAGCGGGCCACCCGGGAGTGCGCGATGTCTCCGATGATACCGATGGTGCGCCCCTCCAGCGTCTCCAGGCGATCCAGAAGGGTGAGAGCGTCGAGGAGGGCTTGAGTGGGATGCTCGTGCGCGCCGTCTCCGGCGTTGACGACGATGGTCTCTCCTACGCTCTCCATCGCTTCCGCCAAGATGAGAGAGGCGCCGGGGCTTCCGTGGCGAATCACGATCACGCCCGGCTCCATGGCGGCCAGGGTGCGTCCGGTATCCCAGAGGGTCTCGCCTTTGGCCACCGAGCTCGAAGATGAGGAGACGCTGATCGTGGAAGCCCCGAGCTTATGGGCCGCCATCTCGAAGGAGACCCGCGTCCGAGTGCTGTTCTCGTAGAAGAGGGTCACCACGGAAACGCCCACGAGGGGGCGCTCGGCGCTCAGTCGGGGGAGGTCTCGAAGCTCTCGAGCTCGGCTCAGAAGCTTTCGAACCTCGCCGGAGTCCAGATCCTCGATCCCGAGGAGATGACGCTGGGTCCGCAGCCGGACGGGACCGGTCACCGTGGGGCGCCTCCGCTCCGGGTGCGCGTACACGTGCAGGAATTATACACGAGGTCGTTCAGGTAGTTGGCGGTCTCGTCGGGCTGAAGACTCAGCGTGACCTTGGACTCATAGGGCAGCTCATACTCGAGTCCAAGGAGAGGGAGCGCATAGGTATCCACGTAGCGAAAGCGAAGCACACACTCTTTGCCCTTCTTCGACATGACCCCGCGGAGCCGCTCCGGAGCGGCGAGAATCTCGTCCTCCGTGAAGGCCACGCGCTCGAGCAGAAAATTATCCTTCGAGATGCGGAGCTTGGTGCGTCGACCGTCTTTGACCAAACGCTGCATGACCACCTCATCGTCCGCCTCCGAGTACGCCACCGAGCAGGCCGTGCGCATGATTCCGGACATCTGCCACAGCGGCCAGAGGGTTGGGACGACAGCCCAAAGGAAGTACAGGAAGGCGAGCGCCATCAGGGCCAACGCGACCGACACGGAGTTGATCCGCTTCGGCTTCTTCATCATGTAGATGTTCACGGCCGCGCGGGACGTTACGCCTGGGCGCGCATGGCAACAAGGCGCGGGCCTCCGAAGGGAATCGGAGGCCCCGGAGAGGCTCAGCCTCCCATCACTTCCTTGAGCGTAGAGCCCAGCTGAGCTGGCGTGGGCGCAACTTTGACTCCAGCCGCTTCGAGAGCAGCAATCTTCTCGCCGGCGGTGCCCTTGCCTCCGGAGATGATCGCGCCAGCGTGGCCCATGCGCTTGCCGGGAGGGGCGGTGGTCCCGGCGATGAAACCGGCCACGGGCTTTTTCATCTCCCGCTTGATGTAATCCGCCGCCTCTTCCTCGGCGGTGCCGCCGATCTCGCCGATCATGATCACTCCGTGGGTGTTCGGGTCGGCGTTGAAGGCTTCGAGGACATCGGTATGGGAAGTTCCATTGACGGGGTCACCGCCGATACCTACGCAGGTGGACTGCCCGATGCCGAGGGCACTGAGCTGGCCCACCGCCTCATAGGTGAGGGTACCGGAGCGGGAGACCACGCCGATGGGACCGGCCCGGTGAATGTGACCGGGCATGATGCCGATCTTGCACTCTCCGGGGGTGATGACGCCCGGGCAGTTCGGGCCGATGATGCGGCTCTTCGAGCGCTGGTAGACCTCGTTGACCTTGACCATGTCGAGGACCGGGATGCCCTCGGTGATAACCACGATGAGCTCGATCTCGGCCTCGAGAGCCTCGAGGATGGCGTCGGCGCAAAAGGGAGGAGGCACGTAAACGACGGACGCGTTGCAGCCCGTCTTCTCTCTGGCCTCACGAACGGTGTCGAAGATCGGCACCTGCTCGGCGAAGGTCTGCCCTCCCTTGCCCGGCGTGCAGCCGGCCACGATCTGGGTACCGTACTCGAGCATCTGGCCGGCGTGGAAGGAACCGGCGGAGCCCGTGATGCCCTGGACGACGACCTTGGTGTCCTTGTTAACGTAGATCGACATTCGCTCAGCTCCCTTTGGCCAGCTCGACGACCTTCTGGGCGCCATCAAGCATGTCGTCGGCTGGCGTGAGGGCCAGACCGGATTCTGCGAGCATCTTCTTGCCGAGCTCGACGTTCGTACCCTCGAGCCGGACCACCACTGGGTGCTTTAGATCGAGTTTGCGTGCGGCCCCGATGACGCCCGCCGCGATGACGTCGCACTTCATGATGCCGCCGAAGATGTTGACGAAAACCGCCTTGACGGCGGGATCTCGGAGGATGATCTCGAAGGCCGCCTGAACCTTCTCCTCGTTGGCGCCGCCGCCCACGTCGAGGAAGTTGGCCGGTTCACCGCCCTGGTGCTTGATGATGTCCATAGTGGCCATGGCGAGGCCGGCGCCGTTCACCATGCAACCGATGTTGCCCTCGAGAGAGATATAGCTCAGGTCGTACTTCGAGGCTTCGATCTCTTTTTCGTCCTCTTCGTCGAGGTCACGAAGCTCCATCACGCCCTTCTGTCGATACAGCGCGTTGTCGTCGAAGTTCATCTTCGCGTCGAGCGCGAGGAGGTTTCCGTCTTGGGTGGTGATCAGCGGATTGATCTCCAGGATGGAAGCGTCGGTCTCCATGAAAGCTCGATAGAGACCGAGGAACAGCTTGGTCGCCTTGCCGGCCAGCTTGGGATCCAGGCCCATGCCGAACACGAGCTGGCGGACCTGGTAGGGCAGGAGTCCTACCGTGGGGTCGATGATCGCCTTGTGGATCTTCTCCGGCGTCTTCGCGGCCACCTCCTCGATGTCCATGCCGCCTTCGGAGCTGGCCATGAGAACGATGCGCTTAGCCGCGCGGTCGAGGACGAGCCCCGCGTAGAGCTCCTTCTCGATGGCCACGCCCTGCTCCACGAGCAAGCGCTTGACTTCCTGTCCTTCCGGACCGGTCTGGTGGGTCTTGAGCATCATGCCGAGGATGGCGCTCGAGACCTCGCGGACCTCGTCCAGAGTCTTAACGACCTTGACCCCGCCGCCTTTGCCGCGTCCGCCAGCGTGGATCTGAGCTTTTACCACCACCGGCAGGCTGCCCAGCTGCTTGGCCGCTTCGACGGCTTCGTCGACGCTCAAGGCCAGGTGCCCGACCGGCGTCGGAACCCCGAACTTCCGGAGGATCTCCTTCGCCTGATACTCATGAATCTTCATCGTGGCTCCCGCCGGCCCCGCGGGCCGGATCATCCGTGGGCAGAGCGGCAAGAGAAACCTGCCGTTGCCGTGCGGTGCTTATGATCCCGAGAAAGGCGAATCAACCGACCCGTTCGACGTCCCTGCCGTGGCAATCCGCCGCGCCTCCTGCCTCAGCGAAAACGCGGGGGCGTTCTCGACTTCACCATGGAGAAGGACGCAAGGGTCGCGCCGGAAACGGTGGCTGCACATCTTCTTTAGAAAAAGAGACGGGCAAAGAAGACCGAGGCCACGGCTCCGGCTGCGTCAGCGGCCAGGCAGGCCCAAACGGTATGGCGCACGGCGCGAATGCCCACGGCGCCGTAGTAAACGGCCAAGACGTAGAAAGTCGTCGCGGTGCTTCCGTTCATGACCGAGACCGTGAACCCGAGCAGCGAGTCCGGTCCTTCGACCCGCATGATCTCGGCCGCCACCCCCAGCGCCCCCGAACCGGAGAGCGGACGCACCAGGGCCATCGGGAGCGCCCCCGCCGGAAAGCCGAGGGCATCCGTGAGCGGCCGGATTCCGGTGATGAACAGGTCGAGAGCCCCCGAGGCCCGAAGCATCCCCACCGCCACCAGGATCGCCACCAGATAGGGAATGATGGCCACCGCAACGTGAAAGCCACCTTTCGCCCCCTCGATGAAGACTTCGTACACCTTGACGCCGCGGCTGAGGCCCGCGAGGACGATGCTCAGCATCAAGATGGGGAGGAGCCATTCGTTGGCGGCCGCCTTGACGACGTCCAGACCCGTGGCGCCCTCGGCCAACGCCCCGAGCACGAAGCGAGGGAAGGCCACGAGGATGACACCAGCGGTAGCGATAGCCACCACCGTCCCGCCCCTCGAGACGCCGGTCTCGGGCACGTCGGTGGGGCGGTCCGATGCGCTCCCCGCCCCCCAGGTCAGGGAGGGCGAGGTCTTCGCTTCGCTGGGCGGATAGCGCTCGGCCGCGAAGGCAGGGAGACGCTCGATCAGCTTGACCGCGACCACCCCCACTACCGTCGAGCACGCGGTCGCCAACGCTGAGGGGAGGAGCACCCCCGAGACGATCTGGGCCCCCAGCTCGGCGCGCACCGCGATGATGTCGAACGCGAGCACCGCCACGCCGCTGGTGTTGATGGCGAGGAACATGACCATGGCGTTGCTGGCGACCCCCGGACGAGCATTGAGCCGCTCGAGCTCGATCATGGCTTTGATGCCGAAGGGCGTGGCCGCGTTCGCGAGGCCGAGCACGTTGGCCCCGAGGTTCAGCGTCATGGCAGCCATCGCGGGATGGTCGGGGGGAACGTCGGGAAAGAGGCGTGAGAGTATCGGACGAAGGAGCCGCGCCACCCCGCGCATGACCCCTGCCGCCTCTAAAATGGCCATGAACCCGAGCCACATGGCCATCTGTCCGATCAGGCCGATCGCGAGTTGAACTGCGCTCTTTGCGCTGTCGATGGCCGCGGCGCTGACCGCCGGCATGGTGTCTCCGAGGGCGGCCGTAAGCACGGCAGCCACCACGAGAAGGGCGAAAATCGGGTTTAGCAAGGCACGTCTTCTTTGCCGAGCGGGCGCGGCGGGGCGTCGCGATCGAAATCGGGATCATGCTCCGACATGCAGGCCCATGCTAAGGGCCTCGCCATGACGAAGGTCACCCTCATCCGGGGCGACGGCATCGGCCCGGAGATCATGGATGCCGCCGTGGAGCTGGTCCAGACCACGGGCGCCAAACTCGAGTTCGAGGAGCAGCTCGCGGGGACCACCGCGATCGAGCGGGTCGGGGCCCCTCTGCCTCCCGAAACCGTGGAGTCGATCCGGCGCAACGGCATCGCCTTCAAGGGACCGCTCATGACGCCGGTCGGCGGGGGCTTTCGCAGCGTGAACGTAGCGATGCGCCAGGAGCTGGACCTCTACGCGAACGTCCGACCAGCCCGAAAGATGAAGGGGGTCTGGTCGCGATTCGATGACGTCGACCTGGTGGTCATTCGAGAGAACACGCAAGGGCTCTACTCAGGGATCGAGTACTACGTTGATCCCAAGCAGGAGGCGGCCCATGCCATCTCGATCATCAGCCGCTATGCGTCGGAGCGGTGCATTCGCTTCGCCTTCGAATACGCGCGCGCAACGCAGCGGAAGAAAGTCACACTGGTCCACAAGGCCAACATCCTCAAGCTGACGACCGGGCTCTTTCTCAAGGTGGGCCGCGAGGTCGCGGAGCAGTACCCCGACATCGAGTTCAACGACCGCATCGTGGACAACATGTCCATGCAGCTGGTGCTCGAGCCCAAGCAGTTCGAGGTCATGGTCACCACCAACCTCTTCGGCGACATCCTCTCGGACCTCGTATCGGGATTGATCGGCGGGCTCGGCGTCGCGCCCTCCGGAAACTACGGCGAAGGGGTGGCCATTTTCGAAGCCATCCACGGCACCGCACCAGACATCGCAGGCCAGGGGAAGGCGAACCCCACCGCGCTCTCGCTGTCCGGAGCCATGATGCTCCGCCACATTGGCTACGGGGCGGAAGCCAAGGGACTCGAGGACGCGATCCGCGAAGTCATCGAAGAGGGCAAGACCGTAACCCCTGATCTGGGCGGTAGCGCGAGCACATCCGCTTTCTGTGATGTGGTGAAAGCACGACTCAAAGCCGGAGGTTGACCCACGGCACCCCGCCGTACGGGTTAACCCCGAGTTAACCAACCCCTTGTCGCTCTTTCCAATACGAGTGAAATCCTTGACCACAAGGGCGCGTTGACGTTTGCGCTCGCTGACAGGCACAAGTGCGGCTGCTAACTTGTCGCCGCGCCGCAGCAAGCAGTGCTCGAGGGTTCCATGAACGACAGCGCCATGACACCGCGGCGAGCGCCGAACGAAGGCTACGCCGAAGCTCATCTCTGGGTGTGCTCGGGCCGGAACGTCGGTCGCCGCTACCGTCTCGACGACGGGGCATCCCTCATGGGACGAGCCGTCGACAACGATATCGTCGTTGAGGATGAACGCGCCTCTCAGCGACACGCGCGGGTCCTCGTCGACCAGGGTCGCCACTTGGTCGAGGACCTAGGATCCACCAACGGAACCTTCGTCAACAACGAGCGCGTGCACCGGGCCATCCTCAACGACGGCGACCTCATTCAGATCGGGCAGACGGTCTTCGAGTACCTGGGGCAAAAAGACCAGCGCACGATGAACTCGACGGTGCGGGGCAACGACAGCGACGGGGTCCCAGACTCGCTTCGCGCCGGGGCCCAGCAGGCGCTCCAAAAGTACCGCAGCCACGAAGGGCCCGCGGCCCAGGGGCAGAGCCGCTATCCAGCGGTGCCGTACAACGCTCCGCCCCCCTCGCGACCTCCTCAGTACCAAGCTCACTACGGCGGCGGGTACTACGAGGACCCGGACTACGGCGACGACTCGAGCGGCGGAAACCTCATCGAGCGGCTGGCCCACATCAAAGCGATCGTGAGCCTCTTCGTGCCGTTCTGGCCGCTCCTCCTCGCCTTCGGGTTCGTCGGGGTCATGCTGGGGGCGCTGTATCACAAGTCCAACCCCCCTCCGCGGAAGGCCAGTTTTCAGATCATCCTTCGGCCGCAAGGCACCGCGGCGAACGTCCTCACGGGGGGCGAAGTCGAGGGGCTCAAGTATTTCGAAGAGGCCACTCAGCGCTTCTTCGGTCCTCCCATCGTAGAGGCTGCCCTCACTCGGATTAAGGGCAAGCCGCCCACCCCCAACGAAGTCGACATCCAGATTCGGTTGCTGAAGTTCGAGCAGATGGGGGCTTTCCAGTCGAACATGTACCAGGGGAAGGTTGGGGCGAAGACCGCCGACCTGGCCCTCAAGTATCTGACCACTCATCTGAGGGTGTTTCTCGATCGCGAGATCGAGATCGGCCTCAGCCCGGTCAAGGCTGACGTCAAGTTCTTCGGGCAAGAGGTCAAGAAGGCCTCCAAGGCGCTCGAACGGGCCGAGACCGCGCTCGCCGAGTACAAGACGAGCCATCCCGAGGCGCTTCCCGACCAGGCCAAGTCCAACTACAACCTTCTCTTCAGCAAGAAGCAGGAGCTGTCCCGACTCGAGCAGCAGATCGCCGGCCTCGATGGCTCCCTCCGGGAGACCCGTCGCCTCCTCAGCGTGACCCCGGCCATCATCGAGACCGGACAGACCCCCCAGAACCCCTATCGAGTCCAGGTCGTCAAAGTTCAGTCCCGCCTCGGAGCCCTTCGAGCCGAAGGAAAGGCGGAGGGACATCCAGACATCATGGCCGCGAAGGCGGAGCTGGCGGAGCTCGAGCAGCTTTCCAACGACCCGGCCCTGAACGCGCCGATCTCGCAGCGCGGACAGAACCCCGCCTACGTCGCCTTGAAGCAGCGTCTGGACATCGATACCGCGAAGGTGAAGGCGCTCAAGGAGCAGCGCACCGAGGTCAACAAGTCCCTCGAGGAGCAGGAAGAGAAGATCGGGAGTCTTCCCCAGGCCGAGGCTCAGTACCAAACCCTCTCCGACGCCTACGACACCGCACGTAAGGAGTACACCGCCCTCCTCCGCAAGCTCCGCAACGAAGAGATTCGACTCGACCGCGAGCGGGCTCGGGCCAGCGCCCAGTACGAGATCGTGGTGCCGCCCCGCGTGGAGAACGACAGCGGCGGCAAGTCGCGACTCATCCGGGTGGCCGGCGGGGGCATCCTCGGGGGCCTCCTGGCCTTCATGATCGCAACGGCGTGGTTGGTCTACAGCGGCCGGCTCACCCTGGCGATGCTTCTCGGTCCGAACGTCGACCTCTCGCCGCTCTTTGGCTCGCAGGAGGAACCGCCCCCGGTCGCGCCGGCGTCGAACCCGAACGCGGTACCGATGTCGGCGCCAACCGACCACCCTGCCCTGCCGGCGAGCTCGAACTCGAACGAGGACCTACCGACGGACCAAGAGATGTCCTCTCCCTCCGAAGACGCCACCCAGATCGGGAACCTATCTCCCGAGGGGGGCCAGACGGCGGCGGACACCGAAGACGCGGAGCGCGCGTTCTTCGACGACAAGAAGTCCAGCTGAGCTGCGGCGCTCCCCCTGCCTCCGCTCTCGTTAGCCCCGTCTCATACTTTTCTCGCGACGCCTCGTGCGGGCCGCGCACGGCTCCAAGCCCTACGCCCGTCGGGGCGAAGACCCGAAGGAGGGCGCGATCTCCGTACCTAGTCCCCTGTCAGGGTTGATGAGTTGCATAAGTGGTGAGGCAGTTTTCGCCCCTGGCGTTCACGTGAGAAGGGCGCATATTGGCCGTATGCAACCGACGAGAGGCGAAGCCGGCGGGGGCGCCAGGGGCGAAAAGCGCCCGCGAATGATGTAAGGAATCGACCTGACAGGGGGCCGCGCACGGCGCCAAGCCCGACGCCCGTCGGGCGCGGAGAGCCCCGAAGGAGGCGCGATCTCCGTCCCGAGCTCGGCCGGGTGAGGCTCCGGGATGGAGCTTCAAGTCACGATGATGAGAAGCCGGAAGTGGAGTTTCAGCCGCCGCCGCCGCCGGCGGCATCGGTCCCGGCGGCTCCGGCCCCGGCCCCGCCAGCTCCTCCGTTTGCGCCCGCATCGTTCGTCGGAGCTCCCCCGGCTCCCCCGCCGGGGTCAGCCGGAGCGCCGCCGCCGCCGCCGCCCGCTCCTCCTCCGCCCGCCGCGCCCGCGCCGCGAATACCGGGGGCGCGCTGGGTGCCCCAGGTGAGGACCAAACCGATCTCCCCGCTGACGTCCTCCTGATTGCCGAGCGTAGGGTCGGCCGGAGCGTCGAGGCGCGTAATGTGGGGAGCCCGGCGACCATAGCGGGCCCCCATTACGATGTTCAGGTTCGCGTTCACTCGATAGTTGCCGCTGAATTCCAGGCCGATGGACGAAAGATCCTGAACCTCGGTGGCGCCCATCGGGAGCTCCCCACACCCTGTGAGGGGCGACATGTCCGCGGCTTGACGGGGCGGGCAATCGAGCTCGGGACCCAGCGTAAAAGCGCTGGCCCGCGCGATGAGCTGAAGGTCTTGTCGGATGGTCGCGCTCAGACCCGTCGTCGCCTGCGCCTGGAGTAAGAAGCGCTGCACGGTGGGCTCCATGAATCCGTCCGCGCCCACCGTGAGATCGAACTCGAGGAGAAACAGCCGTTCCCGAATGAGGTTCCAGCGCCCGGAGACGAGCAGCCGCGGAAGGGGCTGGACGGTGTCTACGCCCTCCAGAGGGTCGGTGTCGAAGGCCACGACCCCGCCCGCACGGACGGTGAGCAAGGTCGTTCGGGTCAGCCTGCGCGCCCAGGTGACGTCCCCGAACACGGAGTGCAGGAAGGGCCCCGGATCGAAATCCAAAGCCGCATAGCCCGCGCGAATCTCGAGCTGGTCGCGAGCCGTGAGATTGCTGACCGTCGCGATGTCGAAACCGAGGTTGCACGTAGCGGCGAGAAGCCCGAGCGCTTGGCCGCCCCCTCCGCCTGCCCCTTCTCCGAAACACAGGGGGTCATCTTCGGCCCCCTCGGACACCATCCCCGTGGAGTCCTCGGGGGAAGAAATATTCGCGCTGACGGTGAAGCGGAGGTCATCCCTTCCCACGAAGGGCCCGGTTAGGCTGTGGGTCGTCGAGAGGGTCCGGATGAAGATGTTGCCGCTCTCCGTGACGACCGAGCCAGCGCCCCCGTTGGGTGGAATCGGACCCGAGTTAGGAGCTGCAACGTTGCCTGCACCAGCGAGGAAGGCCGCGAAGTCCTGCTCACCGATCTGCCCCCCGAAAGTGCTGTTCCACGCCCATCGTTCCGCGAGCCGATGGTTGAACACGGCCGTCAAGACCTGGAGCTGGAGAACCGGCCGACCGCCGTCCTCGAACGGCACGCCGTCGGCAGTCAGAGGCTCGCCGTCTAGAAAGCGAACCAAAAAGCGTGGGGTGTACTGCAGTGCTAAGCGCGTGCGACGGTTTCGAACGAGGAGCTCGAGGGCCGGCGTGAGCTCGCCATCGACAGAGAGTTCGGAGCCGCCGACTTCGCCGTTCTCATTCACCGTTCCCGTAGGAAGCTGTCCCAGGCGGCTAGTTAGCCCCAGGCTGAGGCGAGCATCCGCTCGAAGGTCAGCGGCGATGGCGGCGAGCAGCGAGGCGGTGACGATGCCTACGCTCAACGTCTCTACTCCACGACGAGCACGTCACCGTCACGAAGCCGGAAGGTCGTCGACGCAGGGTCGCCCCCTTTCAGGTCGTCGTAACGAAAACGTATCCGCAGCAGCTGGGGTCGCTTGCGAACGACATAGATGTTGTCGCGGCTCGCGAAGGGGCTGAGTCCGCCCGCGCGGGCGAGCACCGACAGCACCGAGGCGTCGTACTGAACCTGAAACTGCCCCGACGTCCGAACCTCACCGACCACCGCCACGTTGACCGGCCGCGGCTTGACCACGGTGATGGCGGCCTGCGGCTTCACCACGATCTCCGCGAGCAGCTGAACGAGCTGCTTGGAGGCTGCCGGCTCAGAGAGGCCCGCCACGGCCACCTCGCCGACCACCGGTTGGGGATAGGCCCCGTTCTCCCGCACCACGAAGGTGCCGGAGAGGTCCTTCTGGTTCTTGACGGCCACCGCGATGGTGTCGCCGTTCCGAATGAGACGAACCGTCTCTTCGGCCGGGAGCCGCTGCACCCAAACAAAAGGCCGATTGGAGGCGCAGGCGGTGAGGAGAAGGAGCGTGAGCGCGGGCAGAGTGCGATGCAGCACGATGGGGCCATCGCACGGATCGGGGCTCACCTCCAGAGGCGGCCGTTCGGATTCGCCCCGCCTGACGCTCCGAGTTCGGCCGCTCTGACCGCGGCGTTGACGGTCCTCCCAAAGCGTGCGCGGGTGTAGGGAATGGGCATCCCACGAGGCCGGGTCGGTGCCCTCATCTTGAGCCTCGCCGTGCCCTGCGGCTGCGCTGGGGCCCTCGAGGACCCCGACCGCTTTCCTCCCCCCACCTGTACGCTCCGAGGCTTCGACGTCCCCGCCGATCTTCTCGCGGTGCGGTGCGGCTCAGGAGACTGCCACGCCGCCCCCACCGTGGCCGCTCAGCTCGACTTGGTGAGCCCGGGCGTGGCCAGCCGACTTCTCGACGCCGTGTCCCAAGGATGTCCCCCGCGCCGTCTGGTCGATACCTCTTCGCCCGCGATGTCCTACCTCTTGGACAAAGTCAGCGCGGTCCCCAGGTGCGGCGACCCGATGCCCCTCGGCCAGCTGCCTCTCCCCGAGGACGAGAAAGCCTGCCTCGAGGGATGGGTCACCGCCGTGGCGGCCGGTTCCGGGGAGACCGACTCATGATCGCGCTCTCCGTCCTCCTCTCAATGGCGGGCGTCGGAGCCGAGCCCGGCTCCTCTCCCCTCGTGGCGGTGGCCCCCTTCGACGGTCCCACGGCGACCCAGGTCAGGACCGCGGCCCTCAGGGCTATCTCCGCCCATACCCCTTCGGTGCGTCTGGTCTCTCCGGGCGAGCTCGAGCGCGAAGCGAAGGCTCGAGGTCTCGATGCCGCTTCCGTCGAGGGCTTCGAGGCCGCCTGCCGAGCGCTCCGAGTGGCCGCCGTGGTCCGCGGAACCGTGACCCGGGCGAGCGGCGCCTGGGTCGGACGACTTCGGGTCACCTACACCGCTTCCGGCCCGCCCGCGGCCACCTTGGAGGCCACCGAGACCAACATCGCCCTGCTCGACGACGCCGTGGGGCGCCAGCTCTGGGACGCCCTGGGAATGAGCCTCCTCCGCGCCCCCCCGCCGGCGCAGGCTCGCCGGGTCGCTTGGCTGAACGCGCGAGGTCCCGGAGCGGGGCTCGACCAGATCCGAGACGTCTTCGAAGCGGCTCCGTGGCTCACCGTCGTGCCCCTTCCGGGAGATCCGCCGCTGACCGCATCCGAACGCGCCACGTGGGCCGACAAGGAGGAACTCGACGGCTTCATCGAGCTCGACCTCGTTCGCCGTCGTCGACGCTGGCGAGCGGCCCTGGTGGTCATCGGGCCGAACGGCGCCAACCGAGACCTCGTGGAGGCGGACAGCCCCCGGTCCCGGACGTTGGCGGAGGGCCTTCTCACAAAGCTCGGCGCATCCCTGGCCAAACTCCAGCCTCCCCCTCCTCCGCCGCCTTCGGCTCCTCCCGAGGCCCCCCCGGCGCCCGCCGCTTCGACCCTGGCGCGAGATGCCTCTCCGCCCGCGGCCGCCGCGGCGCCCCCCGCCCCTTCGACGAGCTCGGGTCCGGCGGCCGTGGAGCTCGCCGCCGCCCTCCGGCTGGTCGGCCGAAACCTCAGCTACAACGATGACCTCTTCGGGGGCCTCAGGCCCTACGACCTCTCGGCCGCACCGGCCCTGCGTCTGGAGGCGCGGTGGTTCCCTGGGGCCTACGTGACGGACGGACTCCTGTCGTGGATCGGGGTCGAGATCGAGGCCGACCTCCTTCTCGGCGTCGACTCCAGCAACCCTGGCGGAGAGAGCTTTGGGACCTCAGCCGGGGGATTCTTGGCGGGGCTTCGGGGCCGCATCCCCCTCGGTCCCCATCGGGCGAGCATTTCGCTCGGGGGAGGCTTGGATGCGTTCGGCCTCGAAGACGCCGAGGATGGCACCGACCCCGGGGTCCCGAGCGTCGAGTACGCCTTCGTTCGAGCGGGCGCGGACGGCACCTTCGCGATCCTCGGGGCGCTCAGCCTTCGCGCTGGGGTGGGGTGGCGCCAGGTGCTGTCGTCGGGAGAGCTCGCGAGCTCTGAGTGGTTCCCGAACGCCAGCGTGGCCGGTGTCGATGCCCACGTAGGGGCCGGCTACACGCTCCTTCCGGGTCTGGACGTGCAGGCCGAGTTCGAGCTTCGCCGCTACTTCGCGAGCTTCGATCCAGAACCAGGCGACTTTCCGGTCGCGGGGGGAGCCATCGATCAGTCCTGGGGTCTCGCCCTCGGAGCGGCCTACCGTTTCTGACCGGAGGGCTGCGCGAACTTCCGCACGACGACGCGGGCCTTCTCGAGCCGAAGAGGAGGAAGGTCGGCCGGCAAAAGGTCCAGGACGGCCTCCACGGCGTCCGGGTCCGCCCCGCAGCGGACGGCGCCTCGGGCGTGACTGGCGAGCTGGCGTTCCTGACCGAGCGAGGCGAGGGCGGCCACGGCGAGGAGCTCCCGCGTGGCCGCGTCCAGACCCGGCCGGCTCAGCACCCGCCCGTAGGCGTGAGAGGCCACCCAATCGCCGAGAGCGGGGTGGTGGCGGTGCAGATGCTCACGGACGGCTCGGGCCCGGTTTCCGTAGATCGTCTCGAACATCTGCCGTCCGCGCGCTTGGAGATCTCCCTCTTCGCGGAGCTCCTCCTCGGTGGGTTCGCCGAGACCGCCGGCCGCCTCGAGATGATCGAAGGCTTCGATCATCCGCGGGACCCCGCCAAACAGATGCACCATGAGGACGCACTCTCTCCATCGCCGATCCGGCTCCGGCGGCGACACCGAACGCCGAAGCGCCATCACGTCATCCCATTTCCCCAGGATGATCGACGAGAACAGGCGACACAGCCGCGCGTCGGCATCGGTCAGCACCCGCGGGAGGGTAGTCCTGCGTGCGCCAATTGAGAAACACTGTGGTCACTCCCGATGCCTGCGGACGAAAGTCTGATCGAAGCCCTGGCGGACCAGAGCCGAGCCCTCCTCGGCGCGAACGTCCGGACCCGCGCGGCCGCGCTGGCGGGGCCGATTCCGAGCCTCCCTCCAGAGGAGGATGCGGTCGTGGCCACCGCGGTCGAAAAGCGACGTCGTGAGTTTGCGGTGGGACGCACCCTGGCTCGGGCTCTGCTCGCCGAGGTGGGCTCCCCGGTGCGCCATCTTCCGCGGCGCGAGGACCGGGCGCCGGAGTGGCCAAGCGGCGTCGCGGGGACGATCACTCACACCGACGAGGTTGCCGTGGTCGCGGTCACCCGGGGCGAGGTCGGCCTAGGACTCGATGTCGAGGAGGCAAGCCCTCTTCCGGAAGCCATGGCGCGCCTTATCGTCCGCCCCGACGAACGGACCGTGACCCGCGACCTCGCGAAGGTGGCCTTTTCCGCTAAAGAGGCTTTCTACAAGGCGCAGTACCGATACACCGAGACCTTGCTCGATTTCCTCGATGTATCTTTGCATATGGACCTGAGCGCCCAGACCTTCGAGGTGGAGGTCCATCATCCGGCCGGCCGCTATCTCCCTACCCCGAGAGCGCAAGGGAGCTGGCGCCGGATCGGCCCGTGGATCCTCAGCGCCGTTCGCATCTAATGTCCCGGCAGATACGGTTCAGCTTCGTCGCGGGAGCCCGAACTTGTGGGTGAGAAAGTCTCGAACGAAGAAGGCGGGGTCTCGAGCGGGCTTGCGCTCGACGAGACGCCGTAGCTTCCACACCAGCTGCCCGTACACGAGGGCAGCGTCGGCGAACTGCGTGTACACCTTTCCGAAGTGCTTTTCGTAGTAGTAGCGCCGCGAGTCGAACCAGTACTCGGGGCGCCGCTTCTCAACATCGTAGGCGCCGGTGGCGGCACACCCAATGTGCCCGACCGAAGACTCCGGAACATAGAGCGTCTTCCATCCCGCCTTCTTGGCTCTCAGGCAGAGCTCCGTCTCTTCGAAGTAGAGGAAGAAGGTCTCATCGAAGAGCCCGATCTCGTCCAACATCGAGCGGCGCATCATCATCGAAGCCCCGCCCACCCAGTCGACCTCGGTCGTCGTCTCCGGGGTCGGGCGCACGAGGATCGACTGCCCCGCGAGCAGTTTGGTGAGCGGGCCGAAGCGGACGTTTCCCTCCAGTTCGCTGAGAACCCCGTGGAAGTTGAAGGCGTTCACGAAGGGCGAGCCATCCATGAGATGGATGTAGCTCCCCGCGATGCCCGCGTCGGGGCGGGCGTCCATCGCGTCGATCAGCGCTTTGACGGCGCCGGGGTCGGTCTTCGCGTCGGGATTGAGGAGATAGACATACTCGGGCAGCTCCCCGGACGCGAAGCCACGACGCATCCCCACGTTGTTGCCAAACCCGAAACCTCCATTGCGTCCGGAGGCGATCAGCTCGACACGATCCCCCCAGTCGGCGGCGGCGATGCCCGCCTCGATCTTCTCGTAGGATCCGTCGCCGGAGTCGTTCTCGACCACGATGACCCGGGCCGGGAGACCCTCGAGCTCCGGAACCAGAGCTCGCACGGCGTCGAGCGCGAGGTCCGGGGTGCGGAAGTTCACGATGATCGCGAGGACCTTCATGGACCTTCGCCTAGCAACCTCGTGGCTCCGTGACCACGTCTGCGAGGGCCGACGCGATGCCCTCTTGGTAGGTCGGGTAGTCCAATGGACCGATGAGGTCCTCCCGGTAGAGGGACCGGCATCGTTTGCCGTTCATTCGGAGCTCCCGGGCCCGTGCCGACATGGCCTTCGAAGCCTCCTCGCGGCTGAGGACCTCGGGGAGGTCGAGACCGAGTTGGGCGGCGGCAAAGCTCGCCACTTCGAGCGTGGTGGCGGGCCTCTCGTCGCACGCCACCATCAGCGGCGGCGGAGCGGCGTGGAGCACCATCGCGGACAGGATTCGAGCGAGATCGTCGCGGTGGATCCGGCTCGTAAGGGGGCCGTCCCGAAAGAGCAGCAGGTCGCCTCGCCGCAGCCTCTCGGCCACGGTCCGCCCGGGCCCATAGATGGCGGTGATACGTACGCGAAACAGCGGAGCGGGGGAGTGCTCCATGAGGCCGCGCTCGTAGGCCAAGCGAGCCCGTCCGCCCGGCCCTGGGGGATCCACGGGACTTTCCTCATCGATCCATAGTTCGGGGTCTTCGGGAGGGCGGTACACGCCGGTGGTCGACCCGTAGACGACCCGGTCGCAGCCCCGAGGAAGACTCCGGGCGAACCTGGCCGCTTGGTCCTCGCCACCCCCGTCGCGGGGTGGGGGCGCGAGGTGAACCACGCGCTCGACCCCGTCGAGGGCCGCCCGCACCGACTCCGGCGCGTCCAGATCGGCAGCCCGGACCTCGATCGCGGCTCCACCGTCCGAGGCCTGAGGCTGACGCCGCACCGCCACAGCCGAGTGTCCGGCGGCGGCGAGCTGCTCGGCCAAAGCCTGCCCTACGAACCCAGCCCCGACGATGCCCACCCGCATGAGGGATAGGCTATCAGCCGAGCGATGATTTTCTAGGGCGTCGCGAGCGCATCGAAAAGGCTCCCGACCCGGGCCCCCTTGCTGTATCCGCTCAAGTCCGATGGCGGCTGGCACGGACCCCGACCCCGCCTCTCCCGCTGCCGCTCGCCGCTCTCGCATCATGAGTTCGACGGGGTGGACGACCCTGGGTCACGGCGCCGTCCAGCTCATCCGACTGGGAAGCAGTCTCGTACTTACGCGGCTCCTTGTACCGGAAGTCTACGGACTCATGGAGCTCGTGTATGTCTTTCTCACGGCGCTCTATCTCTTCTCCGATGTCGGTCTCGGAACGTGCATCGTGCAGAGCCCGCGGGGTGATGACCCTAACTTTCTGAACACCGCATGGACCATTCAGGCCATCCGAGGGGTGCTCCTCACCCTCGTATCTGTCCCCATCGGAGTGGGGGCGTCCCTGTTCTACGGCCAACCGATGCTGGCCTATCTGATTCCGGGGATTGGCCTCGTCGCCCTCATCGACGGGTTCGACGCCACCTCACTTCATACCGAATCGCGCCGCATCCATCTTCGCGGAGTCATCAAGCTCGAGGTGGCGCTCCAGCTGGGCACCGTGTTCGCCCAGGTGGGAGCGGCCATGGTTTGGCCCTCGGTTTGGGTCTTGGTGCTAGGGAGCTGGGTGGGGGCCCTGATCCGCCTCGTGGGCAGCCACCGCTTCTTGCCCAGCATCCCGCACCGCTTCCTTCTCGAGCCCGAGGCGCTTCGCGAGATCTTCACCTTTGGGAAGTGGATCTTCGGAAGCACGGCGCTGCACTTCGTTTCCATCCAGGGCGACCGGCTGATCCTCGCTCGCCTCCTCGAGGGCTTCGCCGACCTTGGGGTCTACGCCATCGCGGGCCGCCTCAAGATGGCGGTGCAAGTTCTTCAGGTCCGGCTGGTGAGAGCCGTCGTTTTTCCGGCCTTCGCGGAGCGCTACCGCGAGCTGGCCTCCAGCCCCCATGAACGTCGGCGCCTCCTGGCCCGGAGCTATGACCAAGCGCGCCTCCGCCTCGACGCGGTCTTCGTGACCGCGGCGGGG
Source organism: Myxococcota bacterium (assembly GCA_039819565.1). Lineage (GTDB taxonomy): Bacteria > Myxococcota > Kuafuiibacteriia > Kuafuiibacteriales > Kuafuiibacteriaceae > JAHQVK01. Next base: position 29,441 of record JBCBRU010000003.1, on the reverse strand, counting down.
GTTCTCATGGTCTTGGGCTCCTCGGTGATCGACCTGCTCTACTCCGCCGAATACGCCCAGGCCGGCGCCATCCTCGAGATCTTCTCGGTGGAGGTCGCCATGAGCGCCGCGCTCACCCCGGCGGAGACCCTTCTGTTTGCCCTCGGGATGACGAAATACACCTTTTTCCGGAGCTTTGGCCGAGCGGTGTGGATCGTCGTGGCCGTCCCCCTCGGATGGCACTGGGGAGGGTTCCCGGGCCTGGTTTGGGCGGTGGCCTTGTCCGAGGTGCCCACCTTGGTCGTGGTTTGGTTCGGCCTGATCCGAAACGGCTACTTCCACCCCGTCCGCGAGCTCCGAAGCGTCCTCTTCTTCGGGGCGGGTTGGGGACTCGGACTCGGAGCCGAAGCTCTGCTCGGGACCTTTCGGGCCCTGCCCTCCTGAACAGCTTCCCACTTTCGAACCGGGGTCATCCCCGATTCGGGGCCCGTCTTCGGGCCTCTGCGCGTCTTGACGGCGAGCGTGACTCAGCGTTGAGTGTCTAGAGCCCGGGGCACGCGCCCCGTGCTTGGGAGGAACCGTGAATCGAAGCATCCTTCTCGTCGCAGCTACCCTCGTGGGCACCACGCTGGGCTGCGGTGACGACAGCAGCAGCCCGACCGACGCAGGCCCCCCCACGCCTGACGGCGGCGTCACCCCCGACGCGTCCGTCCCCGACACCGGAACATCTCCGGACGCCGGGCCGCCCGCGGTGCGCATCGACGTCTCCTCCGTGTTTTCACCCGGGACGTCGGTGCGCGACGCCTATACGGGGGCCAGCGCGACCGTGGATGCGACGGGCAACGTAGAGTTCCTCCCGGGTGACCAAGGCGTCATCCTCATCGAGCGCCAGGGCGACGAGATGAGGTCCCCTCCCTTCACTTGGGACAACGCCACCGTCTACTTCGCCTTCATCGACCGCTTCGAAAACGGAGACGCCAGCAACGACAACGGCTACGGGAGAGACTTCACCGGGATGCCGGACACCGGGACCTTCCACGGCGGAGACCTGAAAGGCTTGACCGCGCGGCTCGACCACATCGCCGCGGTCGGAGCCAACGCCCTGTGGATCACGGCTCCTTTCGAGCAGATCCACGGATACGTGGGCGGCGGGGGCGGCGCCTTTCCCCATTTCGCCTACGCCGGGTATTGGGCCCTCGACTTCACCCGTCTCGACGCGAACTTCGGAACTCCGGAGGACCTTCGAGCCCTGGTGCGCGAGGCGCACGCCCGCGGCATCCGCGTCATCTTCGACGTGGTCATGAACCACCCCGGCTATGCCTCCCTCAACGAGATCGCCACCTACTTCCCGGCAGCCCTCAAGACGAGCGGCTGGGAGACTTGGCGCCCCGGCGCGGGGGAGAGCTGGAGCAGCTACAACGATCTCTTCATCGACTTCAACCATCCGGACTGGCGAAACTGGTGGGGTCCAGAGTTCATTCGGGCAGGCCTGCCTGGCTACGACGGACCGGGTAACGACGATCTCAAGCAGTCTCTGGCCTTCCTTCCGGACTTCAAGACCGAGGAGTTCCGATCGACAACCGGCCTCCCTCCGATCCTGGCCGCCAAAACCGACACGGCGGCGGTCATGCAAGCTGATTTTACGGTTCGCCAATACTTGATCGAGTGGCTGACCACTTGGGTCCGGGAGTATGGGATCGACGGATTCCGCTGCGACACCGCCAAGCACGTGGAACTAGAAGCGTGGGCAGAGCTCGAGCAGGCGGGGACGGCGGCGCTCCGCGACTGGAAGACGGCCAACCCCGCCGAGGCTTTGGACGACCTCGAGTTCTGGATGACCGGAGAGGTCTTCCCGCACGGGGTCCTCAAGGACGACTTCTACACCCAGGGGCGCTTCGACTCCCTGATCAACTTCGACTTCAAGGCCCTCGCGGCCGAGGCGAGCCGCGATTCGGCCCGACTCGAAAGCATCTATTCCGGGTACGCCTCCGCGCTGAACTCGGACCCCGAGTTCAACGTCCTCACCTACATCTCGTCCCATGACACCACCCTCTTCTTCGAGACGACGGGACGAGACCTCGGGCTTCAGTACGACGTGGGCACGGCCATGATGTTGCTTCCGGGCGGAATTCAGATCTTCTACGGGGACGAGACGGCCCGCCCGGCCGCCGACGGCAACGGTGACAGCACCGCCGGAACGCGCTCCGACATGAACTGGGACGACTTCGATACCGCGCTCCTCGATCACTGGCAGCGGTTGGGTCAGTTCCGAAACCGTCATCCGGCCGTCGGCAGCGGAGCACACCGGGCCCTTTTCAACGACGGCAGCACCTACGTCTTCAGCCGCACCACCGCGGACGAAGCCGACGCCGTCGTCATTGCCCTCACTCGCCCCGGCGAGTGAGCACCACCGAGAGAGTTTGGGGGGAGGATTCACGATGAGTATTTGGACCAAGACGACCGTCGCTTGGAGTGTGGGGATGGCGCTGATCGCGTCCGCTTCGGCCTGCGGCGGAGACGATGCTCCGGCCATGCCGGACGCCGGCGCGATGACCGACACCGGCGCGACCCCGCCCGATGCGGGAGACGCCGGGACCGTCGAAGACATGGGCACGCCTCCCGAAGATATGGGGACGACGATGCCCACCGCCTTCGCGGTTCACTATCATCGCCCCGATCTCACCTATGCGGGGTGGTCGGTCGTCATTTCGGGCGACGTGGAGAACCCCGGAACTATCGCTCTCACGACCGAGGACGACTTCGGCGCGGTCTTCGAAGTGACGCCCACCGCGGACGCCCAGTCCATCACCTTCCAGCTCACGGATGGCACCACCATGGAGCCCGCCATGCCGCTGACCGTGTCCGTCACGAGCGCCTCGAACGGAGTGTGGTGGTTCCACGGAGCCGAGCAAGCGCTGACCCGGGCGCCCCCCGCGATTCCTGGAGAGAACCAGGTGGCGATCTACTACGTCCGAGGTGACGAGATGTACTCGGGCTGGGGACTTCATCTTTGGGGCGACGTGGTGATGGAGACGGCTTGGCAGGTCCCGGCGCGGCCCGGCGGCACCGACGGCGAGCTGGGCTCCTGGTGGATCGTCGATGTCCAACCGGACGGAGACCGCGTCAACCTCATCGTCCACATGGGAGACATCAAGGATCCTGGGCCGGACATGGGCTTCGATATCTCCATGTTCGGAGACATCGTATTCCTCAAGTCTGGGTCCGCGGATATCTTCACCACGCCTCAGGACATTCCTGCGTTTCAGATCGACGGCATGTCCGCGCACTGGGTGAGCCAGGATTCGATTCTCTACGCTCTCCCCGACGGCGCGACGCAGGCTGAGCTGCGGTGGGCGGCCGATGCTTCGATCCGCGTCAACGAAGCCCTAGACGTCGAGGGCGGACAGATGGCCGCCCTCACCCCCTCGACGGACCCGCTGCCGACCGCGGTCAGCGAGAAGTTCCCTCATCTCACGAGCCGAAATCGACTCGTGGTGCCCGCTTCCGCCCCCCTCGAGGACATGCTCCGAAGCCAGCTCGTGGTCGTAGCACGCGACGACCAAGGCACCGCAGTTGGGGCCACGCGAGTGCAGATCCCCGGGGTTCTCGATGAGCTCTACGCTTACGACGGGGACCTGGGAGCCACCTTCGACAACCAAAGCCCAACCCTACGGGTCTGGGCCCCCACCGCGCAGTCGGTGGAGCTCATCCAGTACGACGACGCGCTGACTCCGATCGAGAAGATGCCCATGGACTGGGATGCCAGCACCGGCACCTGGAGCCTGACCGGGGATGCCGGCTGGTACGGCCGGTACTACCGCTATGAAGTCACGGTGTATCACCCTGCTACGGACAAGGTGGAGACCCTCGAGGTGACCGACCCCTATTCGGTCAGCCTGTCGGCCAACAGCCAACATTCTCAAATCATCGACCTTCGGAACGACGCCGCGCTCAAGCCGCAAGGTTGGGATACGCTCGTCATCCCGCCCCTCGCTGCTCCGGAGGACGTGGTGATCTACGAAGGCCACGTTCGAGACTTCAGCATCTCGGATACTTCAGTGCCGGTCGCCGACCGAGGCAAGTACTTGGCCTTCACGCACAACGGGCAGTCGCCCGCCCTCCTCTCGGCGGGGATGGCGCATCTGCAGGAGCTGGCCGCCGCGGGGCTGACCATCTTTCATATCCTCCCCGCTTTCGACATCGCCACCGTCGTCGAAGATCCGGCCGGCCGGGTGGACCTCGACGACACCTTCGAGCGGCTCTGCATGCTCAACGGCACGGTTCCTATGGCCGAGTGCGTCAAGCACGGGGCTACGTCCATTCGAGAGGTTCTGGCCAGCCTGGATCCGACCTCCGGAGACGCCCAGCAGATCGTGACCTGGATGAAGGGCCTCGACGGCTTCAACTGGGGCTACGACCCGTACCACTACACGACGCCCGAGGGCTCGTACGCGAGCACCGCCAGCGGGACCCAGCGGATCCTCGAGTTCCGGCAGATGGTCATGGCCCTCGCGCAGCTCAACCTGCGTACGGCGCTCGACGTGGTGTACAACCACACGAACGCGTCCGGCATCAGCACCCGCTCGGTCCTCGACAAGGTCGTACCTGGCTACTACCACCGGCTGAACGCCGACACCGGGAGCGTCGAGCGGAGCACCTGCTGCGACAACACCGCCAGCGAGTTTGCCATGATGGAGAAGCTGATGGTGGACTCTCTCCTCACCTGGGCCCAGGACTACAAGGTCGGAGCCTTCCGCTTCGATCTGATGGGGCATCACATGGTTCGCAACATGCAGCGAGTCCGAGCCGCTTTGGACCAGGTAGACCCGCAGATCTACGTCTACGGCGAGGGTTGGGACTTCGGCGAGGTGCAAGGAGGCCAGCGTGGGCTCAACGCCACCCAGCTGAACCTAGCGGGCACCGGTATCGGAACCTTCAACGACCGCATCCGCGACGCGGTGCGGGGCGGGGGCCCCTTCGATAGCGGAGCGGACAACCGCGCCACCCAAGGCTTTGCCACCGGGCTTTTCACGGCTCCCAACGAGTCCAACTCCGGGAGTGCTGCGGAGCAGGCAACGTTGCTCGAGCTCTCCGATCTCATTCGCATCGGTATGGCGGGTAACCTGCGAAACTTCCCGATCATCGATCGGAACGGCTCGCGGGCCACGGGACGCTTCGTGCCCTACAACGGGGCTCAGGGCGGCTACACCTTGGATCCACAGGAGTCCGTCAACTACGTCTCCAAGCACGACAACCAGACGTTCTTCGACATCGGGGCCTACAAGATGGCGACCGGCACCACCATGGCCGACCGAACCCGGCGTCAGAACCTCGCGATGGACGTTACTGTCCTCGGCCAGGGCGTGCCGTTCCTCCATATGGGCGTGGACCTCCTTCGCTCCAAATCCATGGAGCGAGACAGCTTCGACTCAGGAGACTGGTTCAACGTTGTCGACTGGACCCGTGGCACCAACAACTGGAACGTGGGACTGCCCAACGCAGAGAAGGACCAAAGCAACTGGCCCACCATCAGCCCCATCATTCAGGACGCCGCGATCGCCCCCACCACGGCAGACATCACGTTTGCGAGCACCCACCTTAGGGAGGTCCTCAGAATCCGCAGTGGCTCTCCCTTGTTCCGGCTGCAAACGGAGGCGGACGTCCAGACCCGAGTCGATTATCACAATGTCGGCGCAAGCCAGGTTCCGGGGATGATCGTACAGAGCATCACGGACGGAACCTGTGCGGGGAATGACCTGGACCCGCAGTTCGACGCGGTCCTCACCGTCATCAACGGCACCCCCAGCCAGCAGGTCTTTGAGCTGACGGGAGCGAGCGGGTTCATCCTGCATCCAACCCTACAGGGTTCGGCCGACACCACCGTCCAGGGGGCCAGCTTCGGGAACGCCCGATTCACGGTCCCCGCCTTGACCACGGCCGTGTTCGTGCAGCCTCAGGCTGGAGCGCAAGGCTCCGGCCTACCCTGCAACACTCGCTAGAGCCCCAACTCTAGTCTAGTCGAAGGAACGCGAAGCCCCGGCCCGCAAGGGCTGGGGCCTTCACGCCTTCTGCCGTCACCTCTACCTCCCCCTGCAACCCTTCCGTCAGGAGAACCTCAGCAGCCTTCAGGTCCGTCACCTCGACGGTGATCGGCGCACTTGGCTGGTCATGGTAGTTGACGATGAACAGGATACGCTGCTCCGCCGTCGAGCGGAGAAACGCCGCGAAGCCGCGACTGGCACCGGCCACGGGCGGCACCGCGAGCTGTCCCTCCGAGAGGGCGGGCTCCCCGCGGCGAAGGCGGACCAATCGTCGGTAGAGGTGCCAAAGAGAAGCCGGGTCCTTGCGCTGGCTCGCCACGTCGACCCCATCGGGCTCGTCCGAACTTCGCCATGGCTTCCCGCCGGTGAATCCGAACCCCGGCTCGCGGCTCCAGCGCATCGGAGTACGTTTATCCTCATCAGCTCGACTCGGCCCTCCTCGCATACCGATCTCCTCCCCGTAGTAGATAAAGGGCGTACCTGGCCAGGCGAACAAGGTCGCGGCGGCAGGACGGGCCGCTTCCGGAGCCCCGACGTCATCGAAGGCCCGCATCGCTCGGGGCATGTCGTGGTTCGTCAGGAAAGGCGCCACGAAGTTGACATCGTCGAAGGTCTTCACGAGGTCTTGCGCGGATTGGACGGCTGAGACCCGCAACCCATCCTTCGCAGCTTGCATGATCGCGGAGGCGGAGTCGAAGCCGAAGGCCAGCTGCATCTCGTCCCCCCCCTCTCCGTAGTAGGGGGCCACTTTCGAGCGCTCGGTCCACGCCTCCGCGACGAGAAGCGCCTGAGGATGAGTCTCTACCAGAGCCGATCGGATGCGCTTCAGCACCGCATGGGTCGACTCAGTGTCCGCATTGGTGCCGTCCTCATCCTCGACGAGGTAGCGAACCGCGTCCACGCGAAAGCCATCGACCCCGCGCTCGAGCCAAAAGCGCATACTCTCGACCATCTCCTGCTCCACCGCCGGGTGAGCGAGGTTGAGGTCTGGCATGCCCGACCAGAACAGGCCGTAGTAGTAGCCGCTGGGTCCCGGGTGCCAGATGTCGAGGGAGCCGTCCCACGGCCTTCGGAGTCGAGCGTCGGGCGCAGGCCTCCATACGTACCACGAGCGACGCTCGCTCTCAGGACTGCTCCCTGACTCGAGGAACCACGGATGCTCGGAGGAGGAGTGATTCAGAACGAAGTCGATGATGACGCGGAGTCCGCGTCGATGAGCCTCGGCAAGGAAACCATCGAAGTCTGCCTCCGTTCCGTAATCTGGATTGACAGCTCGGTAATTCGTGACGTCGTAGCCATGGTAACTGGGGGAGGGGTGAATCGGCATCAGCCAGAGCCCGTTCACCCCGAGCTCCACCAGGTCATCGAGCTTCGAGGTGAGCCCTCGAAAGTCTCCCACCCCATCACCGTCCACATCCGCAAAGCTGCGCACGAAGACCTCGTAAAAGACGTCATCCCGCCACCACCCGCCGGACAGATCCGTCCGAGTCGCCTGACGGCGGGCGGGGGCCGAAACCGCAATTTCTTCGTGAACAGAAGGCCGGGGAGTTCCGCTTGGGGTCTCCCCGGATTCTCCGTGCCGGCAGGCCACGAGCGAAGTCGCGAGACACAGGATGCTCCGAAAGGCTGCGAGAGAGCGTTTCACGGGCATGAAGCTACAGCTGGCGGAGCCGCTGAGGCTAGCCGCACTGCGGCGGAGCCGGACCGTGCCGAAACCTGTCGGTCGCAGTCGGGAGGTGTCGGAAAAAAGTGGGAGTCGGCGGTTTCGCAGACGTGACTCATAGGTTAGACACGCTTTGGGAGGACGGGGGCCGGGGAGGCTCCCACGTTAAATCTATGAAACTTGTTCGCTCTCGCGCGCTCGGGCTCTCTGCTCTGCTCTTCGCCGTCGTTTCTACGCCTGCCTGTCAGTCCGGGGGGGCCGGTGCGGCGTCCGCCGCGGCCAGCGACGGCTCCGTGGTCCTCGAAGATCCGAAGGGCGACGACAATGGTCCGGGGAGCTACGTCTACCCCACCGACAAGGTGTACTCGGCCGGTGCCTTCGACCTGACCCGCTTTGAGGTCGTGCCCAAAGGGGCGCAGGTCGAGTTTCGGGTCACGGTTGCTCGACGTATCGACGACCCTTGGGACTCGAAGGCTTGGGGCGGCAACGGCTTCTCCGTGCAGATGGCCTTCATCCATATCGACACCGATGGCGTAGCGAACTCGGGAGCGACGGACGGCATGCCCGGCACCAACGTTCGCTTCGCTCCTGAAGAGGCCTGGGACCGAGTCGTCATCGTCAGCCCGCAGGGCGCCACCCGCGTGAACTCTGAGGTCGACGCCAAGGCCGCCGCCCACAAGGAGCGGGTCGTGGTCCCGAGCATCACCCGTGCCGCGGGCCGCACTCTCGTCGCCGTGGTCGACACCGCCGACCTTGGCGGCCCCCCGCAGCCCAGCTGGGGCTACCAGGTCTTGATGCAGTCCAACGAAGGCTTTCCTGCAAAGACGGACCTCCTGACTCGAAAGGTCAACGAGTACGAAGGCCAGCATCGCTTCGGAGGCGGTACGGACTACGACGTCGACCCTCACGTCATCGACATGCTCGCCGGATCGGGCCGCGGCGGCTCCGACGAGGTGGAGAAGCAGCACGCCATCCTCTCCAAGTTCGACGCGTCCGTCACGGCTCCCAAGCCTGAGGATCTGGTCGTCGTTCCCCTCGTCTATCCCGGCCGCTGAGCTTCACGAGGAGATCTGTCATGTCCCGTTGCACAGGCCGGGGGCTCGCCGGCATCGCACTCGGTGTGTGCTTGCTCGCCAGCAGCAGCGCCCACGCCGACACCGCCAACTTCGAGCTCAACGGAAAAATCTATACGAAGTGGCTCTACAAAAACGACGCCACTCGCGGGTGTTTGTCCCTATCGAACCCCTTCTGGCCGGACAACATCGGCGGCGGAAATGGTGTCTGCACCGAGTTCGAGCTGAATATCCGTGGGCGCGTGAGTAAGTTCGTGTCGGCCGGGGTTCGCGTGAAGAGCCGCTTTGGGGCCCTCTGGCAGGGCTGGTGGGAAAACGGAGATACCCGCTGGGACAACGACAACAACCTCTTCGTTGAAAACACCTCGGGCGAGGCCCTCGGACTCAACCACGCCGCCTATATGAAGCTGCGGGGAGCTTGGATTCGGGCGGCCCCTCCCATCCCGGGCGTCCGATGGATCCACTTTGGCTCTACGGACCTCGGCATGTTCAACGAGTGGACGATCGGAAAGTCCCGCTACATCGACAGGGACAACGCCGGCGCGGTGCTGGTCGAGGGCGACGTCCTGAACCGACAGCTCTCCTACCACTTCGGCGCTATCGCCGTGCCCAAGCTCTTCGTGGGTCCCCGTTGGAACACCGGACTTCGCAATGCGGATCCCCTGGCTGGGTTTTGGGGAGCGGAGTGGGCCTACGCCCTCAAGGTGGAGGCTCGTCCCATTGACGATCTGACGCTTACGGTGATCGGCGACTATATCCACGACGTCGAAGCGGACCGCTTCGACCCGGATGCGCTCGGAATCTCCGACCGAGAAGAGGGCGCCGATCACGCGACCGCTTGGGAGCCGAGGTTTCAGTCCGCGAACGCCACCGCGGAAGCTCGCTACGAGCCCTCCTGGTGGGACAAGCTCAGTGTTTACGGGCTCCTCGCCTTTTCGAGCAGCCTCGTGAATCCTGACTACGCGAGCAACGGAGTTCGCCTCGATCAGGGCTTTTCGCCGGTCCTGTTTCTTACCGAGGATATCGTCGATCCCGTCACGGGGGCGGTGTCCACCCAGGGTCGAGCGGCGCAGGACTTCGCCGGCAAAGCGCTCGTCGAGCTGTTCGACCCCTTCGACATCGGCTTGGACATCAAGCTCGAGTATTTCAACATCGGCGAAGAGTTCAACGCCCCCTTCGGAGCCCGTCGCGAAGCCGACGTCCTTCTCACCGATGGGTTCATCACCTCCGGATTCATCTCGGGAGGCCAGCTCCCCACCCTCAACCTTGCCAACGAGTTCGTCGACTTCGACGAGCCTTGGTTCGAGTCCATCATTGGGTGGCACGGCGCCACCGCGGTCATGGAATGGAACCTGGGCGGGCTGAACCTGAGCGGCGAGTATTCATTTATCACGTACAACACGAACCAGCAGGGGCGAGACACGGACAATCAGTACCCGGACTTCCTGTACACCGATGGGTTCACGGACCCCCAGTCTTTCACTGCTGACTTCGACTACGCCAATATCTTCGATCGCGGGAAGGACCCACGTTCCGTCTACAAGGAGTTCCAAGATCGGCGCTCGATGATCGCGGTGCTGAACCTCGAGTACCTCATGCCCTTCGGGAACAACTTCATCGTTCAGGCCAAGGGTAAGTTCATCGATGACTTCGACGGTCGACGCGATGACGCGGTGCGACAGTCGCTCGGTCAGCTCGAGACGGACGATTACGAAGGGCGCTTGTACATGGGCTTCGTCTCCGCGAGCTACCAGCTCACCGACGAACTCAAGGTCGGAGCTGGCTTCGAACATCAGTTCTGGGACGAGATCAACCGTTCAGGAAGCCAGGAATCGGGCTTTTTCGACTATCGAACTTGGAAAAACACTGGGAGATTCACTGCATCCTACAACTTTGGGGGCCTGTCCTTCGGTTATCTCCTGGAGTACTTTCATAAAGATCAAGAGCGCGACCGGCCTGGCTCCTTTGACCAGGCGTGGCGAGTCTGGCGCTCCAAGGCCACGGTCGAAGTGGGATGGTGACCATCGTGCAAGCTTCTTTCAAAAACGCATTCGACGTACGTAAACTGTCCGCGTCGACCCTGGGAGGGTTGGCGGCGCTTTCCATGGCCGTCGGGGGCTGCGGCCTCGAGGGGCTGCTGGCGGAGTCGGGAGACACGGACCACCCGCGGCCCCGGACCACCCTCCGCGGGACCGTCGAGGCGGCTATCGACCTCACCCGAGCCGAGTTCGTGGTGCTGACTTCGGACGGTCAAGAGATTGAGATCTTCGACTTCGACGTGGACGGGAACACCTTCGATCTCGCCCTCGACGAAGGCCGCTACCCAAACGCCCGTCTTTCGGTGGCGGTCGGTGGTTTCAACCTCCTGGCGCTCCTCCCGGAGATCGTGGAGGTCGACGGAACCAACGAGCGCGACATCGACCGAGGGTTCGTCCCGACCTCGGTGAGCGTGTCCCCGGATTCGACCATTCAGGCTCTCGTGGTGATGGGAAAGGTGACGGGGCTCGGACGACGCCTCCAGGCCCTCGATCCCGTAGCTACGCAAAATACACTCGCGGCCGTGGGCGACCTTCTCGCCACGAACACTTCGACCCTCGCTACGGTGCGGCAGGTGGTGTCCACGCTTCTCGATCGAGCCGATTCAACCCTCGAGACTTCCGAAGAGAACCCGCGGGTCTTTCAGTGGCCCGAGTATCAGCCGGAAGGTCAGCCTTTGACCCGCGCCCTCATCGAGGGGTCTCCGGTCGTGAACGATCCCATTGACTTCGGTTCGCTGGGAACCGCCTCCCTCGACCTGGCGCGACTTCGCTTCGACCAGCTCATCGCGGCCGCGGCGGAGGGGGTACAGATTCAGGAGTGCCTCGACCCCAGCGTCATTCGCGTGGTGATGGAGGTCGACTTCAATCCCGGTCGGCTCGATGGGTCCTGCAACGAGATCAACCGCTTCAAGTGGGTTCGAGACGAACCCGGCAAGCAGATGTTCTTCGTGGGAGGGGTGCATGAAACCTCGCCGGTGCAGGACACCACCATCGACGCGATGCTCGGAAATCAGGGCTCCTGGTCTCCGAACACCGTCGGGATGTTCGACGACGGCACCAACGGCGACGTGGTTGGCGGCGACAACGTCTGGACCATCAGCTTCGACCTCCCCCGCGGCCTTCGATTCGGCTACAAGTATACCTGGGGCCAACAGGGCGACCTCTGGACCGGCTCGGAGGAGTGGCCCGGCAACCAGCGCATCATGGAGGTCACCGACTTCAACGGTGACGGTCTCATTTACCGCCGCGACAACTTCGGCGACGAGTCCACCAACAAGGACCTCGCCAACCTGCGCATCGCCACCGGTGGTTCGGTGGACTTCATCATCGATGCCGACGACGACGGCGTCCCCGACGCCGCGGAGCGGCATGATCTCGACAACGACTGTCGCCCCGACCCGCTGATCACTCCCACGGGCGTAGGGCCCGCCACCGTGCCGCCTCTGGACGATGGCACGTGCCCGGTGGGGCAGTAATCCCGGGGTACGTCCCCAAACCAAGGAGGAGAGTAGAGAAATGAAACTTCTGAAGACTGCACTTGGCCTGTCCCTCTCGGCAGGTCTCCTGGTCGCTTGTAGCGACGACGACACCACCCCCGCCGTGGACATGGGCACGACGCCCCCCGTCGACATGGGCACCACCCCGCCCGCTGATATGGGCGCCACCGAGATGGACATGGGCGCCACCGAGATGGACATGGGCGCCGCCGAGGACATGGGCGGCGCTATGGGCTTCACGCAGCCCCCCAACACCGTGCCCGTCAACTTCACCATCGACGACTCGGCCAACAAGTCCTACACGACGGCGGATGGCCTCGCGTGGAAGGGCTCCTTCGATTACGACGCGATGACTCGTATCCTCTCTCTGGACACCGGCTGGGCCGCGCCCTACCCGCCCGTTTATGACGATGGCCCTTGGAACATGGGCGGCCATGAGCCCGCCGGAGCCACCGCGGGAGACAGCATCTGGGGGATCACCGTGTTCGTGGACATTCCCACCACGGACCCCGTGAGCTTCGAGTATGGCGCCATCGCCGGAGCCACCGTCGACGCCATGGGTGCCATGGACGACGGCGGCTGGATCTGGAACAACCCGGGCGGCAACGGAACCTTCGAGGTGGCCGTGGGAGCTACCGACGCCATCGACACCACCGGTCTCGTGATTCCGGCCTGGGGCACCACCGACATGCGGATCTCCATCGACACCGCGAACATGGATCCGGACTTCCAGATGAACTTCGACCCGACCATGCACATGGTCGAGATCAAGTCTTCGGCCTGGGGCTGGAGCCTCATCAACATGATTGATGACGGCACCAACGGCGACGCGACCGCAAGCGACGGCGTCTACACCTTCCAGCTTCTCCCCAACGTGGGTGTGGGCACGCCTCGCCCGCACAGCGGCGGTCTCAACAGCGGCGACGTGGCGCAGTTTGTCTTGCAGGTTCGCGGCGTCGAGTACAAGGGCACCGAGATGGGCGTCATGGGTACGGTGGCTCTCACCACCGGTGTGACGGCCGAGATCAGCACCGACGGTGGCATGACTTGGACCGCCGCCGACATCACCCGGGTCGGAAACGACAACAACACCGCCATCACCGCTCCCTGAGCGACCGGTTCACTCACTAACTGAACGCGGGGGTGAGGCGAGGCGCGCCTCACCCCCGTTCAAGCCCTCGTTCGCGCCAAGGTGGGGAGCTCCGTGGTCGCGCACAAACCGTACATCTACGCCCGCACCGGGGCGCTCGCACTCTTGTTAGGTTGGGCTTGGGAGAGCCCCGCCCGCGGCGAGGCACTCGTGCCGTTCTCGGCGAGCTTCGTCGACCCAGCTCGAGACGATCACGGGCCGGGTAGCTACGTATATCCATCGAACCAAGCGTATCGACGCAACAGCTTCGACCTCCGTACCTTCTCGGTGAGCCGGGAGGGGGACGAACTGGTCTTTAAGGTGGAGCTCGGCAAGCCGCTCTGGCGTCCGCCGGAGACGCGACGCACCGAAGCTCAGCGCTTCGAGCTCGACAATGGGCTCTTCGTCCAACACGTCGACATCTATATCGATCATACCCCCGGCGACGGGGTCACCGAATCTCTCCCGGGCCGCAACGTCCAGCTGGACCCCAAGAGCGCCTGGGACGTTGCCGTGGTCCCGACTCCCCGTCCCTTCTATCTGCAATCACTCCTGCGGGAATGGGGCCCATCCGAGAGAGTTCTGGTTCCGAAGGTCCGGGGATTCAAGAACATCGCAGAGGCCCGCGTTCCCATTGCGTCCCTCGGGAAGGCCCCCGATCCCTCCTGGGGCTTTGCCGTGATGGTGAGCGGCGCAGTGTGGGAGAACACCTTCGACGCCTTCGATCGCCTCACCGGCGGGAGCATCCAGAACGCTCTCACCATGCCGGTGGTCACCGTGGCCGAACCTCTCGCGCTAGGTGGAGGTGGACTCGGCCGCTTTCATCCCTTCGTCGTCGACGTCCTCGTCCCCAAGGGGATGCGGCAGGAGAGCCTGCTCGCGGCCTACGACGACAGAACGCGTCGCTTGGCCTCGCTCCCGGCGGTGTATGTCGACCCTGAGGCCCGACTGAGAGCTGAATCGGCTGCGGGTGCTCCCCTGCCCGGAGTCGAAGCCCGGAACGGCCGACCGCCAGGGCAGACCGCCCGGGTCGAGCAGGTCAAAGACGAGCTCGTGGTCCTCGAGAAGATCGAGGACGTGAATGTTTTTTCGATTGGAGACGTCATTGAGGCGAGCGACGTGGTCGCCCGCGTCGTCGTCACCGCCATCCATCCCAAGTTCATCTTGGCCACCGTGGTCGAGGGCGGAGAGCGGATACGCCCCGGAGCCCTCGTACGGTTCTCGAGGAGTCCGTCCCCATGAAGAAGCTACTTGCTTTCGTCGCCGCCGCCGTTACCTGTCTCTCTCTCCCTGTCTTCGCCGCTGACGTCGTGCTCTGGCACGCGTATCGCGCGGGAGAGCGCAAAGCCCTCGAGAAGGTCGTGGAGAGTTTCAACTCTTCTCAGAAGGACGTGCGCATCCAGCTTCTCGCGGTGCCCTACGATGCCTTCGCCGACAAGATCACCGCCGCCATTCCGCGGGGGCGAGGTCCTGACTTGTTCATCTTCGCCCAGGACCGACTCGGAGATTGGGCGGCGAGCGAGCTCATTGAACCCCTCGATTTTTGGTTGGACGAAGAGCTCGAGCAGGCTTTCCTGCCGCCTACGCTAGAGGCGCTCACCTACGACGACGCCGTGTTCGGTCTGCCCATCGCCTTCAAGATGGTGGCCCTCATCTACAACAAGCAGCTCGTCGAGACGCCGCCCAAGACCACCGACGAGCTCGTGGCCCTCGGCAAGAAGCTCACCGATGCGAAGGCCGAGAAGTTCGGCCTCGCCTATGAGAACGCCAATTTCTGGTACCACGGAGCCTGGATGCAGGGCTTCGGCGGTCGTGTCTTCGACGGCAAAGGTAAGCCCACCCTGGACACGCCGTCCGTGGTCCAATCCCTCGCCTTCGCGCAGGAGCTGGCCCACGCATCGGGCATCATGCCCCAGGAGATCAGCAGCACCCTCGTCACCACCCTCTTCAACCGAGGCAAGGTGGGGATGGTCATCAACGGACCGTGGTTTCTCGGCGAGATTGACCCGTCGGTAAAGTACGCGGTGGCTCCGCTTCCCACCATCTCGAAGAACGGCGAAGCCCCTCGTCCTTTCCTCACTGCCGAAGGCGTGATCATGAGCGCCCGCGCGAAGGACAAGAAGGCGGCTTTCGAAGTCATGAAGCACCTCACCAGCGTTGAAGCAGGGCTCGTGATGGCCAAGGACGGACGCCAAACGACAGCCCGCCGGGAAGTCTATGAGGACCCGGCGGTGAAGAAGGATCCCGTCCTGTCCGTGTTCCTCTCGCAGCTCGCGAAGAGCGTCCCCACCCCCAACACCCCCGCCATGCGCATGGTGTGGACGCCAGCCACGACGATGATGAACAAGGTCATCAACGGCAAGGTCGCCCCCGAGGCGGCCGCGGCCCCCGCCCAGGCCGAGGTCTCCGAGCTCGTGGCGGGAGCGAGGCGATAGAGATGGCCTCCGTCACCCTCGAGAACGTCTTCAAGCGCTACGGCGACGTCACCGCCGTACGCGACGTCAACCTGAACATCGGGGACGGTGACTTCGTGGTCCTGGTGGGACCCTCCGGATGCGGTAAGTCGACCACCCTCCGCATGATCGCAGGTCTCGAAGAGATCAGCGGAGGCACCCTCGAGATCGGCGGGAAGGTGGTCAACGACCTCTCCCCACGGGATCGCGACGTGGCGATGGTCTTCCAAAGCTACGCGCTGTACCCGCACATGACCGTCCGCGACAACATCAGTTTCGGACTGAAGCTCCGCAAGATGGACAAGGCGGAGATAGATCGACGGGTGTCGGAGGCGGCCGGGATTCTCGGCCTCGAAGACTATCTCGATCGAAAGCCCAAGCAGCTCTCCGGCGGTCAGCGTCAGCGGGTGGCGATGGGTCGAGCCATCGTTCGTCAGCCCGCCGTGTTCCTCTTCGACGAGCCCTTGTCGAACCTCGACGCCAAGCTCCGCGTGGCCATGCGGGCCGAGATCGCGAAGCTCCACCGCCGCTTGGGTACGACCACCGTCTACGTCACCCACGACCAGGTGGAGGCCATGACCCTCGCGAGCCACATTGTGGTGATGAGCATGGGGGTGGTGCAGCAGGTGGGGGCGCCGCTGGATCTATATCGGCGGCCGGCCAACACCTTCGTGGGCGGCTTCATCGGCTCCCCAAGCATGAACTTCTTCGACGTGGAGGTGGGCGAGGGCCGTCTCTTCGGGCGGGGCTTCTCCATTCCCATCCCGGAGCGAATGAAGAGTGCGATCGGAGAGCATAGTCTGCTGAGTCTCGGAATCCGGCCCGAGCACATGTTCGAGAGCCCGGACGAAGAGAACAGTCTTCCTCTCTCCGTCGAAGTTCTGGAGCCTCTCGGGTCCGTGGTCCATGCCCTCGGAGAGGTCGAGGGCCAGGCCGTGACGTCACAGCTCTCGCCCGACACTCAGGTCCGCATCGGAGACACGGTTCGGGTGGGGGTGGAACTCGAGGAGGCGCACCTCTTCGAGCGAGAGAGCGGGAGTTCCCTCCTATGAACCACCGGACGGGCTTCTTAGCCCTCGCGGCGGGGGCCACGACCCTTCTTCTCTACGTTCTGGCTCACGTCATTCAAGACGCCGACGGCCGCCGCTTCGAGCGGGACCGAGCGGTGATCACGGCCCGGGCTCTTGCCTGGACAGCCGAAAGAGAACTTGCAAAGGACGTCGATAAAGGCGCGACCCAAACCCTGATCGAAAGCCTAAAGACCCACGGCGGTCTCGACGAAGCTCTGGTTCTCGTACGGGCCAAGTTCCTGGCCCATTCGGACCCGGAGCGCGCCGGGAGCCGGCTCGACCGGGAGAGTCTGAGTGACAAGGCGCTCTTCGACGCTGCTCGGGCCATGAAGACCGACGTCGACAAGAACCTGGCCGAGCGCGAGAAACATCCAGAGCTCGAGCGCGATCCTTATCCGACCGCCTCTGCCGAGCGTCAGGCCGAGGAGATGGTGGCTCGGGCGCCGGCGAGCCCCCGAAAGTTCCGAGCCATGGCCGAGGTCCGACTTCCGGCCGGGCATGCGTCCGCACCGTTTCCCATTTTCCTCGCCATCTTTGGTCTCTTCGCGTTTTTGACGTTCATTCCCATCGCTCGGCTGGTCGGCGGCTTCGGAGCCAGCGTGGCCGCCGTGGCTCTCTTCGCCATCATGTTCGTCACCCAGCTCGATCACCTGCAGGGCTGGCGCGACGGGCTGAGACTCAAGCGCGCCGACGCCGTGGGGACGGTCGTCGGAGGGCTTGCGAAAGCGGGCTTGCTGCGAGGGGCGTCCGCGGACCATCTCGCAGATCTGGCCACCCACTTGAGCCTCGACGAGGAGGGCCGCAGCACCGGTCGCGTGGCCGAAGTGCGGTCCTCGACGGTGGCCTCGACCACGCGCTCCGACGAAGTGAGACGCGTGGAGGCCGACGGCTTCACCGTCGACACCGCCCTCGCCTTCTTAGGCGAACGCAGTCGGGGCGAGCGCACCACCATTTTCCGCTGGGGTCTCGGGGCTGGCCTTTTGGGCCTCGGGCTCCTGCTCCTGGGGTTGACCGGGCGCCTCGAGCGCGCCGGTCGATCGCTCTATCGGCACCGCTCGGCCTACGCCTACATGAGCCCAGCCATGCTGGGGCTCATCGTCCTGGTCTTCATTCCCGTGACCTACGGTGTGGCTCTCAGCTTCCAGAGTCGGGTCTACAACGAGTTTCAGTTCGTCGGTCTTCAAAACTACGTAGACATTCTCTCCGACGGAAACATCTATGACCCGCGCAACTTCTACTTCACCCTAGGAGTCACGCTCCTCTGGACGATCTCGAATGAGATCCTGCACGTGGGCATCGGCTTGGGGTTGGCGCTCCTTCTCAACGACCAGATGCTCAAAGCAAAGGGCATCTATCGGGTCATCCTCGTCGTACCTTGGGCGATCCCCAACTACATCACCGCTCTCATCTGGAAGAGCATGTTCCACAAGCAGTTTGGAGCCGTGAATGCGTTCCTAGAGGTCTTCGGAGTGGAAGGCATGTCCTGGTTTCAGACCTTCTGGCCGGCCTTCACCGCCAACGTCGCCACCAACACCTGGCTTGGCTTCCCCTTCATGATGGTGGTGAGCCTCGGGGCTCTCCAGAGCATCCCCACGGACCTCTATGAGGCGGCTCGAGTGGACGGCGCCTCGCGTTGGCAGCGCTTCAGCAAGATCACGTTCCCGCTCCTCCTACCCGCCCTGGTCCCCGCCGTCATAGTGGGCACCGTGTGGACCTTCAACATGTTCAACATCATCTATCTGGTGAGCGGAGGGGCGCCCAACGGAGCCACGGACATCCTCATCACCGAGGCTTACCGGTGGGCCTTCGAGTTCGACCGCCCCGGGTACGCCGCGGCCTATTCGATGATCATTTTCCTTATCCTCCTCGCCTTCACCCTGGTCACCAACCGGATCACAGGGGCCACGAAGGGAGCCTTCGAATGACCCAGGACAGAACCCGCTTTGGCGGGGTACTCAAGAACGTCTTTCTGGTCCTCTTCAGTCTGGCCACACTCTTCCCGGTGATGTGGGTCGTCAAGATGGCCTTCTCGCCCAGTCAGGGCTTCGACAGCAGCCTGAACCCCCTCCCCGAGAATCCCAGCTTCGGGAACTTCTTTCATCTATTCACGGACCGCCCCTTCGTGGTGTGGGGGATCAACAGCATCCTGGTTTCGGCCGCGACCACTTTGCTTGGCGTTTTCCTGGCCTGCACCGCCGCGTACGCGCTCAGCCGCTTCAAGTTCCCGGGACGCAGCACGGGGATGATCGCCTTCCTGGTCGTGCAGATGTTCCCCGGGGTCTTGATGATGGTGCCCCTCTATAACATCATGGATGGACTCGGGCTTCTCGACATGCTGCCGGGTCTGGTGCTTCTCTACGCGACCACCGCCATTCCCTTCTGCGTGTGGATGCTCAAAGGATATTTCGACACCATCCCCAAGGACCTCGAAGAGGCAGCTCTGATGGACGGGGCCACTCGGGGCATGATCTTCTGGCGCATCATGCTCCCCTTGAGTCTCCCGGCGGTGGCGGTGACGGCGCTCTTCTCGTTCATGACGGCCTGGAACGAGTTCATCCTCGCCGCGACCTTCATGAATCGGGAGGAAGGTTACACCCTTCCGGTGGGTCTCAAGCAGATGGTGGGAGCACACAGCACCGAGTGGGGGTACTTCTCGGCCGGGGCCATCCTCGTGTCCATCCCGGTGGTCATCCTCTTCTTCGCCCTGCAAAAGCAGCTGGTGGGAGGCCTCACGGCGGGAGGGGTCAAAGGATGAACCTCACCTCCTCTCGGCGCGCAGTGCTCTTCTCACTCGTTCTCGTCATGGCCCTGGTCGCGGCCTGCGGTGACGACGCTCCCCCTTCCCCCTCGGATGCGGGCGGGGTCCTCGACGCCGGGGTCAACCCGAACTCCGACGCCGGGGTCGCAGATACCGGCGCTGCCGACGCGGCCGCCCCCGACGCGGGAGCAGGCGACGCAAGCTCTCCTGACGCGGGCCCCTCAGGCTACGCGCACGTCCCAGCCACCGGAGCGGTACCCGACGTCCTCGCCGGAGATCGCTGGAAGACCCACTGGGTCGAAGACGTCCGTCCGTTCTGGATGCAGGACGACGCTCTGGGGACCCCGCCCGGCAACTATCCCACCTTCCGCGGGCGCTCGGGGCGCCCTGCCGGCCGGAGCGAGCGGCGTCCCCGCATGATCTCGCGCCAGATCTATGCCTACGCCATGGGCTACCTCCTCACCGGGGAGGCCGCCCTCCTCGAGCGAGCGGGGCTCGGGGTGCGATGGCTCTTGGATCACGCGGTCGATCCCCGGGGCGGCTGTCACGAACGTCTCCGTGAGGATGGCTCCGCGCTCGAGGGACCGAAGTATGCGCAGGATACGGCGTATTGCGCCCTCGGCATGGCCGCGTGGTTTTTCGTGACCCGAGACCCCGAAGCGGAAGCGGCGCTCCTGTCCTTGCGCGACCTCCTCTTCGACCCGAGCACCTTCTGGGACGCCGACGCTGAGCGCATCCGCGATGGCCGCTCGCCGGACCTCCTCTCCGAGGTCGATCAGGAGCAGGACGGGGGTTGGGAACTCGTAGCCCAGCTGGACGCGATCAACGCGTTCCTGCTGCTCGCGCAACCTGTCCTCTCCGAGGAGAGCCGCCGGGCCGAGGCCCTCGACGACCTTCGCCGGCTCAGTGATGCGATGATTCGCCATTTCTGGCAGGACGGGATCTTCTGGGGCGTCTCCACCAAGAAGGGCCAGTACCGGACCCGCCACGTGGACTTCGGCCACACCTTAAAGGCTTATTGGATGCTGCTGGAGGTCGACAAGCGGCTCTCCGATCATCCCTTTCAACAGTGGCTCGACGAGCATGTCGACACCTGGATCGCCCGTGCCCACGACGGACAACGTTGGATGAAGCGACCCACCTCCGCGACCCAGAATGAGGGGGGTTCAGACTGGTGGATCTACGCCGAAGCCGAGCAGATGGCGGCCACCCGCAACCTAGCCAGCGGCGCCTACACCGATCGCCTCGCCTCTTCGGGGCAGGCTTGGCTGGACGCCTACGTCGATCGACAGTGGAACTTCGAAGTCTTCACGGGCCTGACGCCCCAAGGCCAGCCGGTCTACCAGGGGCCCCCCAACGACACCTTCAAGTGCAACGAATGGAAAAACGGCTATCACTCCACTGAGCACGCTCTGGTGATGTATCTTCACGGTCGCCACCTCGAGGGGCTAAGCGCGCCCCTATACTTCGCGGTCCCCGAGGACACCGTCGAGACCTTCGTCGCCCGGCCGTACTACTTCCGAGGTTCGGAGCTCGAGAGGACCACCGGGAGCACGGTGGCGGCCGGTGGCCGGACCCTCCGGTCCGTTCAGGTCTCGTTCACCGACCTTTACTAGGGGCTGTCGGCAAATCCATCAACGTAGCCAGACCAAGACCGAGGCCAGTACCACCATCGCTTCGTAGGTCGCGGCGAGCTTTTCGTAGCGGGTCGCGATGCGCCGGAAACGCTTAATCTTCTGGAAGAAGATCTCCACATAGCGGCGGTCCTTGTAGGTGTGCCTATCGTATTCGCGGGGCTGTTTCCGATTCGCCCGTGCGGGTATGATCACGGCGCATCCCTGCATTTCAAGTTGCTCGATGAAGCGAGTGGAGTCGTACCCCTTGTCAGCTATGACGGTGGTGCTGGAAAGCTGCTGCACGAGCTCGGGGGCGAACCTGAGGTCGTGGCCGCTTCCTTCCCCGAGCAGAATTCGGACGGGGTTTCCAAGGGCATCGCAGAGCGCGTTGATCTTCGTCGTAGAGCCTCCTCGTGATGCCCCTACGCATTCTGATCCGTTTTTTTTCCTCCCACCGCATCCTGATGCACGCGCACGAGCGAACCATCTACCAGCATGTATTCGTCGTCGGCTTCTTTGGCGAGTTCCTCGAGGACTGCCTGAAGCAAGCCAGCTTTGCTCCAGCGCAGAAACCGGCTGTAGACTGATGTCCATCGGCCGTAGGCTGGCGGCAGGTCGCGCCAAGGAGCGCCCGTCCTCAGTACCCACAGCATCCCGTTGAGCATCTTGCGGTGGCACAACGCCGGCCGACCGGCACGACGCGGCCGCTGAGGAGGCAGCAAAGGAGCCAGTCGCTCCCACTGCTCGTTCGACAGATCAAAGCGTCGCCGTGTCATCGAGTAGGGTAGATCATGATCTGGATCGTCCCGAAAGGGCGAAAACGGACAAATCGATCTGGTTACGCGAAGATCGAGCACATTTGCCGACAGCCCCTAGTATCCCGTCAGGGTGATTAGGAGACGCGGCGTTATTTCGCGGGGAAGTTGCGGAGCCAAAGCTCTCGGAGAGCGGGGCGCTCGGCGACGGCCCGGGAAAGGGCCACGACTCGAGGGAGTGCTTCGCGGTCCTCAGGACGAAGGTCCCAGCGCGACAGAACCGCAAGATAGAGGTCTACGATCGAGAGCTGGTCCCCGAAGAGGAAAGGGCCGGATTCCAGTTTGGACTCCACCAAGAGCCAGCGACCTCGCCACGTCTCGAGCGCCCGCGCCTTGATGGCCTCCTTGACCGCTTCCGGCCCAAAACGCTCGGGATAGTCGACGATCTCGATGATCGGATAGAGCTCGGTCGCAGCGAACAGGAGAAGCCGAAGGGCCTGCGCTCGCTCCTGGGACCCCGCCGGAGGAAGAAGCTCGGAGCCTGGGTGGCGCTCCTCCAGGGTAAGCAGGATCGCCGCCGACTCCGTCAGCGTCTCGCCGTCCGGAGTGATCAGCGTGGGCACCTTTCGATGCGGGTTCAGCTCGGCGTAGGCCTCGTCTCGCTGAGCTTCGTCCCGCAGGGACACGAGCATGTAGCGATAGCCCAAGCCGAGCTCGGCCAGCGCAAACTCGATGATCGCAGCCCCGCTCCCCGGGGCACCGTGCAGCACGTACATGCCAAGAGCATCGCTCAGGGGACGGGCCGTGTCTTTAGTGGGCTCGGCTCCATCCGCCTCGAGGTCCCCACCGCCGGGGGCCGGGCGGGAGTCCAACGAGCGGTCAGGGTCAGGCTCAGCGGAGCTCGAGAGCGTCAGCCTCAGCCTCGAGGCGGGCCAAAGCGGCTCGAAAAGCGCTGAGCTCATCCGCGCTCAACGTCTGCCACGTCCGGTAGAGGCGCCGGTGTGCCTCGCGGTCGGCCATATCCGAAAACGCTGCCCCCAGCCTGGTCTGCCGAAACTGGCCTTCGTCCCCTAGCTCAACCAAGCCCAGCCGCACGAGGGCGTCCATGGAGGCTCGACAGGCTTTGCTTCCTACCCTCCAGGTACCGTGGGCAGCGCAGTGAGCAAGCGGGTAGGTCTGCCCCCCGCGCAGGGCCGAAAAGAGCTCCTGGCCGAGGGCGTCGACCCCCTCTGGGAAAGGGGCCTTGCGGCGCAAACGATGAAGTCGGGAGTGAGCATTGTCGTCTGTGAAGGCGACGACGTCGCGCAAGGTCTGAGTCGCTTGGGCAAAGGGAGGAGCCGAGGCCGGCTGACGAAACGCCGCCCGTCTCCACGCGATCGATGTATTGACTTCGCCGTCGTCGAGACCCGAAGCAGCTTCGGCAACCCTCCCCAGCACCGAGGCGATGCGCCCGAGGGCAGCCTCGGCTCCTTTTGAAGCTTGGGTTGCGATCTCGACTTCGAGAACGAAGGCGCGCTGGACGAGGGCGCGCCCCTTCGGCGTGACCGCAAACGTGCCTTCCAGGTTTTCCGGAGCGAGCCAGCCGCGCTGGGCCAGCCGCTCCAGGTCGGCCTGGACCGGGCCCGGAGCATAGTGAGGGTAGCGGATCCGCAGCCGCTCCACCGAGATCGAGGTAGGGCCGTAGTTGAGGGCAAAGTTGAGAAACCCATCCACGTCGTCGCTCGGCACCCCGAGCTCGCGGGCGAGCCTCGTTGGGGTAGATCCTCCGTGCGAGGCAGCGAGGAGCTTCTCGTAGCGGGTGACGACGCGATGGGTCCGCGTCCACAGGCCTTCGAGCCCAACGCCGACGTCCGCCGAGCGCGCGAGGGCGATCGTCGCGTCGAGCAGCTCCGGACCCGCGGGCGGCCCGTGGCTGGGGACGACGGTGGTGGCGGCGGGAAAGGCGCGCTTCACGCTCGCGACAGATTCGTCCCAGTACGCAACGTCGGCATCGGCCGTGTTGCCGAGGGACTTGGTGCCGCCGGGGCGAATCAAACAACCACCGAAGAGGACCTGCCCGGGCGCGGCGACCACGATGTTGTCGATGGTATGCCCCGGGCCCGGATAGTATGCGGTCACCGCCCCCACCCGCACGAAGCCCGCGGAATCGAAGGCGAGAGCCCTGTCCGCAGGAAGGAGGCCGACCCGAGGGGCCGCCATATTCGAGAGCTGATGGGCATAGGTACGGACCTTCTGGGCCCGAAGCGCCGCCACCCCGCCCATCTTGTCGTCGTGGGCGTGGGTCAGCACCGCGCGCGTCACGGGGCGATCGAAGGTACGAGTGGCCCAATCCAAGATGATCTTGGTCTGCGGAACCGTCCAGGCCGTATCGACGAGCGTGAGCTCTCGCTCGCTGATCACGATCAGACCGTTGGTGCGAATCAGCCCCCACCGGCGGAGAGCCTTCAGGCTGGTGTGGAGCCAAACCGTCTCGGTCAAGGGACGGACGGTCACGTCGGACGAAAGCTGAACGCCCTCGGGCTGAATCACCGCGGTCTCGTTCGCCGACGACGCCGCGCACGCGACAAGCCCCAGCCCTAGCCAGGAGAGCATCCGTGAGACGGCCCGGAGAGTGTTCACGTCGGGAGCATAGGGTATCGGAGTCGAGCCGACGATGCCCGGACGTCGACGCGTCTACGGTCGCGCCGCTTCGAGCTGACAGGCGAGCTCGAAGAGGAGCTCGTCTTCCGTCGGTCCCGCATCTTCTTCCGTTTCGGCACGATTTCGCTCTTCGAAGCGGCAAGCGAGGCGACGCGACGGCCCCCACTCTCGGATTCCTCCCGGAGCGGCCGAAGGAAGGGACATGGTCACCCGTCGGGTCACGATCCACACCCCCAAGGATCCGGCCGATAAGACGACGAAGGTCGAGCTCTCGACCGATGGGACGGACGTCTACGTCACCATCGTCGCGGACCCGGACCCCAGCCTCGCCCCGGACGCTCGGAAGGTGAAGCTAGGCGCCGCCGACCTTCGCGCGTCGATCGAGGCCTTGGAGGACATGGAAACGCTCACGTCGACGTCGGCAGCCCCCAAACGGGCCCCGCCGACTCGGACGTCCTGGATGCCGAAGCTGCCGCCGTCTTGGACACAGCCCCCTACGGCACGAAAGCCCACCACCCCCGCGACCCAACCGGTCGCCGCCAAACCGGTCGCGGCCGCCCCGCGGGCTCCCGCCGCACCGAAGCCCAAGCCTGCGCCCGCGCCCGTCGCGACTTCCCGTCCGACCGCCCGAGGGCGTTCGGTGGGATGGGACCCCTACGACGTTGGAGACACGCTCTGATCGAGGGCCCACTCCACTAGGGGGAGTTGGTCGTTTCCAAAGTAGAGGCGCTCCCCCTCGCCGAAAGGCACGAAGATGCTGGGAGACCCGAAGGCCCCCCGCTCCACCGCCTCGGCGGTATTGGCCCGCAGGTGGTCTTTGATCTCCTGCTCCGTCGACCGTCGACGAAGCGCCTCGCCGTCCAAGCCCGCCGCTTCCGCCAGGACCGTGAGCACCTCGGGATCATCGAGGTTTTTCTGATCCGTATAATAGGCTTCGAAACCAACCTCAGCGAACCGCACCAGCGCCGCCGGATCGTGTTCGAGAGCGCAACAGAACCGCATGGCGTGGACGGAGCGCAGCGGAAAGAACTGAGACGGGAAGTTCATCGTGACCCCTGAGAGAGCGGCCCAGTCCATCAGCGCCTGCATGAGCTGCCGCCATTTGGGTTGGGAGATGTCGTTGGCGCGGGCCTCGACGTAGGCTTCGTTGACCTGATTGTGGACCCCTCCCACCAAGAAGGGCCGCCATCGGATGGTCACCTCCTCAGGGTCGAGGCGCTTTCGAATGTTGTGAAAGGCCAGACAGGTCCACGGTGAGGAGAGATCGAAAAAGAACTCGATAGTCTTCGCCACGGCTCATGGTGGCACGAAACGAAGAGCGCGTACCGCCTGTAGAGAAGACACGTGCACATCTAGATGACGGCGGCGAGCCGACTCGCTTGGTCGATCGCTGCCTGGGCGTCGAGCTCGGCCGCCTCGTAGGCGCCGCCCATGACCTCGACGGAGGCGCCGCGCCCCTTCAACTCCTCGAAGAGACTGCGCTCCGACTCCTGCCCCGCGCACACCACGACGGAGTCCACGGAGAGAAGCTGGGCCTCGCCCGCTACCGTGACATGGAGGCCTTCGTCATCGATCCGCCGGTAGCGCACCCCGTTGATCATTTGGACCCCCCGCCGGGCCAGGGCGAGGCGATGCGTCCAGCCGGTGGTCTTGCCCAGCCCCCGGCCCACCCGGGTCGTCTTCCGCTGCAGGAGATAGATCTCGCGATCCGCGCGCTCCGGCCGAGGCTCCACTCCCGTCACCCCGCCCCGGGGATGGTTGACGAAGTCGATGCCCCACTCCCGGGCAAACACGTCGACGTCCATCGACGCGGAGACCCCCGCGTGACTCAGAAGCTCGCAGACGTCGAAGCCAATACCTCCGGCCCCAATGACGGCTACCCGCCGACCCACCTCCCGCGCTCCCGTGACGACCTCGACGTAGGAGGCGACCATCGGATGGTCGATACCCTCGATGTCGGGGACCCGAGGCGTGACCCCCGTCGCCACCGCTACGTGGTCGAAGCCTTCGAGGTCCTCAGCCGCAACACGGCGGTCGAGACGGAGATCGATGCCCCGGAGCTCGATCATTCGCCGGTAGTAGCGGAGGGTCTCATGAAACTCCTCTTTACCCGGAATACGCTTGGCGAGATTGAACTGACCCCCGATCTCGGAGGCGGCCTCGAATAGGGTAACGGCATGACCTCGTTCGGCCGCCACTGCGGCGTAGGCCAGCCCGCCAGGCCCCGCGCCCACCACCGCAATCCGCTTCGGAGCGTCGGTAGGGGCGTAGTTGAGCTCCGTCTCGTGGCACGCCCGGGGATTGACGAGGCAGCTCGTCATCTTTCCCGCAAAGATATGATCTAAGCAGGCTTGGTTGCACGCGATGCAGGTATTGATCTCGTCTTCGCGTCCCTCCCGAGCCTTCACCATGAAGTCGGGGTCGGCAAGCATCGGACGGGCCATGGACACGAGGTCGGCGTCCCCGCGGGCCAAGACCTCCTCGGCCACGTCGGGCATGTTGATACGATTCGAGGTGATCATGGGTACCGAGACCGAAGCCCGAAGTCGTCCCGTCACTCCGGTGAAGGCCGCTCGCGGCACCATGGTGGCGATCGTGGGTACTGCGGACTCGTGCCAGGTGAAGTGGGTTGAGATGATGGACACCCCCGCTTCCTCGAGGCGCTGAGCCAAGGTCACGATCTCCTCCCGACTCATGCCCCCTTGGAGCATATCCATGGCCGCGATGCGGAAGATGACGATGAAGTCAGGGCCGACCGCAGCGCGGGTCTTGGACACGATCTCCAGAGGGAAGCGCATACGGTTTTCGTAGCTTCCTCCGTAGGCGTCATCGCGCTGGTTGGTCTTCTCGACCAGGAACGTCGAGATGAGATAGCCGGCCGAGCCGATGATCTCGACCCCGTCGTAGCCAGCCCGCTTCGCCAACACGGCGCACTCGACGTGATCCTCGATCTGCTTTTTTACCCCTTCGGTGCTCAGCGCCCGCGGCTCGAAGCGTCCGATGCGCGAGCGCACCCCGGACGGCGAGACGAGCTTCTCGGTGGTCCCCAAGGCCCCCGCATGAAGGATCTGAAGGCAGATCTTTACTTCCGGGTCCGCGGCGTGAACCGCCTCGGTCACGACTCGATGCGCCTCGGCCTCGGCCTCGGTGGAGAGCTTGGTCTCGTCCATGGCGGACTCTTCGTTGGGCGCGATTCCCCCCGTGATGATCATCCCCACTCCGCCCCGAGCCCGCTCTGCGAAATACGCCGCCATGCGATGAAAGCCACCTTTGGCCTCCTCGAGGCCGGTGTGCATCGAACCCATGATGGCGCGGTTCTTGAGCGTGGTGTGGCCGAGGTCCAAAGGCTGAAAGAGACGTGGGTATTTCAAGGCGTGGCTCCGAGCCCGAGACGGGCTTTGGCCGCGGCGAGCGCGGGATCCCGGCCGGCGAAATAGTCCGCCGCGGTCATCGGGGCCGCCACATCGGGCGCCAAGCCGCGGCGCTGAGGAAGCTCCTCGGCCCCGGCCATGATCGTACGCTGTACCGGCAGGCGGACGCTGATGCCGCTCTCGGGCAGAGCCACGAAGAAGATGACCCCAGCGGTGGCCCCGGAGGGGGCCCCGCCCGTGGCTTCCCCCACCCGAAGGCCCCTCTCCGCCAAGTCTAGGGCCGCGAGGAGGTGGGTTGCGCCCGAGGCGTTGACCGGCCCGACGAGAATCATCAGCTCCCCCGCGAAGGCGTTCGGGGCGGGGGGATAGATGAGAGTGGCGGGGTCGAGCTTCATCCGGAAGCCACCTCGAGGGAGCGCCTCGAAGTCCTTGGGGTCGGGATCCAGCGCCGACTTGTCCCAGGTATCGATGTGAGCCCGAAGCTCCGCGTCGTAGGTGAGGGTCTGGACCCGAAGCTCGGCCCGATGCCGGGAGGGTTTGGCGATGAGATGGCGAAAGAGCGCCACCGGCACGTCATCCGAGCCTCCTCCGGTGCGTCGGAGATCGACAATGAGCTTGCTTCGTCCCTCCTTCTTGAGAGTATGGAAGATCTTCCCGAAGACGGCCATCGGGTCCACGGGATCCCGATAGTTGACGAAGGTATCTACGGCGAGGTAGGCGCCCTCTTTGCCGAGTCGGTCGAAGCGGACCGCCGTCTTGAAGTTGGACGCGTATCTTCCCTGTTCGCCGGCCACCTCCAAAAACTCCGGGTACGTGAGCCGGGGGATCTTTAGGACGCGGGTCTTTCCGTCGCGTGTCGCCCGGACCTCCACCATCTTGTGGAGCGGGTGGAGGAAGGGCGCGAAGTGATCGAGCCCGGGCCCCATTAGCTCATTTGAGTAGGCGATCTCCAGACGCTTGACCTCGTCCGTGTCGCCGTCCACGGGGATGAGGGGTTCGACCTCGGCCAGCAGCTGGGCGATCGGTCGACCATCCAGGGCGACAACCTCATCCCCTCGGGTCAGGCCGGTACCCGGCCCCGGGCGATCGACATACATCCGCCCGTCGAAGAGCACGAAGCGAAACGGAAGATAGGTGGGTTCGACTTTGCGACGCGCCTCCAGCCCCTTGGGCAAGTTGGCCTTGGTGTGCTCGCAGCGAATGAGAGCGAGGACCCGGGAGAGCTCGAGGTAGAGGTCGCCGATCGCCATGCCTCGAGCGGCCCGGGTCCTCGCTCTCATTCGCTGCGAGCACACCAAGGCCAACTTGCCCAAGGGGCGGGAGGCGCGTCGCAAAGTCGAACCCACCTATCTTCCGTT
>JBCBRU010000002.1:0-54688 GCA_039819565.1 Myxococcota bacterium | reverse complement strand
GAGCTGCCGTGACCTTTCCTTCGGAAAGGCACGTGGGTCTTTCACGGAGTCGGTTGGGCTTGGGCGGAGAGCTGCCCTGACCTTTCCTTCGGAAAGGCACGTGGGTCTCTCACGGAGTCCTCTCGCTTCTTTGCTCGAGCTGCCGTGACCTTTCCTTCGGAAAGGCACGTGGGTCTCTCACGGAGTCCCCTCCGCTTCTTTGCTCGAGCTGCCGTGACCTTTCCTTCGGAAAGGCACGTGGGTCTCTCACGGAGTCGGTTGGGCTTGGGGAGAGAGCTGCCGTGACCTTTCCTTCGGAAAGGCACGTCGGAAAGGCACGTCGGAAAGGCACGTGGGAAAGGCACGTTACTCGATGGTGAGGTTCCGGCGCTCTTGGGGAGTCTCTGGCCGTGGCACGCGGGTTGCGTTGGTTGGGGGCAAGGAGACCACTCGATGACCCAATCCGATCTCACCGTTCAAGCCATCATGTCCCGCAACGTCGAGACCCTCGACCCCTCGGACGATGTGGATCTCGCCGACATGGTGATGCGGCTGGACCGACTCCATCACCTTCCGGTCGTGGAGGACGGCCAGATCGTCGGTCTCGTGAGTCAGCGGGACGTGGCCGCCTACTCGGTCAGTCCCGGGAACGGGATGACGCGCGAGGATCAGCGCCGAGCCAATCTCGGTGTGAAAGTGCGGGACATGATGATCTCGGACGTTCTCACGGTGGATGTCGACACCACGGTTCTGGCCGCCGCGGAGCTCATGCGCGAGCACTACTTCGGGTGCTTGCCGGTCGTCGAAGACGGCGAGCTGGTGGGGATCGTGACCGGCAGCGACATGCTCCGACTCCTCATCGAGAAGCTCGAGCGCTGACCGGCCCGGTCGGCCTCAGGCGCGGTTGTGGATGAGGACGCGCGGTCCGTCCCGGAAGATGATCTCAGCCTTGTTGTCTTCCTTGAGGGCAAAGACAATGCCGGTGCCGAACTTCGGGTGCTCAACGACCTGGCGAGCCTCGAGCGGCTCCTTGGTCGAGTACTTGGCGGCCTGAGAGAGGTCCACGGACTTGGCGAGATCGTCGAAGTCCACGGCCGCGGCGGTGGCGGCCTCTTCACGCTTTTTGCGCGCGCTCTTGCGCTTCGCGGCCGTGGCCTCACTGGCCGAGTCGGGAGATCGGTACGTGTGGGTCTTCTGGCACGTGTTGCACTTCACGCGGACGATCTTGTCGCCGTCCATGGCCACGATCGTGTGGGCCAGGACGAGCCCCGGTCCGCACGAAGGGAGGCACTTCGAGTCGATATCGTCTCCAACTTTTATGCTCATGGCTGTGATCCCGTAAGGGGTCGTGTTGGGTACCGCT
Organism: Myxococcota bacterium; assembly: GCA_039819565.1. Lineage (GTDB taxonomy): Bacteria > Myxococcota > Kuafuiibacteriia > Kuafuiibacteriales > Kuafuiibacteriaceae > JAHQVK01. The sequence goes on along the minus strand of JBCBRU010000002.1, from coordinate 53,346 downwards.
GGCGGGGTCGCATGGCAACCGAGACGAACCGGCGAATAGATCTTGCCAACCCCGAGCGAACTGGGCAGTTTCCGGCGCCCGAGTCAGTCCCGATGGCGAAGCAGTCGAAGATCGAGCACAACAACCGCCGCAAGGCGATGGTGGAGCGCTACGCCGAGCGTCGCGCCAAGCTGAAGGCAGTCATCAACGATCCGAACACGCCCGACGAGGAGCGCTTCGAGGCGGTCCGGGCTCTGGACCGGCTCCCGCGCAACTCGAGCCGCACTCGCGTCCGCAACCGCTGCCGCGTTACGGGGCGACCCCGCGCTTTCTACAGGAAGTTCGAGATCTCCCGCGTCGCCATGCGCGACCTGGGCAACACGGGGCAGATCGCCGGCCTCAAAAAGGCCAGCTGGTAGCCCCGCCGGGGCCTACGGCTCCTCCCCCTCGGCGGCGTCGAAGCGGACGCTGCTGACCCGCACGCCCAACACTTCATCCCGATAAGGGAGTGTTCCTGCGTCTCCATGCGCGGCACCGGCCACGACGTGGAGGGGCATCAGATGCTCCTCGCGCGGATGGCAGAGTCGCGCCCCGGGCGCCGCCTCCCAGTGCCTCAAGGCTTCGTCCCGAGGCAGGCCCGTCTGGGTCATGGCTGCCTCTAGCCATCCATCAAAGGCGAGCGCCGCCGCCTTTCCTCCCGCGGGGCCTCCCCGCGCAAAGCCCTGCATGTTGTGGTAGCTCATCCCGCTTCCGAGGATGAGGACGCCGTCGCTCCGCAAAGGCGCGAGCGCCGCCCCCACCTGCAGGTGGGGCTTCGGATCGAGCCCGTTCACGAGCGACAGCTGCAGGGTGGGAACATCGGCCTCCGGATAGGCGAGCGCGAGCGGCACGAAGCATCCGTGGTCGAAGCCTCGTTGGGCGTCGGTCCCCGCCTCGATGCCGGCGCCTCCGAGGAGATCTACGATGCGCAGGGCAAGGTCCGGGGCGCCGGGGGCGGGCCAGGTCACGCCGTAGGTGTGCTCCGGGAACCCGTAGTAGTCGTAGAGCATCGGAGGCTTCGCCGCCGTCATGACGGTCGGGCGATCCGCCTCCCAGTGGGCAGAGATCACCAGGATCGCCTTCGGACGGGGCAGATCTCGGCCGAGCCCCTCAAAGTACGACCTCATCGTGCCGTGCTGGGCGGCGAGGGGCTCGACCCAAGGCCAGGGACCCCCGCCGTGAGGGACGTAGATGGAGGGCATCACGGAAGCGCGCATGCGCAGATACTAAGTCGAGCGCCGCGCCCGTCAGCCGCGCGTCGTGAGACACAGCGTCTCAGCGCTGCAACCGGAGCTCGCGCCACAGCCGGTCGGGGTCGAAGGCGCCGATCTCGCCTCGCTCCCGTCCTTTGACCTGCTCCACCACCCAGGCGTTCATCGGGGCTTTGATACCCCCCGCCTGCGCGAGGCGGACGATGCCCCCGTGCAGGGCGTCCACCTCCGTGGGACGGCCGCGCTCGAGATCCTGAAGGGTCGAGGTCTTGGCCTCGGGATCGATGGTGAGCATCTGGGCCGCGATCCGAAAGAAGAGGACGTTGGGAAGCGGGAGGAGGCGCCGGACGAGGCGGGGGTCGATGCGACCAAAGCCCGCGACGGGGCGACCGGTGGCTTGAGCCACGCGGAGGCCTTCCCCGATCACGGCCGCGAAGGCCCGTCGCGCGGACCGACTCTCGAGAAAGCGCCGAAGGGGGAGCCCGGTGAGGGCGCACAGGCCGTTGTTGAGATTGAGGAGGAGCTTACCCATCTGCAGGGCGCGAATGTCCTCGGCCTCGACGAAGCTCTCGCCCGCGGCCCTGAACGCGCGGCCGAGCTCGGCCACCCGCGGGTCTCCCCCTTCCACCGCGATCGGCCCAGACGTGGCGCGCCGAAAGAGATTCCCTTCCCAGAGTACGTTGAACACCACCAGCCCCGGCGCCAGGCTGCGGGTCAGTCCGGCCTCTTGGAGGATCGCTCGAGCGAAGAGGCCGTTCTGAAGAGGCACGACGAGGCACTCCGGCGAAAGCACGGCTTCGAGCACCTGGGCCGCCTCTTCGAGGGCGGCGGTCTTGACGCATACGAGGCACAGATCCACGTCGCGGAGGGCCTCGGCCGAGGTCTCCACGCGAACCTGCGCCTCCGCCTCGACCCCGTCCGCGAGGGCTCGGAGGCCGTCCGCGGCGGCATCGGCGAGGGGCTTACGTCCGATGAGGACCACGTCGAGGGCGCCCGCGAGACGTACCCCCAGGTAGCCCCCGATGGCCCCAGCGCCGAAGATTCCAACCTTCACGCGATGCTCCCGTGTACCCATCGCCGACGAGCTCCTAGGCTTCCTCTGGAGCGTGCGCCCCGCAGGACCAACACAACTCGAAATGGGCGGGGCTCTCTTCGCCACACGCGCAGCGCCAGGGCCGGGCCTCCGAAAGCTCGCCCCCTCGTCCGTCCCTCGCCAAGGACAGCGCCCCTCGCCCGTGGGAAGGCATCATGCGCTCGACGACGGCGGCGGCCCGTTCGGCCTGCTCAGGCATCACCCAAACCTCGGCCAGGCATTGATCGAGGGGGATGCCCCCCGCGAGCGAGATCGCATGCTCGTTACGCACCTCGGCGGAGATGCCGTCGCCGAGCAGGACATCACGAACGATGTGAGCGAGGGCGACGGTCGGCGAGGAATAGATGCGAATCATGGCTTGGCGCTGAAGTCGAAGGCGGCCACCAGACTGGCCGAGAAGATGAGATAAGACCCGGAGTAGATACCATTGCCCACCACCGTCCGCAGCTCCGGGGCAAACCCGATGGGCGCGATGTTTCGCGCCCGACTGTCCGTGACCTCCACCCCGTTCATGGCCACGTACATGGCGGAGAGGTCGAAGCTGAGACCCGAGAGCACCGGCAAGAGGTCGAGCCACTCCCCAGAGACCCCGAGCGCGAAGCCGTGCTTTTCGAGGTCGATGCGACTCGGGTCGAGCCACTCCGGAGGGATCGCGCTGGGCTCGTAAAAATAGCCTACCTGCATATCAAGCCAGGTCAGCGGGAGCTCGATGTCCCCCCCGACGCGAATCGACCAGCTGTCTCGCCAGTTGCGCTCGGACACGATCTCCCCAAGCTCCACGAGAACGTTCAGATCCGGGATTTCGAACGCGATCTCTTGGGGCAGGAGGGTGATGCGGTCGTTCACGCTCCATCCCTCCCAAACGAAAGCGACCTCGGCCGCGAAGAGATCGGGGACCTCGTACTGAACCCCGAAGCGGGCGATAGGCGCGATGTTGAGCGAGACGTCCACCACCTCTCCGGTGACCGTGGCGGTTCCGTCCAGCACCTCCGGAACGTCCACGTCGATGGTGCCGCGAGCGTTGATCTCGCGCTCGGCCCGAAACGAAGCCCCCAGGGATAGCCCGGGGACGAACTCCGGCGCCCAAGAGATGCCGACGGCCCAGTTGAGGATGGGATCCGAAAAGAAATCGAGGGTGATCGGAACATCCCATTCCGTGTCCTCGGGTCCTCGGGCAAAGGCCGTGTCCGCAAAGAGATGCAGAGTTTGGCCCACCCCCACCTGGGTGACATAAAACGTAAAGCCGAGGCGCAATCCATCCAGGGGTTCGGCCGCTACGGCCAGAGCGTAGTTGATGTCCACCGCGGGAGCTTCGAGGGCGTTGTAGCGCGTGACTTTGCGTTCGGCTCGCTCCGGAAAGCCCCGCGCCTGGGCGCTCCCGAGGAGCCCATAGTCGGCGCGACCGCTGTTGGGGCCGTACACCGCGAATCCTACCGCGAGGTTCAGCGGTTCAAAGCCGTAGCTGAGACCGAGAAAGGGAATGACGGTGGGGTTGCGAGTATCAGCTCGATTCTCGGCAAAGATGGCCTCCAGGCGGGCGTCCTCGGCGGCGGCCGCCGCTGCCCCAAGCTCTTGGCTCGCGCAAGGACACTTGCGATCGAAAGACCCCGCGAAGTCCACTACGGAGACCGAGACTTCGAACGACAGCCCGCGAGTCAAGGACAGTCCGGCCGGGTTGTAGTGAATGGCTAAGGGCCCCTCTGGAGCCGCTACGAAGGCGCCCCCTCGCGCCACCCCTCGGGCCCCCACGTCGGTGATGTAAAAGCCGGCGGCCTCACCCGCGGAGGGAGCCAGCGCCCAGGCCGCGGTGACCGTGGCCGCGCCGGTACGAAAGAGCCTCGAACGAAGCACGCTCCCTGTTCGCACAGCTAGGATTGTGGACCAACGGCTGAGCGACAGGTTAGCCACGGGCCTCGTGGTTCACCGCGACTACGCCCCCCCGCGCGCCGTGTTGGAGGCCCGCAAGCGGATGAACGACGCCGTTCGCGGCTGGTTCGACGCCCGAGACTTCCTCGAAGTGGAAACCCCGATCGCCGTGCTCTCGCCGGGCCTGGAGCCTCACCTGGAGGCTTTCGAGACCCTCGAGCGGGGTCCGGATGGGCAGCAGACGAGCCTGTTCCTGCACACCTCGCCCGAATACGCGATGAAGCGGCTGGTGGGGCGGGGGCTCGGCAGCCTCTACCAGATCGCCCGGGTGTTCCGAAACGGCGAGCGCTCGGCCACCCACGCCCCCGAGTTCACCCTTCTCGAATGGTATCGGCACCCGGGCACGCTGGACGCGGTGGCGGAGGACACGGTCGCCCTCATCGAAACGGTGGCGCGGGCCGTGGGCGGCCCCTGGCAGCCCGGGCCGCCGCTGAGGCTCTCTGTTTCGGAGGCTTTTCGGGCCGTGGGGCTCGGCGATCCTCTCGAGCATCTCGACGACATCGACGGCCTCCGCCGCGCCCTGAAGGTCCCCGCGGTGGCCGGAGACGACTGGGAGACGGTCTTTTTTCGGGCCTTCTTCGAGAGGATCGAGCCCTCCTTCGATCCGGCAGGAGTGACCGTCCTCGACGGCTATCCCGCCCCCATGGCGGCGCTGGCACGGCTGGATCCTACGGACCGCCGGCGGGCGCTGCGCTTCGAGGTGTTCGTCGGAGGCGTCGAGCTGGGCAACGCGTTCGCGGAGCTCGCGGACCCCGTTGAGCAGCGCCGGCGCTTCGCCGACGACCTGCGGGTGCGCGAAGAGCTTGGGCGTCAAACGCCCCCGGTGGATGAGGGCCTCCTCCGCGATCTCCCCGGCATCGACCCCAGCGCCGGCATCGCCCTCGGGCTGGATCGACTGCTGATGACCTGCCTTCGACTCGAGGCGGTGCAGGATGTCCTCTGCTTCTCGCCCCGCGACAGTTGACCATAGCCCCGGAGCGTGACGGTCTCGCGGGCCGATGAGTCGGCGGGTGCGCAAGCACGCCAACCCCTTCAACGTGGTCACACGGCTCGATCGGCTGGACCGAAGCGCACAGTTCGGTCGCGAGGCGCCGATCGAGGTCGACGTGGGGTGCGGGGCGGGCGACTTCCTGTTGCAGCGAGCGCGGGCGCGGCCCGATCTCGATTTCGTGGGCTTCGAGATCCGCAAGCCTCTGGTCGAGGCCGCCAACGCCCGCGCCCTGGGGGCGGGGCTACGGAACGTGGTCTTCTTCTACGCTAACGCCCACGAGAACCTGAGCTTCGCTGAGCCGGGGTGGATCCAGCGTTTTTGCGTCCAGTTCCCCGACCCTTGCTTCAAGAAACGGCACTGGAAGCGGCGAATCCTCCAGCCCTTCTTCGTGAGGGAGATGAGCCTGCGGTTGCCGACGGGAGGCGAGATCTTCGCGCAGTCGGACGTTCAGCCCCTCGCGGAGGAGATGTTCGTATTCCTTTCCGCGGAGACCTCCCTCAAAGCTGTCCTTCCCGACACGCTCGACGCCCCGAATCCTTTCGACGAGCGCACGGAGTGGGAACGGCAGCACGAGCGTGAGGGAGAGCCGGTGTACCGAATGCTGTTTCGGAAAGTGGGAGAGCCGGAGGGACCGGTCCCGGACCTCGAGTTTCGCAACACCAACCCCCGCACCCTCGACGACGACGCCACGGCCTGAGGCCCAGCGAGATCAGCGCCGACGATCGGTGGAAGAAGACCGAACCTTCGCGGTTCGCGCACCGCGAAGGGACGCGGCGCCGAACCAGATGAGGGTGGCCACCATCAGGATGAGGGGCAAAACGTCCGGTCGAACCATCAGCTCGAACCAGGGCGTGTCCTGGATCCCAGGCATGAGGAGTCGAATAGGCAGAGCTGAAGAACGCGTCAAGAGCGTCAGCCTCTGCCTAGTGTTTGCCCTCGCCTGCGCACCCACCCCGAGCCCGGTGGCCACCTCGGACCTTGCGCCCACCGGGGAGGCGTGGGGCGAGGTCTGGGTCGCCCCGGTCGGCCCCGCCGGGGACGGCAGCCGAGCCCGACCCTTCCGCGATCTCCGAGCTGCGGTGGCCCGTGCGGACGTGGTGCGGCTCCTGCCCGGGACCCATCGCTCCGGACCGATTCGACTCGATCGACGCGTCCGGCTGGAGGGGGCGCCCACCGCGACCGTGGCCGCGCCGATATCGATCACCGCGGCGGCCGCACTCCGGGACCTGAGCTTCTCGGAGGGGATCTCCATCGGCTCCGCGGACGGGGCGGTGCTGGAGCGCGTGCGCCTCGGAGGCCTCCGAGGGGAGGCCCCGCTGACGATTCACCGCTCCACCGTACAGCTCGAAGATGTTCTGGTGGGCGGAGGCCGAGACAGCGGGATCCTCTCCACCTCCTCGACGGTGGCCGCCCGTCGCCTCCGGGTGGACGCCGAGGGAGCGCAAGCCGCCCTGCGGGTGATAGGGGGAGCCTTCTCGGTCCTCGGCGGCGAAGTCGTCGGCGGTCGCTACGCGGCCGCTCACGTGGACGGAGCGGAGCTGAGAGTGTCGGACATGGTCGTCGATCCCGCCGAAGGCAACGGCTTCGTGCTCCTCGATGGGGCTCGAGGCGTCATCGAGAACTCCAGAATGGATGGGGCCCGCCGCTTCGGGCTCCTCGTCCGCTCCGCATCTCTCACCCTCTACACGAGCACCGTCGCGGCCCCGGGAGAGTCCGGCCTCGCCGCTCAGGGCGCGGCCCTCGTGGAGGTCCGCCGAAGCTACCTGCAGAGCGGACGGGAGGCGGCCCTGCTCTCTGCCGCCCATATGAATCAGCACCCCAAGGTCCTCGTGACGAGCTCCACGTTGGCCGCGGGGGCCCGGCTGGAGGTGCCCGCGGTGGTGGTGGCCCAAGGTCGGATCGAGCTCCGGCGCAGCACTGTGCTGGGCGGTGGAGGGGTCCTCGCCCATGGACCCGACGCCCATCTCCACCTGGGCCGCGCCCGCGTTGCCTCGACCCAAGGGCCGGCCGTGTCGGTGGTGGAGGGCGCGCATCTTCAGGTCGACGCCGCACGGATCGAAGGGGCCGGGGCCGACGCTCTGCGCTTGGAGCAAACGCTCCCGGGCTCGGTTCAGGTCCGGGGCCTGGAGGTTCGCGGAGCTCGCGGATACGGATTGCGCATCCTGGCGGGCGTGGCCGAAGCCTCCAACCTCGCCTTCGAGGGCACGGACCGCGGGGGGATCCTGGTGGGCTTGGACGCCGAGCTGACGGTGGACCGGGTTGTGGTTTCATCGACTCCGGTGGGACTGGCCGCCGTGGGGGGAGGCACGCTCAAGATTGGCGAGGCGCGGGTCTCGGCTTCGCGCTGGTCGGTGTTCGAGACGTGCAGCCAGCCGGGCGAGGTCCAGCTCGACCGCGCGCATCTTAGGGGCGCGGACGCTCGCTGCCCCTAGTATCCGACGGCTACCTTCGGTTGAGGCTCGGCGGAAGGAAGCGGGTCGTAGAGCGAGGGATAGTCGGCCACGTATCTATCCAGCGGGCGCAGGAAGGCCTCCAGATCAGGCGCCACCCCGATCCGCCACCGGCCCGGCTGCACGACGGACGCCCCTCCGTCGCCTCCTGCGAGGAGCAGTCCGCGACCGAGCGCGTCCACGGCGGAGGCGCTCCCGCGAGAAAAGGGCATGAGGTTGTAGGCGCGCCACTGAAGCTCCGCCACGGCCTCCACGAGCTCGCTTCGAGAGGAAGCGGAGCGGGCGCGCTGGTAGACGCTCTCGAGCGCCGGGAGAGCCCGAGCGAGCTCGACCGGGTTGGGGTGGAGCCAACCCATCGCGGACGAGAGACGGGGGACCGGACCCGCGGGGTTCGGGGCTCGGCTGAATTGGCCCTCCCGCGAGATGACCCAACCGGCGGGCTCCGCATACGGGGGGTGACCGCCGAGCGGGGTCCAAGTCGCGACCTCGTCGGGCAGCGTCCGCCGGTCCTCACCGAAAGCCGCCCAGCGACCGTCGTTGCGCCGAGCCACTCGGGCAGCGTCGGCGGCGATGCCGGACATCCGGCCCAGCGCTTCCTCGAAGGAGGTCAGCTGGCCCCCGCGGAGCTCGCCGACCAGAGCCTCGATGTGCCGCTCCATGCTCTTCGACCATAGGCCTCGAGTGTCCGAGCTGTGCTTGATGGCGCTGACGTCTCGCACCTGAATGCCCTCCCTCTGCGCGACGGGCGTCCCGAGCGACCCCGCCTCCGCGGAGCGCCACGCCTCCGCCACCTCGATCTGAGGACGGCGGCCCGGGGTCACGGCGAAGTTCCAGGCGCTCCTCTGCGCCTGCGCGAACGCGGCCAGAGAGGCCCCCTCCCCGGGGGCGAGGCGCTCCGCGAGCTCGACCGCCGAAGCCTCGAGAGCCTCGGCCCGATCCAGAGCCTGGCCGATCTCCGCTTCGAGCTGGGCCGCCCGCGGCGCGTCGGCGCGAGCCACCGCCTCCACCAGAGCCTCGGTGCGATCGCCGGCGGCTTTGAGGGCTGACTCGATTCCCCCGAGCGTATCCTCCAGGCTCCGACGATCTGTCTCGGTGGCCGTCCGTGCGCTCTCGCCCGCCGCGGGCTCCTGAGCCGAGCGCTGGCCCGGAGCGGGCTGAGATGGGCGCGCCAGCGCCTCTCCGATGCGCGCCTCGAGCCGAGCCAAGCGCACGTGCATGCCGTGAAGCACCACCACGTGGGCGAGGTGCTCGAGAAAGCGCTGGCCCACCTCTTTGAGGCCGACGTCCGAACTGCGGCCGAGCTGCGCGGCCACTTCACCTGCGGTCAGCACGACCGCGGCGAGACTCGAGCTCGCCCCGAAGCGCACCGTGGGCGGGAGGTGCGCGAGCCGGGTGGCCATGACCCGACTGAATCCTCCGAGGACCGCGAACAAGGTCATGTCGCGGGCGTAGCGCCGCGAGCTGAAGTCGCCGTCGGAAGCGGCGAGCACGGTGCTGAAGGTCCCGCTGGTCGTCACGAAGCGGGCTGCGGTGGCGAGGCGGGTAGCTCCCCCGAAGGCCATCCCCACCGCCGCTCCGGCGCCGTAGGAGACGAGCCCGGCCGCCGCGGTCTTGGTCAAGCTGTCCGCGAGGTGCCGCGCATGCGCCTGCCACCCCCCTGTCGCCTCGGCCCGCTCGGCCCAGGCTCCGGCCGGCTCGGAGAGCAGACCATGCAGGGCTACCTGCGCGGCCTCGGAGCGAAGAGGCACGAAGCCGGCGTCCACACGGCGACGAATCTCGGCCTCGAGGGCGGAGGCGTCGAGCTCCGCCACCGGGACGAAGAAGGCCTGGGCGAGCGCATAGAGACCCCCGGCCGGCGCCGAGTCGAGATCGGAAGGCGCCATCAGGGCCTCGGCGCGGAGCACCGCACGATCGGAAGGCGAGGCGCCGCCGCCCACGAGCGTGACCAGGCGCGAGAGTCGCTGCGTGTTGAGAAGCTCGAGGGCGTGCTCGCGGGGCCAGAGCGCGTTCTCGACCCCCATCTCGGACCACGACCACGCCCGGTCGCCCGTCAGGGGTTCGAAGCGCCCGTCCTCGAGCACCGAGATCCCGGGTCGTTCCTGCCAGTCCGGGTGGGCGTCGAGCCGACGGGCCGCTTCTTCGAGGTTGAAAGTGGGGTCGCCGAGCCGAGAGCGAACCGCGTCCAGGAGGTTGCTGCCGTCAGGGTGCACAGCCCCCGAGCTCACGGCGTCGAGGGCGGCCGCGGCGATCAGGTGGGCGGCGCTTCGAAGCTCGTAGGCTCGAGGTCTCGAGCCGACCTGCCCGGAGGTGATCTCGGCTGCAGCCCGGCGCAGCGTATCGAAGAAAGGTGCGTAGCCCCCGGCCTCGACCTCGTGGAGGTAGAGCTGGAGGGTGCCGGCCAGCCCCTCGAAGAGCGGGAGGGGGGAAGAAGCGAAGGACGGCGGAGGCACCTCCACCCGCGGGATAGCGGGAGGGCGCGCCGTGTCCGCGCCGTCCTGCGGGACCTGAGGCGGCGCCTCCGGGAGCGCTTTCGGGGGCGCGTTCGGAGGCGGATGGGGCAGAGCGCAGGCAGACCCGGTTGCGTCCGGGCGGTGGGAGCATTTCACGCCTCCTTCCGAACCAAGAAGCGTGCCGAGAGGCGGGCCCAGAGATCCCAGGGATTGAGGACTGCACGTTCGTCGTTCGCCGTTCGCCGTTCGCCCGGCGAACCTCAGCCGGGCCGCAAGCTCATGGACAGGTCGGGCGGTAGCTCAGCGTGACCTCGACCCCGTCCGGCGGGATCGCCTCCGGCTCGAAGACCACAGCCCGATCCTCGGCGAGCAAGGTCCAGAGACGGCGCTGGGTCGGACCCACGACCTCGGGCACGAGCTGACCATCCACGCGCACCTCGAGGGAGCCCGGGGCCGGGTCGGAGCGGAGCGGAAAACGGGAACGGAGGCCCAAAGCCCGCTCCGCGAGATCGACGACCAGATCCGACCAGTCCGGCGTGCAGATCGAAGCCACCAAACCCCCGAACCGATCGGCCAGGGCCTGGTAGCGAAGTCCCGTGTCGAGGCCGCAGGCGGCCCCGGTCGTGACCACCGCGCTCACCGTCGTCCGCTCGAGAGCCGCGGTCCCCCGGAGCGCCACCAACCGAGCCGCGAAACCGTCAACGTCGAGGCTGGACTGATCCTCCTCGTCGGAAATGAAGATCAGAGCGAGATGGGCGTCCGGACGCACGAAACCGAGGTTGTGGCCGCGCGCGGGAGGTCCCGCCAAAGCGGTGGCGGCGGCGAGGAGCCCCGACTCTCGAGCCGAGCCTCCCAGCCCGAGATTGGCGACCCGGGCAAAGGCGGCTCGCGGCGACGGGAGATCCGCCGCGTCCACGATGCGCCAGCTCGCCTGCGCGTCCGTAGCGTCGCCTTCCGAGAAGAACCCGCAGGCGCCCTCGGCGAGGCCAGCAGGCCGGGTCCCCGTCTGGGGGCAGGCGGCGTTCGCGGACCCTTCCATGTCGGTAGACACCACGGCCAGCTGGTAGTCGGCGCCGGCCGTCTCCAGCACCTCGAGAAACCGCCCTGCGTTGGCGATGACGTGGCCCTGCTCGCGTTCCATCGAGAGGCTGTTGTCGAGGACGAAGAGGACGTCGACGGCGCCGGCGGGGCCCTGTCGATGACGATCTGTGACCGTGCCCTGCGTCGACGCGCCGAGGAGCTCTGCGGTCACGAGCTCGCCCGGCCCGTCCCGCTGCACCGTGAGCAGACGGGGGTTCGCCACTTCGACCTCGGTCGGCGCGTAGCGGACGGAGAGGGCCACGCTCTGCCCCCCACCGAGGGTCGTGACGGGACCGGTGGGGCCCGGCAGGCCGGAGGGGGCGCTCAAGACGAAGGGCCCGGGGTCGATGCGCAACGAGGCCAGACCCACCGGCGCCGTCCCGAGGTTTCGGATCCAGATCGACCGCGGCGCGCTCTCGCAGCCGGGGGGCAGAGCACCGAAGTCGACCCGGTCCGGGTCCAAGCGCAGCGCCCCCACCCCGGACAGCACGCTCAGATCCACCCGCCGCATGGGTTGGGTAGGGTCGGAGACCAGGAAGCTGAGCTGACCCCGATGCTCGCCGGACGCGGTGGGGCTCGCGTCCACCTCGAGCAGGATCCGCTGACCCGGCCCGAGGAAAGCGTCGGCCCCCTCGAGGGGCACGACGGAGAAGTCATCGCCTTCGACCCGGAGCTCGCGCAGGAGGCAGTCGTACGGCGCTACGTTGGTGACCGCCACGGCGCGGCGGCGGGTCTCACCCAGCCCCACGAAGCCGAAGCTCAGCTGACCGGGGGTGGCGTTCACCCGGCAGGGCGGAAGCAGAAGCGCGGTGGCTTCGAGCGGCACGGTGACATCGGAGATCTCGGGGTCGTCGACGTCGATGTAGAGAGATGCGTTCAGATCGCCCTCGGCGCTGGGCCGGACCGTGACCGGCACCGCCAACGCCGCCCCGGGGGAGAGCACGCGGCGGACCACGCCGCCGGAGAACGGGACCCCCGAGACGCGAGCTTCGGCGATCGTCACCGGGCGGTCCCCCGCGTTGACCAGGACCACTTGGCGGACCACGTCGAGTCCCACCGGCACCCTGCCGAAGGCCAGCCGAGCGGGTAGGACCTGCAGCTCTGCGCGCGCCACCTGGACCTGCAGCGGGACGAAGACCTGCTCGAAGGGCCCGTTCGGAGCCTGGGCTTCCACCAGAGCGCTGGGCCGGAGGGCCCGTCCTCGGTCTTGGCTCAGCGGACGCACCTCGATCGGGAGCGCGATCGATCGGCCCGCCTCGAGGGTGCCCTCGGGCGGTCCCATCGAGAAGCGGGGCGCCGCGTCACCCACGACCTCCGATCTCACCAAGTTGAGGGACCGGTGGGTGGGGTTTTCGCACGTGAGAACGACCGACCGCGATCCGCCGGGGCGAACGCTGCCGAAGTCGAGAGGACTTGGCTCACAGCGCAAGGCCGTCTGCACCCCTTCGCCGAGGAGAGCGACCGAGCGCCGGCACAGCGCGCTTTCGCAGGCTTCCACCGCAAACTGTCCTTCGAAGGACCCGTCCGCCACGGGGGCAAAGCGGAGGGGGAGGCTCGCCGTCTCGCCCGGGCCGAGCCGGCTCCACCGACCGTCCGCGTCGAGATCGCCGGTGCCCGTCGGAGCCACTGAGAAGCCCTCACCGTTGATGAGCGGCACCCCTCGGCCGTCGACGGGAACCCGAAGGTCGACGTCCACCGAGACGTGGTTGGTGACCTCCAGGGCGAGGACCCGCGCGTCTCCCAGCCGCACCGCACCAAAATCGAGGGGGCTCGACACCACCAGGGCATCGCGGTCCACCTCTCCGGACAACCGCACCGACACGGTGGGCGTCTGCTCCGAGTCACAGTCGAGGATGAGGCGGGTCTCTCGGCTCCCAAGCTCGAGAGGGGCGAAGCGCAGGCGGATTTCGCCGCTCCCCCCCGCTACGAGCGCCGAGGGGGCCTCCGTCACCGAAAGACCCTCCTGCGCCGGCTCGATGCGAACGTCGGTGATGCGGAGCGCCGATGAGGCTTCGCCGGCAGGGGCTTGGTTCTGGAGAGGCACCACGACCTCGCGCACCAGGCCGGGGGCCAGACGACCCAGGTCGACCTCCTCCGGGGCGATCAAGGTGGCGCCGAGGCGGTTGAGGACGGCGTCCTGGCAGCCGACGAGGGCGAGGACGATCCCGAGGGTGGCGTGTGTCCTCGCCATGGCTACGCAGAGTACGCCATGGGGCAGCACGGAGGCGAACATCGACCTGATGAAGGCGTAGAATCCCGTCCATGACTGAACTGCGACCGTTCCATCTGGCCTTCCCCGTCCATGACCTGCAGGCGGCCCGTGCCTTCTACGGCGACCTTCTCGGCTGCCGTGAGGGACGTAGCGCCGAGCGCTGGGTCGACTTCGACTTCTTCGGCCACCAGATCGTGGCTCACCTCGACGGCCACCCAAGGCCGGAGATCGCGACCGACGTGGACCGAAAAGCGGTGCCCGTCCCTCACTTCGGCGTGGTGCTGACCATGAACGCCTGGCGCTCCCTGGCCAAAAGGCTGGAGGCGGCCGGCACCACCTTCGAACTCGAGCCTCAGGTGCGATTCGAGGGCCAGCCCGGGGAGCAGGCCACGATGTTCTTTCGCGACCCGAGCGGCAACGCCCTCGAAGTGAAAGCCTTTGCGGACGACGCCATGCTCTTCGCCACCTAGTACCTCGCCACAGGAGTCCTGATCGATTGACGCGGGCCCTCGCCGACCAGGCCCGCACCGCGGCCTACGGCCGCCCTTTCGGGCTCCCGCGTCGCACTTGCTGCGACGTAAGTCGCTGGGGCCCACCCAGCTCCCTGCGGAGCGGCACGCCCCTGGCCAACGAGGACTCCGCCTCAAACCGTCAGGACTCCTGTGGCGAGGTACTAGGAGGCGTCGTTGCGGGCCGGGCTCGCTCAGCCCTTTCGGCGCGTGGGACGGAGCTGCACGAGCTTCGGGGGCGGCTCCGGGGGCGGGTCGAGCCGCGTCGGGTCGGCCTCGGTGCGCGGCACGTAGGCGAGCCCGTGGGCGTAGCACGTGGCGCAGAAATGATGTCGATACTTGAGCTCCGTGAGCTCTGCATGGGAGTGCTCGAGGAAGCTCACGCCGAGCATGTTCTCCGGCGCCCAGACCCCGCAGCACAGCGCCACCGTGCCGTCCGGGTTGATGGACGTCATGTTGTAGCGAAGCTCGCAGTCAGACGCGAAATCGGCCGTCTCCAGCCCTCGCGCCACGCGCTCCGCGGTGGGGGTGAGGAGCAGCGCGTCGGTGGCGGTCTCGTCGGGAGAGCCGCGTCCGTGAAAGAGATCGATCGTACCTTCGAGGGACAGGATCGCCGCCGGCATGGGCGTGTGCCGAAACCCGAGTTGACGACAGCTCTCGGCGAGGACGGCGAGGTCCGGCTGGTTGGTGCGGTACACATGCTGTCCTACCCAGACCTGGGTCGAGTAGGGTGAGCGCTCCACGAGCTCGGAGAGCTTTTGCATGTTGGCCTTTAGCTTCTCGAGGTTTCCGCGGCGGTGCGTGCGGCTGTAGGTCTCTTCGGTGAAGCCGGAGATCGAGAGCTTGAGGGTGCTCGGACCCGCAGCGACCATCTCCTCCAAACCCCGGCCATGGTTGAGGTTGCTCGAGACCATGGTCTCGAGCCCGTGCTCGCGGGCGTAGCGGATCATCTCCGGGAGGTCGGGGTTGAGAAGGGGCTCGCCCCAGTTGAAGAACCAAAGGTGACTCTTCGATCCTGAGGGGGATTCGACGAGGATCTTGTCCACGATGCTCCGAAACATCTCCGCGGTCATCAGCCCGTTGGCGCGACCTCGGTTCGAGAGCGCTCCGGTGGGGCAGCTGGGGCACTTGAGGTTGCACACCCCCGAGACCTCCACGACATAGATGTACTCCTGGGCCTGGGTGGGCCGAATACGGCGGAGGCGGCGGCCGCTCAGCGGGTCGACGCGGGTCGGCTCGAGGTACGCGGGCGGCCCCACCCGGGCCAGGGCTCCGCTCAGACGCGCGTCTGACCATCCGGATTGCGCGGCCTTCAGGAAGCAGTCGAGGGCGTCCCCGACGCGATGGTTGGCTTCGTAGCTGAGGCCGAGGTGAAGCCAAGCCTCGGGATCTTCCGGCTCGTTCTCCAGCCGGCCCCGAGCCACGGCCAGGGCGAGGTCGAGATGGCGGCGCTGGTCCCCGGCTCGCCCGAGGCGCCCGTAGATGCCGGCTAGATTGCGCCGGGCCTCGGTGTGGGTGGGTTCGAGATGGACCGCTCGCTCCAGAGCCTCCACCGCCTGCTCGTTGAGACCGGAGGTCGCGAGAGCCACGCCCAGAACGTGCCACAGCTCCGCGGAACCGGGACTCTCACGGAGAGCCGCACCGACGAGATCGAGGGTCTCCCGAGGACGACCTTCGCCGAGAAGGGTGGTGGCGCGTCGGGTGACTTCCGCCGGCTGGGCGATATCCACGTACGGGGGTCATCGGCCGCGTCTCCCGCGAGTCGACGTGGGACACGATCGCCGCGCAGGGCTTACCGAACGGAGCTCGGCTTCGTGGCGAGAGGCGCATTCGAAGCGCCTCGAACCGAGGGAAGGAGGGTCGATGGATATGAGGTGTTTCCTATCCCGCCCCAGGGGCTCCGAGGCGTCGATCACGTGCAGCCGGACGGACCCGCTTTGTTCTGTAGTCGATTCGGTCCCGAGGTCTACGAGCAGCTCGGACGGACGGGGTCCCTGCCCTCGGCTCTGGCCAGCGCCGGGATAGCCCTCGAACTCCGCACCCTGGGGTGTCAGCGGCTCCGCGCGCGCGGTCGATTGGTGCGGAGGATCGATGACGCCGAGGAGGCCGTCTTCGACCTGGAGCGAGAGGGACAGCCCGTGGCGCGCGCCCACGTGCCCGGCGACGCCCTGGAGTTCGATCTGGTCTTCGAGCTGAGGTCCAGCCCGTACGTGAGGCTACACCTCCCCGCGACCCACTCCGCCGGATTCGTAGCCCTCGAGACGGACGGTCCTCTTCAGCCCCAAGAGCCGCGGCGTCGAGTGCTGTGGGCCCTCGGAGACTCCGTGACCCAGGGCTTACATCTCGCCGGACCGTCCGAAGCCTTCCCTCGAGTGGCTGCGGACGCGATGGGCTTGGATCTCCACAATGCGGGCATCGCGGGCATCGAGGCGGTGGCGGTTCCGGACCTCCGCGCTCCCCCCGACCTGGGGGCGGCGGTGCTGCAGCTGGGGATCAACGACTGGGCCGGAGACATCGAGCCCGAGGCGGCGGTGGCGGCGGTCCGGTCCCGGTGGGCAAGTCTCGGGGTGCCGGCCGTGGTGGTGCCGCCTCTGCCGTGGCCCGCCCTCGAGGGCTCGCCGCGGGGCCCAAAGCTGACCGCCTTTCGACGCGCCTTTTTGGAGGAGGCCGGGCAACAGGGGCTGCCGCTCCTGGATATCGCCGGCCTCAGCGAGGACCCCGCGGATTACGACCACTGCCACCCCGGACGCGCCGTTCACCGTGCTCTTGGCTTGCTCGTGGCCGCCGAGCTCCAGCGGATCCGGCGCCCTCCTCAGCCGGCCGTCACCACCATCCCGGCTACGCCCTGACCCCCCGCGAGCCTCCGCGCGGCTGTCTCTTCGGGGAGGTTCAGCCAGCTCATCAAGGTGTGGCCGGCCGCAAGAAGAGTTTCATCGGCAGGGATGGCACCGTCCGGAGCCATGGCCCCGGTGGCCGGATCGATGGCCCCCGCCACGAAGCGATCCCCTTCCCGCTGAAGACCCCCGAAGACGCCGGGACGGACCCGCGACCCGAAGGCGGCGAGCACGTGGTGGTCTCCGTTGTGGTCCCGACCTCCGGCCGCGTTGCGCTGGAGGGTACGTCCGAAGACGTTGAGGGTCGCGAAAGTCACTCGATCCTGCAGGTCGACCGCCTTCAACTCGTCGAAGAGGGTCTGGATGAGCCCCACCCCGCTGGCGTGCTCATCCGCCTCCTGCTCCAAACTATCGTCCTGGTGGTTGTCGCCACCGAAGGGCACATTGACGGTAACCACGGGAGTGACGTTCAGGCGGAACAGAGCCACGGCGGCGAGGAGCTGGTCTCGGGCTGCGGCTTCCGGAGTGAGAGGAGTATCGACAACCCGTTCGAGGAGCGCGCTCAGCTCTTCCCCGAGCTGGCGGGCTTGGTTCCGTCCGAGGGCGAAGCGGTCGAGGAAGTCGCGTTGCGCGGGCGTCCCAGAACCGCGCACCTCAGCGTAGATCGCGTCCAAAGATGCATCCCGCAGGTCGGCGAGCTGAGCCAGTCCAGGCTGAGCCGAGGAAAACAGGTCCTTGAGCTCGGGGGGGCTGATCGAGTCGAGGGGGAGGCCTCGCGCAGAGAGGGTCTCGGCCCCTAGCGGAATGGGCTCCGAGAGCACCGTCTCGAGGAGCGGGGCGGCTTCGGCGGCAAGCATGGAGGGGAGCATCTCCCCTCGGTTGCCGGATTCGCCGGTCACCGCCCCTCGGAGCTCGAGGACCTCATTCATGCTGGGGTGGGTGACCACCCCGGTCCGCAGGTGCATGAACCCGAGTCGGCTGCGGAGGTCGGCCCCCAGGGTGGACCAAGGCCGAGCGGCGCGGGTGCGCACCGGCCCGAGCTCGAAGTCGACCGGGGCCATCTCGGCCAGGGGGTTGTTGACGACGCCTTCGACGAAGCTCCCGGGAGCGTTGGCGTTGAGCGGGTCGCCGCGGCTCGAGACGGCGAGGACCAGAAACTGCGGCGGGGTGGCCGCCTGGGCCCGGGCCTGGTGCGGCCGAAGCAGGAAGGACGCGGGAAGCCCGGTGGCGAGGGCGCGGAGACCGAGCCCGCCGGCGGCCAGTCGAAGAGCGTGGCGTCGATGAAAGCGCATGGCGGCTACTCCTTGGGGCCTCACAGGCCCATCCCCATGGCGTCCGGAGACTGGCAGGCGACCACGAAGGCCGAACGCAGAGCGGCCGAGGCGGTGGCGCCGCCGGCTCGGGCGTCGTTCACGTGTTGAGTCAGGACCTCCAGAGCGCGGGCGTGGCGGGAGTGGTTGGGAGGCAAGCTCATGACCCCCTCGACGAGCTGCAGGAGGGCGGGACCAGGCGCGGCCGGGTCCAAGCCAGGGACACTCCCGACGGTGAGGAGCGCCACCCGACCACAAAGCTGCTCGGTCCCGGCGACGTGAAAGGCGCTCGTCACCGCAGGCTGGACGAGGTCGACCTGCCCGCGGGCGAAGTCGTCGTCCGGCACCAGGCCGAGCACGGCCCCCACCGCGCGTCGATCGCAGAGGCCGGTCAGACCGAGCCGCGCGTCGAGGTTGCGGCAGAGGTGGGACTGGCGGGTGATGCTCACCAAGAAGCTGCGGTCCGTATACGTCGCCGTGGCTTCGGCGCCCGTCACCACCGGGGAGCTGAGGAGCTCGAGCACCAAGGTTCGGAAGTCGAGCCCACTCGCGATGAAAGCCTCATTGACGCGAATGAGCTCTGGGTCCTCGAGTCGGCAAGGCTGGCTGTTGGCCCATTGGCAGAGCTTCGCGGTCCAGGCCATGGGGAAGCTGGGGTGCTCGGCGAGAGCTCGGGCGAGGTCGACCACTTCCGGTCCCGCCCCCGTGACCCCTTGAAAAGCGAACGCGGGCACGGCGCTGATAGAAGCCGGGTTGCGGCGATAGAAGATATCATACTCCTTCGCGAAATAGAGCCGCATGGGATCGAGGAGTCGATGACAGCCGTAGCAGGGGGTGTCCGGGGCGGAGTGCTCGACGTCGAGCCCGGCCGTGGAGGGCTGCGGAGTGAGATCCGAAAGCTGAAAGTCCTGGCCGAGGGCGGCGATGAGGGTTTGGTTGGTCGTGACCCTGAACTGGTTGTCGTCGTTGGTCTCCGCGTTGCCGAGGAAGGCGGGCGTCGAGAAGAAGCCCACCCGGGGAATCTGGAGACTCAGGCGGGTTTGGACCTGTCGCAAGGTCTCGAGGTCGCGATAGTCGACGAGGGTCTCACCGGGCGCGGCATCGACCAGCTCCACGAAGCGCCAGTCCTGATAGTCCGAGGCTTCGAACGCGGCCGCAGCCAGGGTCTCCCGACGGGTGCGGGGAGCGTCGGTGTAGCGGAGCCCCGAGAGGACCCCCGTAGTGACCGCCCACTCTCGAGTGGTGAGGATCCGGCTCCAGGGCTCGCCGCGCTGGACGATGCGGAGCGCGGTCCGGACAAACATATCTTCGAAGTTGGGCTGCAAGGGACCGAGGTTTCGAACCAGGAACTGTAGCCCGATGAGACCCTTCACCCGCTGCTGGAGAGCCACCGCGAAGAAGTCGCCGATCTTGGCCTCGAAAGCCGGAGTGCTCATCCAGCCCTCGAGGAGGTGACGCAACCCCGCCTGTCCCTCCGCCCGCACCACGTCGAGCTCCGCGGTCGTCAGGGGAGCCCCACTGGCCAGGCTCTTGACCTTGCTCGCCTGGCTCTCGGCGCTCGCCGCTTCGAAGTCGGGGGGCTCAGTGACGGGCGGGGGAGGCGCTTCCGCGGCGAGCGTGTCCACCCAAGCCTCGAAGCAGGTCACGTCGTCCTCGGGCACGCCCTCGCTTCCGAAGGGCATCGCCACGCTGCAGGGCACCTCCCGGGCGGGATCGACGAGACTCAAGAGAAGGGAGTCTCCCGGGGTGCTCGGATCCACGAGGGGCCGCCCCCCGCAGGCCGAGTTGACGGAAGGGACGCCCACCAAACGCTCAGCCACGCCGTCGGAGACGAGGTCCAAGCCGGCGACGTTCTGGACCCCGTGGCAGCCGTTACTCGAGCAACCGTGCTCGGCCAGGATCGCGTCCATATCGCACCCAGAGGGGGGTGGAGGCGGGGGTGTCGACGGCGGGGGGCTCGTCGGAGGAGGCGTCGATGGAGAGTCCTCGGGCTCGGGGTCGCTGGCGCAGGCGGCGAGGGCCCCGGCGCCGCAGACCGCGAAGATGCGGAGCAAACGCATGAGGGCTCGAACCCGGTTCGCAGGAGGAAGTTGCGGGGAGCTGGTCACGGCCTAGGCGGCGCGAGCGATGTGCGCCAACTTGGCGCTCATGGGCATGCGGTAGAGGCGGCGGGCGTCATCGAGGGCCTGATCCCCTCGCCCTCGCGCAAACCGGGTGTCCGCCCAGCGCGCGTAGCGGCGGGCATTACGGTTGGCCACCACGTAGCGCTCGCGGCCCTCCGCTTCGAGGTCCTCGGACAGCGAGAAACGCTCGAAGAGGGCTTCGATGAGGCCGTCTCCGCGCAGTCCGAGCACCTCTCGGAGCACGAGGAATTTGTCGATCTCGGCCTGCAGCTCGAGCTCGAGCCGGGAGACCGGACGGGCATCCCCTGCCCAGGTGAAGTAGACGAAGTGCGAGACGCCTTCGACCACCGCACAAAACGCATCCAGGTCCTCGACGGCCCCGCGGGCCAGCGCGTCGAGACAGCTTCGAGCGCCCTCTCGCACCGCGTCGGACAGGAACAGGGCCACGTCGGTGTGCTCGCCGTCGGAGTGGACCAGCAGCGCCTCCCGCTGACCGGGCTCGGTGATGCCGAGAGCGGCGTAGAATTCGTCCCCCACCCGAAAGGGGCTCAGGGGGAGCGTATCGTCGAGCCGGTAGAGCTGCGCGAGGGCCGACTGAAGGGTGCCTTCGAGGTCCGTCACGCCATACCCCCCCGACCGAGAATGGGGATGGCCCCGTTGCGGATCAGGCGCTCGTGCAGGTCGATCTGGGAGGGGTTCGCGGCCCACCGGTCGTAGAGGCGCTCGAGGCCATGCGCGACCGGCAACGTGGTGGCCTCGCCCACCCGCGTGAGCACGTCCACGAGGTTGCGGAACTGGGCCGCGAGCTCCTCGAAAATCGGACCAAAGCCGCTGCGATGGTAGGTTGCCGCGCTCCCGTAGGCGCCGGCTCCCATGCGCACGTAGTAGTCGAGGCCGACGAGGCTCTGCCGCCGTTGAAGGTAGGCCCCGAAGAGCCCCGCCACGATGAGCGCGACGTCCCCGAGCTGACGCCAAGCGTCGAAGCGCTCGCTGGGAGCGCCGAACTGAGCCCGCTCGTACAGCGACACCAAGGTCGGGGTCCCAGGGTCGTCGGGGCGCGCCCCTCGGTGCAGTTCCTCCACCCGCGAGCAATCTCCGACCAGCTGGAGGAGGTACGCTCGACTCCCGTCGCAGAGCTCGACACCGGTGGCGTCGAGAGCGTCGGAGAGGAGCCCATTGAAGAAGTCTTCGAGACTCTGCGCGTCGATGAGTGCCATGGCCTACAGGCGATCTTTTCGTCCTAGCACCCGCCTCTTCAAGCCCACTTGATCAATGATCTTGGCACGTTAGAATGTGATCGGGCGCTTGCGGCAATTTTTGCCGCGCCGAGTTCACCAAAAAACCTTTTGATTCTCGTCGCTTGGTGGCGTAGCCGGAACGTTTACTTGGCACTCGGAGGCCTGAGGTGGCTAACGCTGTGCGTCGAGAGCACTCGGGGTCAAGCGCCGCAGATCGAGCCACGTTAGCGTTCCCCTCGTGAGCCGCCCCTGGGCCGACCGCGTGCTGGACGTCCTCGACGAGATCCACGCCCGCCTCGACGACGACACCCTCGAACCGGCGCAGCTGGCGGACCACGCTGGCTTCTCGCGTCACCACTTTCACCGCGTCTTTCGGGGCATGACGGGAGAGTCGGTGATGGGCCTCGTGCGTCGGCTCCGTATGGAGCGCGCCGCGCAGCGACTGAGGTTCGGCGACGCTCCCGTCACCGACGTGGCTCTCGCCTCGGGCTACGGCAGCCACGAAGCCTTCACGCGGGCCTTTCGGGACCGCTTTGGGGTGGCCCCGAGAGAGTTTCGGGCCCGTGAGCAGGGGGAGAGGGTCGAGGTCAAAGCGCGGATCGAGCCGCTCCCCGAGATCCCCGTGGTCAGCCTACGACATACCGGCTCCTACGAGACCTGCGCTCGGTCTTGGGATCAGCTCATGGCGACGGTCTCGGAGGCAGGCCTGACCGCCGAGATTCGGGGCTCCTTCGGCCTCGTGTACGACGACCCGGACATCACCGAGGAGGAGAACTTGCGCTACGACGCCTGCGTGAGCTTGGCGACGGGAGTCGAGACGCTCCTCTCCCGCAACCCCTCCGTCCGAGAGCGAACCATCCCCGCGGGGCGTTACGCGCGGGCGACGCACCTCGGCCCCTACGACACCATGAGTCCGACCTACGTCGCGCTCCTCGGCCAATGGCTCCCCGGTCGAGGCGTCGAGCTCTATGACGAGCCGGTCATCGAGATCTATCTCAACAACCCTGAAGATACGGCACCCCAGGATCTCCTGAGCGAGATCTGCGTCCGCATTCAGAACTGAGTCGCGGAAAAGAGAGGAAGAAGAATGGAGAACCCCAGCATCATGTCCCACGTTTCGGTGGGGACGAACAACTATCCCGAAGCGGTCGCCTTCTACACGAGAGTGCTCGCGGTGCTCGGAGCCAAGCTCCTGATGAACCACCCGGGCGCAGCGGCGTTCGGAAAGCAATTTCCAGAGTTCTGGGTGCAAACCCCGTGGGACGGCGAAGCCGCGAAGGTTGGTAATGGCGTGCACTTTGCGTTCTTTGCGCAAAGCCGAGACGAGGTAGAGCGCTTTCACGTCGAGGCCCTCGAAGCGGGGGCGAGGGACGAAGGGGCCCCCGGCGAGCGTCCGGACTATGGACCTGAATACTACGGATGTTTCGTGCGCGACCTCGACGGCAACAAGATTGAAGCGTGCTTCTGGGATACCTCTCGCGTCTAGAGAGGGTGGCTCAGAGGTCGAACCCGAGGAAGGGTCCGCCGCAATTCGGATCAACCCTGGGACGACCGGCTCGGGGCCGGTCTGGGCCCAGCTCGGGGGCGGTTCAGAGGAGCTTCCATTCCTGCCGGAAGAACCTGAGAACTCTGATGCTCTGCGTTTTCCGAGGTCTGACCGGAGACCTCCCTAAGGGCACAGGGGGAGAGGGAGGGTATTTCGAACAAAGTCACACTTGCGGCCACAAGGTCGTGGAGCCGTCACCAAGAAGACATGCGCCCAGTGAAGGTTGTCGTCGCCCGAGGGACCGAGCTCGAAAGCTCAGGTTTAGCTCTTGGCGACAAGGATTAGTAGGTATGTCTCAAAAGCGTGAGGTTAAGGGCCAGCAGGGCCCAGTTCTTGGAAAAGGAAACCACCTGAACGACATCATCGACCAGATGATGAGCCGTCGTTCGGTGCTCAAGATCGGCACCGCCGGTCTCTTTACGGCCGGATTTGCGGCCTGCGGCGAAGACGGCGCCGTGGGTCCGCAGGGTGCTCCTGGCACTCAGGGCCCCGCCGGTCCCGCGGGCCCCGCGGGCGAAGCCGGTCCCGCGGGCGAAGCTGGCCCCGAAGGCCCTCAGGGCGCCCAAGGGCCTGCCGGTCCGTCCGGACAGGTCAGCGCCCCGTCGCTCAACTTCGATGCCATCCCTCCCGACGGCAACGACAACATCACGGTTCCCGCCGGCTACAAGGCCACGGTGCTCTACGCGGCGGGCGATCCCATCGCGGCGGGCCTGGCCGACTACAGCGGCGCGGGCACCGAGCCCGGCGCTGAGTTCGACCAGCGCTGCGGTGAGTGCCACGACGGCATGTGGTTCTTCGGTATGGACGCCAACGGGAACTTCGACCCCGCGGCCAGCGACCGCGGAATCCTCTGCGTCAACCACGAGTACGTGCCCGACCCCGGTCACGCCCTCCACGCCAACGGCGTCACCGTGGTCAACGGCGTGCGCACGGTGGCGGACGAGGCGCGCAAGGAGATCAAGTCCCACGGCGTCTCGGTCGTGGAGATTCAGAAGGACGCGAACAACAACTGGGCCTACGTCCAGGACTCGACGTTCAACCGCCGCATCACCGGCGACTCGGACATCGAGATCTACGGACCGCTCAGCGCTTCGGCGGAGCTGATCACCAAGCACAGCCCCACCCCCACCAACGGCCATCACCAGGCCCGCGGCACCTATAACAACTGCGGCAACGGCTACACCGCTTGGGGTACCTACCTGGCCTGCGAGGAAAACTGGCACGGCTACTTCAAGGACGACCGAGCCACGGGCAGCGGCCTCGCGCGAGCGGACGCCGTCGGCTCCGAGAAGTTCCTGGCCGGCATGGGCTCGGGCGACCGCTATGGCTGGTCGCAGCTCGCGGGCGTGGACGAGGCGATCACGGACGAGTTCCGCCGCTTCGACACCACTCCCGTGGCGGGCGTGGGTCCCGAAGAGGACTATCGGAACGAGGCCAACCAGTTCGGCTACATCGTCGAGATCGACCCCTTCGACCCGACCTCCACCCCGCGCAAGCGGACGGCGCTCGGTAAGTTCCGTCACGAGGGCGGCTGGCCCGGCAACTTTGTCGATGGACAGCCGGTGGTCTTCTACTCCGGCGACGACGACCAGATGTCGTACATCTACAAGTACGTCTCCAACGAGAACTACGTGGCGGGCGCCACGGGTCTGGCCGAGGGCGACAAGTACCTCGACAACGGCACCCTCTACGCAGCCAAGTTCGAGTTCGACGTCTTCACCGGCACCCGTACGGGCCGGTGGCTCCCCCTCGTCCCCGAGAACCCCGACATCGCGGCCGTCAACGCCATCGATCCGGCGGCGGAGCCGAACAACCCGGCGCGCATCCTGGCCGGCAAGCTCGGCACCCTCGAGGGCATCCTCCTCAACACCCGCGGCGCAGCGTGGGCCGCGGGCGCCACGCCCATGGACCGCCCCGAGTGGAGCACCACCAACCGGATGAACGGGGACGTGTACTTCACGCTGACCAACAGCAACGACGTGGGGAACTTCAACGAGCTCGATCCCGAGGAGCGTGCGGCCGGAGACGGCGGCTCCCGCGACGAGATCGCGGAGTTCCTCTCGGATCGCGAGTTCGGGCGCTCCCCGTGGAGCCCTCGCACCACGGATCCGGCCGGAAACGCCATCGCGAACACGGACGGCCACATCATCCGGATGCGGGAGTTCGGTCAGCGCGCCGACGCTCTCGAGTTCACCTGGGAGATCGTGCTCTTCGGTTCGGACCCGCGTCGAAACGCGAACCTCTCGGGGCTCGTGGTCGAGACGAACCAGTTCACCGACCCGGACGGCGTGTGGTTCGACGACGGTGGCGTGCTGTGGGTTCAGACCGACGGTGGTCAGTTCACGGGCAACAACCAGATGCTGGTGGCCATCCCCGGCGACTTCGGTGACCCCATTCGTCCCGACAACGCCAACGATCGCCTCAAGCGCATCATGACCGGACCTGTCGACTGCGAGGTGACGGGGGTGGCGATGACGCCGGACCGCAAGTCCATCTTCATCAACATCCAGCACCCCGGAGATGACATCGCGGTCACGAACGGGGTGGTCAGCACCTCGAGCGCCTGGCCCCGAAACCGCGGCAGCGACGCGACCCAGATCGACCCCGTCGAGACCCGGCGCTCGCGCTCGGCAACCGTCGTCATCCAGCGGACCGACGACGGCGTGCTCGCCACGGACTTCGATCCGAGCAACCCTGGCAGCTGAGCTCGCTCAGCCGTCTAGATAGCTAAATGCGAGGACCCTGGAGGCGCCACGTGCGCCTCCGGGGTCCTTGCTCGTGAGGTCGACACACGCGCGGCCTCGCGAACACCACGGAGATAGATATGTTTGGATTTGGACCTTGGGAGATTGCGATGATCGTGGGAGTAGCCTTGATCGTCGTGGGGCCCTCGATGCTGCCGTCCTTTGGGCGCAACCTCGGAAAGAGCCTCAAGGACCTCAAAACCTCCGCCAACGCCTTCGAAACCAGCTTCAGGCACGAGATGGAGCGCGAGAGCGAGGCTGCGCAACCTGAGCTCGGGGCCGGCCCGGAAGCGAAGGCGGCGGCGCCCGAGGTTCCCGCCAAGGATACTTCCCCCGCGTGACGACGCCTCAGCCTCTTGCTGCCCTCTCTCGTGGCGGCCGCGTTCCGAACCTGGCCGCCCCGGTCTCGGACGGACGCACCCTCTTGCTGTATGAGTTCGCGGACGGTCGACCTCTCGTGCTCGGAGCCTGCGCTCCGACGTGGAGCCGCGCCGACGGCGCGCGCTTCTTGGAGGTCGTCCACGACGCCGCGAGGAAGCGGGAGTGTCAGTCGCTGGCCATCGTCGGGGCCGGCACGGAGGTCCCTTCGGCGTGCCATGACGCGACGCTGGTCGATAGCGACGGCAGCCTCCGACGGCGTCTCTTCGGATGGTCTCCGGACCAGTCCGAGGGTGCAGCCGTCGTCTCGGATCCCAATCTGAGGGTGCTCGAGGGCGCGGCGGTCGAGCCGTCGGCGCTCCACGCTCACGCGGTCGTAGCTGGGCTCCTGGGTCTCATCGACCAATCACTCCGTGACCTCGAGCTCGAGTACCGGGCCGGCCCGCAAGTGGCCCCGGTGCTGGTGGTGCCGCGAGTGCTCTCGCCCGAAGTGTGTCGCGGCTTGGTCGCGAGCTTTGCGAGCTGGAACCCCGTCTCTTCGCCGATGCCCACCCCCGACGGCCAAGAGCTGGTCGTGGACCCGGCGCGCAAGTCTCGGCGTGATGTCTGGATCGGGGAGCCGGGGCTCGAGCAGGAGCTGTTTCAGACCATCAGCCAGAGGGTGGTGCCCGAGGTGGCCAAGGCTTTTCAGTTTACCGCACGGAGGTTCGAGCGCCTGAAGCTGGTGGCCTACGCCGCGAGCGACTCCGGGCATTTCGGCGTCCATCGAGACAACACCGCCCCGTCCACCCAGCACCGTCGCTTCGCCCTCACCCTCAACCTCAACGCCGGGCAGTATGAGGGAGGCAAGCTCGCTTTCCCCGAGTACGGACCTTCCTGTGCTTACGACCCACCGCCTGGAGCCGCCATCATCTTTTCGTGCACCCACGCTCATCGGATCCAGCCGGTGACCGAGGGCGAGCGCTACGCGATCGTGAGTTTCATGTTCGACGCCGCCCCTGAAGAGCCCCCTCGCTAGACCACCGAAAGAGCCAGCATCCGGCCAGCCCGAGGAGGACCAGTCCCGCGTTCGTCGACCCCGCCGGGGGCCGCCGCGAGCACGTGCAGCTCTCGAACATGGGTGCCGTCCCGAGGTCACTCATCCCGAGGTCGCGCCCTTCCGCATCCGTCGGCCCCAAGTCGGCGGACGGGAGATCCGCAAGCTGACCTTCGTCTCGGGGGCCGAGCCCATCGCCATTCAGGTCGCCGGGAGCAAGATCGTCCCGTCCTGAGTCGGCGACACCGGCGTCGGGATCCAGTGGGGGGCGTCGACTCTCTGGATCGCCGGGGAGGGACAAACGCGTCGTCCGTTCGGGGGTAGCGCCCGGGGTCCATATCCCCCGCGGGTCGCCCAGCTCCATCCCGTTGGTCAGGTCGTCGCCGTCGGAGTCCACCATGAAGAGCTGCGCCCAGCCCTGGCCACCTCGGTTTCGATCGTAGTCCTTTCCGAAGGGATTGAGCTCGCCGCCCCCTTGCGGCCGCACATGACACACGCGGCACGGCCGCCCGTCGACGAGCTCCGGTTGGGTCGCGTTGGGGACATCGGACACGAAGCGCGGCATGGCCCAGGCTGGGAGGGCGAACAGCACCAGCGCCGAGGTGAGGGTTCTCATCCGAGGCCTCAGCGCCAAAGAATGCGACTGAGACTCAGCTTCTTCAGGCGCGGCCGCACCATGACATAGGCCCCAAGCCAAAAGATCACGGTGAGCCCCACGATCGCCCCCACCACCCCGACGATGGGGACGCCGCCGATCTCCCAGTCCACGCGACTGAGGCCGATGAAGGATCCGATGACGAAGGCCCCACCGAGGATGGCGGCAGAGATGGTGTAGGCGGCGGCGCGGATGGTCTCGGAGATCCGGTCCACGCTGCGCCCCCCCACCCGCAGGCCGAGCCTGTTGGAGGCGAGATCCGCCACGATCTGACTCACTTGCAGAGGGAGATCGTGAGAAAGGCCATCGAACTGGAGGAGGGCTCGATAGAGGCCGTCCTGTACGTTTTGGGGAGCCACACGGTCCTTGAGCAGGCGCTCGGCGTAGGGCTTGGCAATCTCGGTCGCGTCGAAGTTCGGGTCGAGCTCGCGGACGACGCCTTCGAGGGTCGTCGCGGCCCGCCCGAGCATGGCGTACTCGGGAGGGATACGTATGCGGTGCTGAACCGCCAAGGTGAGGAGATCCCGGGTAAGAAGCTGGGTATCGACCTCCGAGATGACCCGCCCCCCGTAGCGCTCGAGGAGCCCGGCCACATCGTTACGGAGGGCCGCGATGTCCACCCGCTCGTCGGACTGACCCAGCCGATACATGGTTCGAGCGACGGTGTCGGGGTCCCGGACCGCGACGCCCAGGGCCAGCATCACCAAGGTCTCCTGCATCTGCCGGGTGAGGCGGCCCAGGAGGCCGTAGTCGAGCACGCCATAGCGACTGGGCCCCAGGTAGAGGATGTTCCCGGGGTGGGGGTCCGCGTGAAAGACGCCATCCACGAAGACCTGATCGAAGGCTTCTTTGACGAGTCGGCGGGCGATGGCGGGCCGGTCCGCGTCGGGCGGAAGCCGTGAAAACGGCACCCCCTCGATATAGGTCATGGTCAGAACCGTGGACGTGGACAGATCCTCCATGACCCGCGGGACCTCGATGTCGGGGCGGGCCTCGTGATGTCGCGCGAAGTCCCGAACGTTGATCGCCTCCCGACGGAAGTTGAGCTCCTCCGCGAGCCCGCGCTCAAAGCTCTCGACCACGCCGATGGGCTCCACCGCGGCGCTCTCCTCGAACACCGCATCCAAGATTTGGGCGAGGCGGTAGAGAACGTCGATGTCGAGGCGGACCTCCTCGTCGATGCCGGGACGACGCACCTTCACCACGACCCGCTCCCCATCCTTGGTGCGCGCTTCGTGGACCTGGGCGATGGAGGCCGCCGCTAGGGGCTCCTCGTCTACGCTGGTGAAGTAGGCGTCGAGAGGGCCCCCGAGGCTCTCCTCGATGGCTTGCCGGATGACCGCGAAGTCGAGGGGCTCGCAGCGGTCCTGGAGAAGCTGAAGCTCCGCCACGTACTCGGCGGAGACGAGGTCGGGGCGGGCGGATAGCACCTGCCCAAGCTTGATGAAGGTGGGGCCGAGCTCCTCGAGCAGAAGGCGAAAGCGCCGAGGCTTGCTGGCGGGGAGACCGTCGTCGGTCGGCGGAAAGTCCCCGTCATCGCGCAGGCTCCGATCTCGGCGCACGATATCCAGAAAGCCGTACCGAGCGAGGGTGCGCGTGATGCGACGCAGCCGCTGGAGGTCCCGGAACACACCGCATCGGGCCACGAAGCCACGGGTCGCGGCAAGGCCTGGGGTCCGCGTCCTCGGAACGTGCGGAGGCCCGCACCTGGGACGCGGGATGCGGGTTTTCGGCGGCTTGTCGGCTGCGGTTCGACTGGGGCGTGGTGGTGAAACCTTGAAGATCTATCTCTGCCGCGGCTCGGACTGCAGCAAGACCAAGCTGCCCCGCAAGCAGCTCGAGGCGCACGTGGCCGGAGCAACCATTACCAAGGTGCGATGCCAGAAGATCTGCAAAGCGCCGGTGGTGGGGGTGGACCGAGGCGACGGTCCGGTCTGGTTTCGCAAGGTCGGGCACAGAACCCTCGAAGACATCGGCCAGTTCGTTGCCGCCGGGACCCTCTCAGCCCGGCTCAAGGGCCACGAGGCCAAAAAGCGGGCTGGGAAGCTCCGCGACTGAAGCCGTCAGACGGTCTGAGACTAGGACGCGCGACGGACGCCGTCGGTCGTGACGGCGCGCTGGTGACCAGGGGCGCCGCCGCGAACGAGCTGCTCGATCTCGTCGATGTGAAGCTGCTCGTCGGCGATGTGGTCCTCGATCATGGTGCGCAGCGCCACGTCGCCTTCGGGCACCACGGCCAGGGCGGACAGATAGACGCTCATCGCGCGCCGCTCTAGGGCCAGGATGTCCTCGACCATCGCGAAGGCATCCTCGGAGTCCCTGACGTCCTCGAGCTGGGTGGCGGGCGTGCCCCCCAGAGCTACCACCTTGGCCCCGAACTTCGCGGCGTGATCGCGAGCCTCGCCCGCGAGGTCTCGGAAGAAGGGCGCGAGCGACAAACGCCAGAGCCCGGAGACGGTCAGAGCGTATTGGTGGCACTGCATGGCCAGCGTGTGCTCGACCCGCAGGGCTTCGTTCAGGGCTCCAATCACCTCTCGGTTCTTCGTCATGAATCTCTTTGTACGATTTCCAAGCGCGCTCGCGAAAGCCGAAAAGTGAAGGAATTATAAATACTTAAGGAAGTGATAATCAATCTCAGATAGAACTGGGGGTTTCTCGTGGTCGCACTTTGCGCGCCCCCACGGCCGGAGAGTCGGGAAATCGCGGGGTCGAGGTGTCCATCTCTCCAGGGGGATGCGAGCCTGAGGCATGGCCCCTTCAGCCTCGACCGCCGCGGCCCCGCGGATGGTAGTGGGCGTGGGCGCATCAGGTGGGGCGCTCGATGCGCTCCGGGACCTCCTACGTCCCTTCGCGCCCTCGAACGACCTCGCTTTCTTGGTCGTGCCTACCTCTTTGGAAGACCACGAGCGAAGCGGGCTCCGCCGGAGCCTCGAGGAGACGACCGACCTGCCGGTCTTCGAGGCGCATGCAGGACTGCAGATAGAGTCCGGACGGGTCTATCTGGTGGGCCCCGGTTTCGAACTGGAGCTCGAGAGCGGTCAACTGCAATTGACGCATCGAGACCTCAAGACCCCGGACCGGTGGCCGATCGATACCCTGTTCAGCTCCCTGGCTCGGGTCTTTGACGATCGAAGCGCCGCTATCGTCCTTTCCGGGGCGGGACAGGACGGGACCAACGGCCTTCGTTCTATCAAGGCCCACGGCGGGCTGTCCCTCGCTCAGGACCCCTCGACGGCGGCCGAGCCCTCGATGCCGGCTTCCGTCATCGAAGCCAGACTCGTGGACCGCGTGCTGGAACCCCGAGAGATGGGCTCCTTTCTGGCGACGGTGGCTCTGGACTTGAAGGGAGGAGATCGCGCCGGGAACACGCAGAGCGACGACGCCGATCTCTTGCGCAACGTCACCCGCCTCCTCAAGACCGAGGGCACGTTCGACCCGGAAGCCTATCGGGAGTCTACCCTTCGCCGGCGACTGAGCCGCCGGATGGTTCTTGCGTCTTCGACCGACGAAGGGGCCTACCTCGAGCGGCTCGCTACGAGCGCCGAGGAGCGAAGCATGCTCGTGCGCGACCTCATGGTCAGCGTCACCGCGTTCTTTCGTGATCCGGCGAGCTGGGCCGCCGTCGAGCGCGAGGTCCTGCCTTCCCTGGTGGCTGAGCTGGACCCGGCCGCCCCCTTCCGGGCGTGGGTGCCCGGATGCGCCACCGGCGAAGAAGCCTACACCCTGACGATGCTTCTCGTGGAGGCGCTCGAAGGGGCGAAGCGAAGCGCCGATGACTTGACGGTCTTCGCGACCGACGTCGACGAGGATGCTCTGACCGTGGCTCGGGCCGGAATCTATTCGTCGAGCGACGTAGAGCCCATCTCCGATACGCGCCGGAGCCGCTTCTTCGCCGTGACGGACGACGGACGGTATCGAGTCGAGCCCTTTCTGCGGGATCGAATCTCTTTCGCGAGGCACGACGTCACCACCGACCCCCCGTTCTCCCGCCTGTCCTTCATCTCCTGCCGAAACCTCCTCATCTATATCCGAAAGGTGCGTCAGCGGCGCATTCTGGAGAGTTTTGCGTTCGTGCTCCGCGGCGGCGGGGCCCTCTTTCTCGGGGACTCGGAGACCGTGGGCGTCGCCTCGGAGTACTTTCTCGCCGCGGAGGGCGAGGGAGCTCGGATTTTCCGGACCCGCGACGTCTCGATTCCGCTCCCCGTCGTATCCCCCAGGGTGCCGAGCCTCGTCCGCCCGGCGAGAGAGCCGGAGGTGGCGGTGCGTCGCGGGCTCGAAGCGCTGCTGCCTCCGAGCGTGGTGGTGGGTGGAGACGGTCGGATCCTCTACGTGCATGGTGACGTAACGCGGTACCTGCGGGTCCCGTCGGGAACCCCCTCGGGGAGCTTCTTCGACGCTCTCGCCGACCCGTTCCAGCTCCGCGTGCGCGCCGCCTTCTTCCAATCCTCGAGCGAAGGTCAGCCGGCCGAAGTGACGGTGCGCTCGGAGGACGCCAACGTGCGGATCGAGCTGGCCCCAGTGGCGGGCACGAGCCACATCGCGGTGGCTTTCCACCGGGTCGAGACCGAGGCTCGGGCGCTCCCTGGCCCCGCCACCGACGCCGAGCGCGAAGAGCTCGAGCTCGAGCTGGAGCGGGTGCGAACCGACCTGCGACTCACGGTTTCGGAGCTCGCGATCGCCAACGAAAACCTCCGGGTCGCCAACGAGGAGGCGACCAGCGTCAACGAGGAGCTGCAGTCCTCCAACGAAGAGCTCGAGTCGACCTCGGAGGAGCTCCGGTCCCTCAACGAGGAGCTGTCGAAGGTGAACCAGCAGCTCCGCGAGAAGGTGAGCGAGCTTCAGCGGAACAACGACGATCTCAGCAACTTCTTCTCGAGTACGGACCTGGCCACGCTCTTTCTCGACGACGAGCTCCGCATCAAGCGCTACACCCCGGTGGCCGGCCGCCTCCTCGGCTTGAACGGCACCCTCATCGGGCATGCGATCGGCGACATGCCCCCTTCGTCTCTCGTCGCCCCCGAGCTCGCGACGGCAGCCCGACGGGTGATCGAGTCCCTGGCCAGCGAGGAGGAAGAGATCCCCATCGGCGAGGCGCGCTTCGTCCGGAGGATCCTCCCCTACCGCACTCAGGACCGCCGCATCGATGGGGTCATCATCCACTTCATCGACATCAGTCAGATCCAGCGCAGCCGCGACGAGGCGGCCCGAGCCCATCGGCACCAAGCGGCCCTCACCCACATGGGTCTCGCGGCCTTGGATCTCGTTCCGTCGGCTCAGACCCTCCAAAGACTGGTGGCGGAGGTTCAGCGATCCCTGGCGGCCGACCTCACGGGATGGTTCGAGCTGACGGACGAAGGTAAGAAACTCATCCTTCGGGCCGGCTACGGATGGACTGAACCGAACGTCGCCTTCCGAGTCTCGTCTTCCAACCCGGTGGCGCTCGCCCTTCAGCAGGCCGGCCCCGTGGCGGTCGGGGATATCCGGGAGATGCGCTTCGAGAGCATCCCCGTCCTCCATCACGAAGACGTGATCTCACTGGTAGCGTGCGCCGTTCACGCCCGACCGGGAACCCTCGGGGTCCTCGCCGTCTTCTCCCGCCGCAAGGCAGGTTTCGATGCTTTTGACGCGACCTTCCTCGAGGGCGCCACCCACGTCTTTGCCCACGCCGCGGACCGCGATCGGGCCGAGGCCGAACTCCGCGAGGCGCGGCGAGTGGCCGAGAACGAGAAGTCCCGGCTCGAGCGCCTCTTTATGGAGGCGCCCGCGCTGATCGCCCTGCACGAGGGCCCGGAGCACGTCTACACCTTTTCGAATCGACTCCACGATGAGGCGCTGGGGCGGCGGCCCTTGCTCGGTCGCTCGGTGCGCGAAGCCGTGCCCGAGGTCATCGGCTCGGGAGTCATCGAGCGTTTCGACGATGTCTATCGCACCGGCACCCCCGCGCTCGTGGGAGAGTTCGACATCGATCTCCCCGGCCCGGGCGGAAAAGGCCGGACCACCCGCCAGTTCTCACAGGTCGTGCAGCGCCACCACGATCCTGAAGGACGTCCGGTCGGCGTCATGACCTTCGCGATGGACGTCACCGACCAGGTCGAGGCTCGACGCAAGGTGGAAGAGAGCGAAGGTCGTTTGCAGCGGACCGCAGACGAGCTCAGAGTCATCTATGACACCGCCCCGGTGGGCCTCGCGCTGATGAACCGCAATATGGAGTGGGTGCGGCTCAACCCCTCTCTCGCCCAGCTGGACGGCCATACGGTGGACGAGCACCTCGGCCGGAGCCTCCCCGACCTGCTTCAAGAGACAGGTAGCGTCATCGCCGTGGACATCGAACGCGTCTTCGTGACCGGCGAGCCGGTCATGGGGGTGGAGGTCGAGGTGAATCGCGAGGGCGAAGAGAGGTCCTTCGTCGCGAGCTACATTCCCTTGTGGAACGACACCCGGACCGAAGTGAGGTTGGTCAGCGCGGTCGTGCAGGAAACTACGGACGCCAAGCGCTACCAGCAGGCTTTGATTGAGGCCGGCCAGCGCCGTGACGAGTTCCTCGCGATGTTGAGCCACGAGCTCCGTAACCCGGTGGCGGCGATCAACAACGCGGTGGAGCTCCTCGCCATGGAGGATCGGCGGGAAGAGGATCTCCACGCTTCCGTGGACGTGCTCGGCCGCCAGGCGGTGCACATGACGAGGATGGTCGACGATCTCCTCGATGCCGCTCGCTTGAGCCGAGGTAAAGTGAGCCTGCAC
Source organism: Myxococcota bacterium (assembly GCA_039819565.1). GTDB lineage: Bacteria > Myxococcota > Kuafuiibacteriia > Kuafuiibacteriales > Kuafuiibacteriaceae > JAHQVK01. Next base: position 18,801 of record JBCBRU010000002.1, on the reverse strand, counting down.
AAGACGGCGCTCGACCTCGGTCGCCTCGTGAAGGGGGTGGTTGCGGATCATCAGGCGGCCGCCGACCGAGCGCACGTGCTCTTGAAGTCACGACGTTTGGATCGAGAGGTCGAGGTGCTCGGCGACGCCACCCGACTCACTCAGATACTCAGCAACCTTCTCACCAACGCCGTGCGCTTCACGCCCCCTCAGGGCGAGGTCCAGGTGGAAATGCGCCCTCTTCCCGGCGCGGTGCAGGTACGGGTCACAGATAGCGGACCGGGAATCACGCCGGAGTTCCAACAACGCATGTTCGAGGCTTTCGAGCAGGGAGAACAGTCACGCGGGCCCCAAGCGGGCGGCCTCGGTCTGGGCTTGGCGATCGCCCGAGGCTTCGCGGAGCTTCACGGAGGTACGTTACGGGCCGAGGACCGCACCTCGGAGGGAGGCGCGGTCCTCGTCCTCGAGCTGCCGCGGCGAGAGAGCTCCTCGGGCGAACCCCGCGCGAGGGGCAGCACTCCCAAACTGGAGATCCTCCTCGTGGAGGACAACCCGGACGTCGCCCAGATGACCAAACGACTCCTGTCGCGCGAAGGACACCAGGTTCGGCTGCTCGATCACGGGGAGGATGTTTTGAAGGAGGTCGAGGCTCGCCGGCCCGACGGCATCCTCTGTGACGTGGGACTGCCGGGTATGAGCGGACTCGAGGTGGCGCGACAGCTCAAAGCCCGCCCGGATCTGGCCACCATTCCCATGATCGGCATGTCCGGATACGGTCGCTCCGAGGACCTCCTGGCCGCGGAGGAAGCGGGTTTCGACGGCTACCTGGTCAAGCCCATCGGGCGGGACGATCTCCGTCGAAAGCTCGCGGAGCTGTTCTGAGCCCTCCCGCGGGGCGTGCCCGCTCGTGACGGGGCTGTTTCCGTGGCATCGATGCCGACGTGCGTCGTCTCCGACTCGGCCCCGCAGCGCTGGTCACCGCCGCCTTTGTGGGCCCGGGCACCGTTGCCACCTGCACCCTGGCTGGCGCTCGCGCGGGCTACGGTTTGCTCTGGGCCCTCGTCTTTTCGGTGTTCGCCACCACCGTCCTTCAGGACACGGCGGCGCGACTGGGCGCAGGAGCCCGCATGGGCCTCGGGACGGCGCTCCTCGAGGGTCGCGGGCCCGCGGTCCGAACGGGGACCGTGGTGTTGGTTCTCGGCGCCCTCGCCGTGGGCAACGCCGCTTACGAAGCGGGAAACATGATCGGAGCTCTGGCCGGCCTCGAGATCTTGCTCGGAGAGTCCCTTCCGCGCACCCCCGCCCTGATGACGCTCGGAGCCGGGGCGGCCCTGGCTCTCTCCCGGGGAGGTCTGCTCTTTCTGCAGCGTGCTTTGACCGCGGTCGTGGTGGTGATGAGCATCGCCTTCGGGTTCGTCTATCTCGGGACGGGGCCTTCCCCGGGGGCAGCGGCGAGCGGACTCATCCCCAGCTTTCCTCTCACCGAGCCGGCCCTCGCGGTGGCCTTGGTGGGCACCACGGTGGTGCCCTACAACCTATTTCTTCATGCCTCCGCCAGCCGCGCCGACGCGCGAGGACCCGACGACGCTCGCCGGGAGACGGTGGTCTCGATCGCTCTCGGGGGGTTGGTGTCCCTCTTCATTCTCGGCACCGCGGCCGAACTGGGAGGGGCCGACATCCGTACCCCGGCGGATCTCGCGAGGGGGCTCGAGGCGGCCTTGGGACCCTCCGGCCGTACTTTGATGGGGCTGGGCCTGCTCGCCGCCGGACTCACCTCGGCCTTGACCGCGCCTCTCGCCACCGGGCTCGTGGTGCAAGAGCTCTTTCCCGCGGCAGGCCGCGGGAGTTTCCTGGCGGCGAGCCTCGGCATCGTGGCCTGCGGGGTGGCCATCGGCGCCACCGGATTCGACCCCGTCGCTCTCATCGTGGCCGCGCAGGTAGCCAACGGCATCCTCCTCCCGGTGGTTATCGCCTTTCTCCTGGCCACCATGAACCGACGAGATCTTCTGGGAAGCCATGTCAATGGAACTTTCGCCAACCTGGCCGGGGGGCTCGTGTTCCTGGTGGGCCTCGGCCTCGGCCTCCGCCTCGTCGCGCGAGGGCTGGGGCTGAGCTGAGTCCCGCCAGGGGCCGACGGGGTGGCCGATCGAGAACCGACTTGGTAGGGGCCATCGAATGAGCCAATCACTGCTCGAGGGCCGGGTCGCTCTCGTGACCGGGTCGAGCCGAGGCATCGGGGCCGCCATCGCGGAGGCTTGCGCCGCCGCCGGCGCCGCCGTCGGCGTGAACTACTTTCAGTCTGAGGCCCGCGCGGCGGAGGTCGTAGGCCGCATCGAGGCGGCGGGGGGACGAGCCCTCGCTCTGCACGCGGACGTCCGCGACAAAGGACAGGTGGAGGCCGCCGTGAATCGCCTCGCCGAAACCTTTGGGGGGCTCGACGTGGTGGTGAACAACGCCCTTCACGACTACCGCTTCGACCCCGTGGCCAACCCGCGCTTCGAGAACATGGGCTGGGAGCAGTTCCAGGCCCAGGTCGACGGCACCGTAGCGGCGGCTGTACACGTAGTTCAGGCCGCGCTCCCCCACCTCCGGGCCCGGGGCGGAGGCAGCGTGGTCAACATCCTCACCAACCTCATCACCCACCCTGTCGTGCAGTACCACGCCTACACGACGGCCAAGGCCGGTCTCCTCGGGCTCTCCCGAAACCTGGCCGCGGAGCTCGGCCCCGAGGGGATCCGCGTCAACATGATCGGCGGGGGCCTGATCATGACCACCGACGCCAGCGCCCCCACGACCCCCGAGGTGCAAGAGATCGTGCGGTCCAGCACTCCGCTCCGGCGCCTCGGAAGCCCCGAAGACCTCGCTCGTACCGCCGTGGCCCTGGCCTCGGACCTCACCGGCTTCTGCACGGGCCAGTACATCGCCGTCGACGGCGGCCTCACCATGCCCTGACGACATCCCTGACGGGGGCTTAGGACGGCGAGGCTCGGAGCTCGGGGGTCGATCTCGGGGCGTCTTCGAATCCTCCGTATGTCCCCGTTTCGGATTTGAAGACGCCCCCTAGACGGACAGAGCTTGGATGGGACGACGATGGACAGTGCTCCTCCTCCTGGGGAGCTGGTCATGCCTGGAGTCTCCAGCGCGAAGAGCTGACGAGGCGAGAGACGCTGGAGCCGCGCCCCCCTTTCAGGTCACCACCTCCAGCGCGACCGTGGCCCCCGACCCCGAGGAGACGGATCCCTCTGGAGCCGATCCCTCCGGAGCGGGGCTATCTCGCGGACGGACGGGTCCGAGCTCGGAACGGGCTCCCCGGTGGGTGCGGGAGGACGTGACCGCCCCCGGGGTCATCTTTGGCGTGGGCTCCGTGCGGGGGGTGGCCAACCGCGGATTGGCGCGTATCACCGCGGAAAATCGCGCCCGCGCCAATTTGATGCGAAAGCTGGGTGTAGGGGAACGTGAGGCCGTTTCCGGCATAGACATCGTCGATCACTGGACGGACCCTCGCTCGGGCGCCATGTTCGCTCGCGCCCGCTTTTTTGTCGGGCCCCACGCCGAATGACTCGCCATAGACGCCAGCTTCGCGCTCGCCCCGCTTCGCCCTACACGCACTTCCGCCGCACCCTCGACAATGGCCTCGACGTGGTGGTGGTGGCGATGCCCCATCTTCACTCCGCCCAGGTGGCGCTGCTGGCTCGGGTAGGGAGCCGCCACGAAGCCCCCGAGGACAACGGCCTGTCCCACGTGCTCGAGCACATGTTCTTCCGAGGCTGCGAGGGCTTCGCCGACTCGACCGCCCTCAACGCCGCCATGGAGGACCTCGGCGGCCATCTCGATGGCTACACCACGCGCGATCACTCCGCCTATCCGGTCCACCTGCACCCGAGCTTCGTGACCGATGCCACCGAAATCCTCGGGCAGATGTTCCGGGCCCCAAGCTTCGACGACCTCGACATCGAGCGAGAGATCATTCTCGAAGAGATGCTCGACGCCCTGGACGAGCGAGGCCGAGAGATCGAGGTCGACACCCTCGCGCATCGACTCCAGTTCGAGGGCCACGGCCTCGGCCAATCCATCGAGGGGCCGCGCAAGAACGTCCGCCGCTTCTCCGTGGCCGACCTCGAGCGCCACCGGCAGCGCTTCTACGGAGCGAAGAACCTGGCTTTGGTCTTCGCGGGAGCGGTTGAGCCGGAGGCCTGCTTTCGTGCCGCCGAGAGAGCCTTCGCAGGCCTGCACTCCGGGCGCCGGCATGGCCCCGGACGACGACCGGCCCCCGCCCAGCCCGGCTTCGTGTCCCGCCACACGGATAGCCCGCAGACCCGCTTGCGGCTCTCGTTTCGAACCAACTCGGACGGGAGCGCCGATCATCCCGCCCTCGTTCTTCTCCGCCGCGTGCTCGACGGCGGCCTGTCCGCTCGCCTCCAGGTGGAGATGGTCGAAAAGCGGGGCATCGCCTATGAAGTGGGCGCGGACCTCGTGACCTATGCCGACACGGGCACTTTGGACATCGAGATGGCGGTGGCCCACCGCAAGATTCCTTTCGCCCTCGAGACTCTGGGAGGCATCCTGGGTTCGCTCCAGGAGGACGGAGTCACCCCCGACGAGCTGGAGCGGGTCCGGAGCCGCATCGCCATCGGTCTCGAGCTCGGCCTCGACAGCGTCTACGACATGGTCCAGTGGTTCGGCGTCGACCATCTCTTCGGTCGGGCTCAGGGGCCGGAGGACCGCCTGCAGAGGCTGGAGTCCGTCCAACCCTCAGACCTGAGGCGGGTGGCGCGAAAGTATCTGCGCCCGGAGCGCCTCACCCTCGTCGCCGTCGGAGGGGCGGGCCGACGCGAGCTCGGCGCCGGTCGCTCCGCGGCCCGCAAGCTCCGGGAGCGGCTGAGCGGTCGACCATCGTCGACCTAAACGGAACAGGACCTCGTGTTCGGCCCGCGGGTGGGGTGATTGCTGGATGGAACGAGCGGGTCGATTCAGCTACTAAGACGTTTTGATGCTGGCGGCGGCCCTGGCGGCGACGGTGCTTGCGGCGCCAGGCCCACACGATCCGCTTCCCGCCCAGCCCCTCGGCGGGAGGGGGGAGCCTTCCGCCCCTCAGCCTTCCCGTCCCGCTTCGCGGACGAAAGACGGCCCGACGGAGTTCGAGCTCGAGAATGGTCTGAAAGTGCTTTTGGAGGCCGAGCCCGGTCCTCCTTGGGTGGCCATCGCCACGGCGTATCGCGCCGGCGACCGAGATGAGCCTCGCGACCGTCCGGGGCTGGCTCACCTGTTCGAGCACCTCTCTTTCGACGCGGCCCCCGAAGCGCTGGGCATCGACCTGAGGCGGCACATCGAGAGCGCAGGGGGGTACATCAACGCCGGCACCGGTCGAGAGACCACCAGCTACTACGCGGAGGTCCCGGTCACGGAGCTCGACGTCCTCCTCCGCATCGAGCTTCAGCGGATGGCCAACCCCTCGGCGGAGATGACCCGGAGGGCGCTGAGGCTCGAACGAAAGGTGGTCCAAGAAGAGCAGCGCCTCCGGTTCGACGAGACCGACATGCTCCAGGACCGGGTCCAGCAGGAAGCCTTGTTCGGCCCGGCTCATCCGCTCACCCCTCCGAATCGCGACGTCGCGCTGGAGGTCGGACAGCACCGGCTCGAAGACGCCCGATGGTTCGGGGAGACCTTCTATCGTCCCGACCGAGCCGCGATCGCCATCACGGGGTCGTTCGACGCCGAGGCGGTACGGGCCCGAATCCTCGCCCTGTTCGGGACCATTCCGTCGCTCCCGCCCACGTCCCGGCCGGACCCGATCCCGGCCGTGACCCACGGACGAAAGGAAGTCATCCTTCATCGGTCGATTGTCTGGGAGCAGCATTTTCAGCTCCTGAAGCTCTCCCAGAGAGTTCCCTGGGCGGCGGCCCAGATCGCTGAGTCCCTCTTGTCGCGCCGGATCGGCCGAGCCTTGCTGCGCGTCAGTCACAGCTGCCACACCACCTTCTATCTGTACCGCGACGCGGGCGTGCTCGAGGTCGACGTGATCCCCGCCGCCAATCGCACCCTCCACAGCGTCGCGAAACTCACCGCGGAGGCCCTCGCCGAGGCCCTGGGGGAGGTGCACGCCGGACCTGAGATCGATGGGGCCCGCCGCCGGGAGATCTACGCCGAGCGGCGCCGAGTTTCGTCCCGGCTGAGTCGAGCCCGGTCGGCCGCGGCGGCGCTCCTGCGGGGTGACCCAGCCAGCCACGAGAGCCGACTCGCAGCCCTCAGTGAGGTCTCTCCGGAGGCCCTGACGGAGCTCGTCCGCGCCCTCGAGAAAGGCCCCCAGCTCGCCCTCAGCCTCAAGGACGACCCCAAACGCTTCCGGCCCTTTCTCGAGGTCGTCACGCCATGAACCGGGCCCGACTCGTCGCCCTCGCGGTCCTCACCGGACCCTGGGGATGCGCGTCGGGGCGTTCCCCTCTGCCTCCCTTCCCTCCCCGCGAGAGGGTCGAAGTGCCGGGCCCGGCCGTCCTCTCGAGGCCGGGCGGTGAAGCCGCGTTTGGCACCCGTCGATACGCGGTCCGTCAGCTCTCGGGAGGGCTCTGGGTGCTGCGCATCCCCGCCGACACCAGGCTGGCCGGCGCGTGCCTCATCGCGCCGCAGGCGGCCCGCGGAGACGTGCGGCTCATGCACGCCCAGACGGTGGCCCTCGGCCTTCTCGATGCCGAACCCTCTCTCGATGCGGAGTTCGCAGGGTCTAACCGCGCTCCGTGGGTTTCGCTCAACGTCGTAGCCACCCCGAGCGCCCTTGACGAAGGGCTCGAGACCCTCACCCGGACGCTGAGAAGCACCGAGGTGGCGTCCGGGACGTATCGCCAGATTCACCTCAGAGTGCTGAAGAACCTCGCGAGTGGGTCTCGGTCGGCCCACGAGCGAATGACGGTGGCCTTGCGGAGGAGCCGCTACGGAGAGGACCATCCGTGGGCGCGGGACGCCTGGGGAACCCTCGAAGCCCTCACGGACATTGACCCGGAAGGTTTTCTCGTTCAGCTGCGACGACTCTTCCCGGACCGGCGCTCGGTGCTCGTGGTGGTGGGTCCGGAAGCAGACCTGCCTTCCTTCGAACGCCTCGAACATCTCTTCGCCGGCGTCGGCGGCGAGCGCCCGGTGCCTCCGACCTTGCCTCCCATGCCCCCTCGGTCCACCGGGGGCACCGAGGTGCACGCGTTTTGGTACCGGCGAGGGCAAACGCTCTTGCGGGCTCTCCACGTCGGGCCAGGCCCTCAGTCCCCTCGGCGACACGCCGCCTTCCTCGCCCTGGCGGAAATGATGGAGAGCCGCCACTCTCCGATGAACGCCATCTATCGCGAGAGGCACGGCGCAACCTACGGAACCGGCTCCCGCGTCGTGCAGCGAGCCAACGTCACCGAGCTGTTCTTCGAAGCTTCGATCACGCACCGAAAGACGGCCCGGCTGATCGACGACTACCGGGCGTGGCTCAAGTCGCTCGGCCGCGGGGACGTCGACCGGGCCGAGCTTCAGCGGGCCAAGGCCCAGCTCATGGGGGCGTGGTCGTGGGTCCCGCTCTCCGCCCGCGCCCTGGCCGTCACCGTCGCCTACCATGCCGCCGAGGTTCGGGTCGGATGCGCGGGCCGAGACCGCTGCCCCGCCTCGGTGCAGGTGGGCCCCCCTCCCGCACTGGACGGGGTGACCGCCGCAGACGTGGCTCAAGTCGTCCGAGACTATATCGATGTCGACCGTCTGGACCTCGCGGTGACAGGTCCCCGCACGTACTTTCGAAGCCTGGTTCGTCGCGGGCGGGTCTTCACCTACGACGTGACCGAGACGGAGACCGACCTCTAGAAACCCGTTGATTTGGAGATGTATGGCGATGTAAGTAATCATCCTGTCAGGGGACTAGAGCACCGAAAGAGTTGAGCTGTGCTCTTGGACGGCCCGATCGCCTTGATGCGGATGGTAGAAGCGGGCGTGGGCGAGACGAAGCTGGAGAGCCCGTTCATATTGGCGTGGACCGCCGTTTCGCTCTTGTCATCGGGGGCCATGGCCCAGAGCTCGAGCCCCGATCAGGCGCCACCTCGGTTGGAGGTACGCGGCGCGGAGGGCGTCTGGGCGCCGGGCCCGGACGCTCGCCGGCTCCCCTTGGGGGTTTGGATCGAAGTGGGGGATGTCGTGGCCTACACTTATGTAGACCGAGCGGGAGGCCCGTCCGCGCAGTGGCACGACGAGGATGGGATCGCCCAGATCCGCCGCGTGAGCCTCGAGCCGGCTGGACTCAAGGTGATCGACGCGGCCGCGCGTCGAGCCCGGGGCCTGCCCGAACGTCCAGAGTGGGTCGCCCACTACGGACCCCAGCCGCTGGACGGACGACGATGGGGTCCGTGGCGGGACGACCCTCGGCTCGCGAGTCGCTTCCACCCGGAGTACCCCGACGATCTGCGCGTCGCGGTGTCCGGCGCCGGCGCGATAGAATACGTGTGGATCTCACTGCGCTCCTGTAGCAAGAAAGGTTGCAGCGGCCGGCTGTTGAACCAGCCCATGAACGTCCCCTTGGAGCTCGGTCAGACCCTCACCTTCGCCTTCGAGCATGTGCCCACCCGCGGGCTCATCCCGGCCACCGCGGAGGGACGGGCGCCCACTCCGGAGTTCGTCGCGGCCGCCCACCGTATCCAAGGAGAGGAGAGCGACGCCGCGATTCTTGAGAGTGCTCCGGACGCCCAGGGCGACGAGCGGCTGGTGCCGGTCTATCAGTGGTCGAGGCTCGGGGAGGAGCTCGTCTACATCCACGTCACCGAGGTGGGGCCCGTCTTCGAGATATTCTCCCCGGACGGCTCCGCTCGGACGGTCGTCGAAGCCAACCGCCCGGCCGCGCTCGAACCCTTGACGGCAGCTGAGGTGGCAGAGCTGGGGCTCCCGCCGAGCCCCTTTGGCGATGAGGAGCAGCCGCCTCCCTTTCTGTTCGGACGATGGCGCGTCGATCCCTTCTTCGAAAAGTTCCTGGGGGTGGCCGGTCACCCGGACCTGCTGCTGCTTCGGCTCGTGCCCGACGTCGGCCTCGCGGTTCCGATCGACGAGACGGAGCTCGTCACCGGGCGCATGTTGCGTTGCGCCGAGGCAGGCTGCGAGGTTCGCCTCCTCGAGCCCGCCCCGAAGATGGGGCTCGTCGAGGGCTCCACCTTGAGCGTGAGCCGCGACGTCGGCGCGTACGAGGGAGCGTTGTTGGTTCCCGTGGGTTTCGAGCGGGGCCGGTAGGCGCGGCGGGACCGCCCATGGGTCCACCCCGCGGCGGCGACCCGAAAAAACGCGAGGCCTCAGAACCTTGCGGGTCATAAACGAAGGTCAGGTCGTTTCTCCGGGCGCCGGCAGAGCCTTGGACCGACGTTTAGCCCAGTCCTCGAGGAGCGCGGAGCCGTGGAGCTGGGTGAGCACCCACTGAAAGCCGGAGGGCCACAGGCGCTGGAGAAGCCAGGCCAGCTTGGCGTCGAGCTGGGGGAGAATGTGGAGCTTTCCGCGCTCTAGGTTACGCAGGGCGACCTGCGCGACGTCGTCGGCCGTCCAGCGCGCCCCTTCGATGAGGACGCGCGTCAATTCCACTTGTGATTCGGCAGTGCGGGCGCGCTCGTGGATGCGGCTTTGAAAGAAAGTCGGGCAAAGCGCGCTGACTTTGACGCCGGTGCCCGCGAGCTCGGCCCGGAGGGTGCGGGAGAGAGCGACCACCGCCGACTTGGTGACGTTGTAAGGCCCGAGCTCGGGGAGGGACACCAGCCCCGCGGTGGAGGCCACGTTGAGGATCCAGCCCGAGCCCTGCGACCGGAACATGGGCACGAAGGTGTGGCAGCCGTACACGACGCTCCACAGGTTCACGTCGAGCTGCCATTTCCAGTTGTCCAACGAGACCGCCCCCATGGGGCCGGAGACCGCCACCCCGGCGTTGTTTACGAGGATGTCGAGGCCCCCCCAGGGTTCGAGCCGCTCGGGAAGTCCGGCCCAAGCCTCGGCGTCCCCTACGTCATGGGGCGCGGTCATCACCTCAGCTCCGGCCGCGGCGGCCGCCTCGGCGGTTCGGCTCAGGCCTTCGGGGTCGATGTCCGTGAGGAAGAGACGTGCCCGTCGTTCCGCGAGGGCGACGGCGAGGGCGCGCCCGAGGCCGCTCCCCGCTCCGGTGATGAGCGCCCGGGGGCGTTCGGGGAAGGCCATGCCTCAGCTTAGCAGGGTCCGGGGATCAGTCTCATCGCCGGGAGTCAGCTGGCTCGCCGGTCGGAGAGGTCTTGAGCTCCGAGGGCCTCCGCGAGGCTCTCGAGGGTGATCGGGAGGGGCAGCGGCACCAGGGAACGCGGCACCGGCGTGGAGAGGCTGTGCAGGCTTCCGGTGAGCACCACCATCGGAGGGTGGGCGTCCCCGTGGGCGCGAGCCGCCAGGACCCGGCGGGCCGTGGCCACGTCGGCAGCTACGAGGAGATCGTGACGATCCATCCGGGCCTCGGCCAGCGCGTCTTCGCCCTCCAGCCAGGTCGTCGCGAACCCCATCGCCTGGGCCAGCCGCAGCAGAGGTCGAGTCCAGCGCCCATCGCCCCCGACAAGCACGAGCCGTTCCGAGCGGGGCCGAGCGCCGCGGTGGATGATGAGAGCCATGAGCGTCCTGGGTCGCGTGCGGGGCGACGTCCGAGGAGTTCGGTGGAAGCGGTGCGAATTTCGAGCTGAGGGCCGTCTGAAGGCACCCCGCGCGCCTCGAATCGATACGGGACGTCCGAACGAGACTTTTTTCGTTTTTTTGACTGACCGATGAAGACCACCGGCCCGACCGGGAAGGAGAGGCTGAGAGTAGCTGATAAGGGCGCGAGTCACTCCGGGGTCGGGAACCTCCTCAGGAGGTAATCGCCTCGCCATGCACCTACACTTCCCTAAGAAGTGCCGACCCCGGAGCGCCCGCTCTCTCTCAATAAGCAAGGTCGAGGACCCTGTCATTCCCGTCATGACATTTTTGTTCTGCCGTAACAGATCGCGATCCGACCGCAGGTCCTCCAGAGCGGTCTCGCGAGCGGCGGAAGTTGTTCTGCCGTAACAGATCGCGGCCGCGAGAGCCGCTCTCGAGGCGGCTCGCGATCAGCCGAGAAAAGCCTCGGTGAGGCGCAGGGCCGTCGCGGCCTGGTTGTACCCCACCCCGGATCCCACCAGCACCACGAGCTGACCGGGCGACAGACGCCCCTGTGCGGAGGCGTCGTGAAGCGCCATGGGCACGCAGGCGGATCCCGTGTACCCGAACTTCTGCATGACCAGGTGGGTCTTCTCGAGCGGCTGCTCGAGCGCCGCCATGACCTTCTCGATGGTGGTGGAGCGCACCTGCGTGAAGATGAAGAGGTCGACCTCGTCGAGCGAGAAGCCCTGCTCGCGAGCGAGCTTGCGGACGAGCCGGGGCCAACCCAAGTCATTGATCTCAGGCGGGAAACGCTCGAGCATGCGCACCTGGTGGCGACCCTCGGAGATCGCCTCGGGGGTCACCGGCTCGGCCGTCCCCCCCGCCGGTACGCACCAGTGGCGAGCGAAGGCCCCGTCGGCCTGAAACGCCGCCCCGAACACCCCTGGGGCCTCGGAAGGCTGAAGGAGCACCGCCCCCGCTCCGTCGCCATAGAAGTAGCCCATCAGGTCGTCCGGATCGGAGAGCTTGGACATCATGTAGGCCCCGCCGACGAGCACGTTTCGAAGGGCGGGATTCATCCGCATGAGTCCTGCCGCCGCCGCCAGTCCGGTGGGAAAGGATGCGCAGGCGGAGACCACGTCGAAGGTTCCGGCGCGTCGAGCCCCGAGCTTGTGCTGCACCACAACAGACGTGGAGGGGGTGATGTGGTCGGGGCTGTCGGTGCCCACCACGATCAGGTCTACGTCGTCGGCCGAGAGCTCCGCCCGGGCCAGCGCGGCCCGGAAGGCCGGGACCGCCAGATCTGAAGTGGCCCAGTCCTCAGGCGCCCGGAAACGGGTCAAGATGCCGCTCGCCGCCTCCATCTTGTCCACGAAGTCGGCCTTCACTTCGCGAAAGCGCTCCCGGAACCATGTGTTGGGGAGCTCCTCGGGGGGCAGATACGTGCCCGTGGCTACGACCGCCGCGGCGCGGCCCCCGATGTCCGTCGGCACCTGCGAGAGCATGGTTCTTCATGCCCTGTTTGCTGCAGCGCAGTAAACCTCAGTCACCGTAGCCCCGGGGGGCACCGGGAGCGAGATGAGCGACCGCCCACCGCTCGTCATGCTCGAGGTCCTCCCATTTCGGGGCCAGGGGGCGACCGAAGACGGTGCCGGCGCACGCGAAGGTCTCGAACTCTCCGCGCCCGCCGGTGGGATGGACCGCCGGCGGTCTCTCTTCGAGGAGCGACGCCGAGAAGGTCCGCGCGATCCAGGCGCGAGGCGCGCGGGTGTGGTCCACCACCGTGAGGACCGAGCGCACGGAGAAGGCCAGGGCCTCGGCCAGGACGTCGGGATCGAGGCGGGCGAAGGGCATCTTGACCTCGAGGCCGGCTGCCTCCGCCCAGGCGCGGTGCACGTCCACCTGGGTGCCCTCGGGCGGGTCTCCGAAGACGACGGAGCGAGCCCCCTGAGCCGCGGCCTGGGCGAGCGCGGCCTCCGGACTCGCCGCCACCACGCTCGGCAGGCCCACCGAAGCGACCGAAGCTTCGAGGAGGCTTCTCGAGACGCGGTTGCCGGCCACCCGATCCGCATCGTCCATCCAGGTGACGAGACCCTCGGCGCCCCCAACGTACTCCAAAGCGTGAGCGGCATTCTTGCCCCCGCTCCACGCGATCCACCGGCCCGCAGGCGCACCGCCGATGCGGACCAAGGTCATGCGGCGCGACCCAGGACGTGGGCGCTGAGGAGATCCAGGGCGGCGAGGTCTTCCACCGCCTCGTCCAGGAAGGGCAGCGCCGTGGCTCCCCGCCCCTTGTGGTGAAGACTCTCTCGCTCCAGGCGGTCGAGGAGGGCTCGGTCGTCCTCGAGGCGCTCTGCTTCCACCACTGCGAGCGGGATCAGCTTCTCCAGGGCCGATATCAGGGCCATCCCTTCGACCTCGCGGGAAGCCTCGGAGGGCTTTCGAACCGGCTGGTCGGAGGCGTAGCTCCGATTGAGGACGAAGCCGTCGGAGACCAGGCCCAGCTCGGAGATGCGGTCTCGGAAGTAGAGCGCTTCGTCGAGGGCGGCCTCGTCGGGGCTCGTAATCACGATGAAGGAGGAGCGATCTGAGGTGAGGAGCTCCCGCACTCCGGCGGCGTGCTCTCGCATACGTCCAAACAGCTTTGCGAAGGCCCCGAGGAAAGTCTGGAGCTCATCCGCGAAGGAGGCCCCGAAAGTCCGCGAGAGGGCGGTGTGGGTGACCTTCGAGGCGGCTCGGATCATGGCGTTGGGGCGGCTGTTGGGGTCCGGGGCGAAGATCGAGATCGTCCGCTCGTCGAGGAAGCGGGCGAGGCGTCGGGGGGCGTCGAGAAAGTCGAGCGCGTTTCGCGACGGGGGCGTGTCCAGCACGATGAGGTCGTAGCGATCGGCCAGATGAAAGTCGTACAGCGCCTCGGCCGCGGTGTACTCCTGAAGCCCGGAGATGACCTCGCCGAGGGCTTGGTACAAGCGCGTGGCGCGGATGCGATCTGCGTCCTCGGGCCGGGGCGCAAAACGGTCCACGACGCTCTCCAGCACCACCTTTGGATCCAGCATCCACGCGTCGAGCGCCCCGCCCTCGGGGAGGTCGACCCCGGCCGCCTGCATCAGCTCCGACGAGATCCGCACCGGCTCTTTTCCGGTGGGCGGGATACCGAGGGCCTGCGCAAGTCGCTTTGCAGGGTCGATGGTCAGGACGAGAGCCCGCCGTCCTCTCCTCGCCGCCGCGAGCCCGAGCGCCGCCGAGGTCGTGGTCTTGCCCACGCCGCCCGCGCCGCACACCACGATCACGGCCTTGGTGGACACCAGCGCGTCGAGATCCATCACGAGGACACCTCCTCTCGAGAGGGAGCCACGCCCGCCTCGGCCAGCCCCCCCGCAACCTGCTCGATGACTTTGCTCCAGCGTCCTTCGTACACGGGGAGCTCCGCGAGCTTCGCGCTCGCGAGCGGGGCCTCACGAAAGGTCTCCCGGGCTTCGAGGGCGCGCTCGAGGCGGCGCAGCTCGCGGGTGCCGAGCAGGAGCTCGCCCCGTCGCTGGCGGATGTGATCGTCCAGCATCTTGCGCTCCTCTTCGGTGAAAGGGTTCGCGGGCATGCGGTTGAGCACCAGCGCCCCCACCGGCACCTCGAGCTCCTCCAGGCCGCGGGCGAGCTCGAAGGCTTCGGTCACCGGGAGGGACTCGGGCAAGGTCGCGACCACCGCCCCGGTGCGCTTGGGATCGGTCATGATCGCGAGGCCTTCGGTGATCGCCTCCTTGATGAGGCCCATCGGCACCACTCGACTCACGGTGCGGGGCAGCTTGGCGAGCCCGAGGGCGTGGCCCGTGGCCGGGAGGTCGATGACGATCTTTTCGTACTCCTGTCGGCGGAGGAGCCACACCAGCTGGTACAGGGTGCCGATCTCCGGGAAGGCGGGCGCCGCCATGAGGAAGCGGTTCAGGGCGGCCGAACGCATGGCTGCATCGGCGAGCATCCCCACCCGGAGCGCCGCCCGGAGGAAGAGGCGGTGGCCGATGGAGGGGGTGATGCGCACGCCGTCGAGGTTGGGCCCGAGCTTGATCGGCTCCTCTCCGCGAGCCGCGGTGGCCACCCCGAAGTGTCCCAGGAGATGCGAGCGCGCGCTCACGTCGGACGTCACCTCGGCCACCAGGGTGCGCTGGCCGGCGTCGCGGGAGGCCCGAGCGAGCGCGGCGGCGATCGTCGTCTTGCCCACGCCGCCCTTGCCGGTCACGAACAGGAGTTGCCGGTCGGTGATCGGCACTTCGGCCACTGGGAGGGCATCGCACGGGGGGAGCCGGGCACCAAGCCGCGGCTCACGCTGCTCTTCATCGCCCCAGTCGAACGCGAAGACGCACCTGCCGACGGGACGGATTGGCGTTGCCGACCACCCGGATACGTCCCAGCCGCCCCAGCATCGGGGCGGCCCGGCGACGCATCTGCTCCACGAGCTGAAGCTCCGGACGATGCTCGCGGGTGATGCGGGCCGCCGCGAGCGAGGCGTCGACCGCCCCCAGGTCGAGGGTGGCAAAGAAGAAGCCCTCGGGCGGGGCCAGAGCCATCTCCTGGGCGGTGCGCCACCGCCGCAGCGCGGCGTACCGACCGGCCGAGCCGCGACCAAAGATCTTGTGACGCTCGAGGACCGCCTGGGAACCTCGCATCGGCCCACCACCGTTTCCAGTGACGCCCCGAGGGGCACCGTTTCCGGTGACGCCCCGAGGGGCACGGGTACGAGCCAGCTCCACGCGCTGGCGCTCGCTGCCGGTGACGCCCCGATAGGCACCGTTGCGCATCGGAGCGCGGCTCGGCACCGAGCGGGCGGCGAGCTTCGGCGCGGTTGGGCTGCGCGACAGCCCCACCGCCACCGCGGAGGCGATGAGCTCGTGAAAGCGCAGCGGCTCCCGGCTCGAGGTGCGGGCGGACGGAGCCCCGGCGTCTACGGCTAGGGCGAGCACCGCGAGGGAGCCGTCGAGCTCGGCGGAGTCGAGGTCCACGCCGAGGAGGCGCCCGAGCCGCGCCACCGGGTCCGGACGCGCGTGAATGAAGAGGCTGAGCAGGGCCGGGGTGCTCGCCCATCGGCGGAGCTGGCGGCGACCGGAATCCGACGGCAGGACCGCGGCGAGACGACGCCCCCCGACCGCGTCGAGCTCGGCGACGACGGAGATTCGGGCCCCGCCCACGCCCGCTGCCACTCCGATGGCCACCGCCTCGATGTGCTCGGCCCACTTGACCGAGCGACGTTCCAGGTGCGCGATGCGACCCCGTACGTCCTCGAGGAGCTCCCGGGGGGCGAAGCGGTGAGCTTGCAGCTGGGTCTTGCCGTACTGACGGACGGCCCCTCGCGCGAGGAGCTGCGGCCGGGCGAGGACGGTCCAGTCCGCGGCGTCGGCGACCTCAGCCCAGCTGCGGGCGAGAGCAGGCCGAGCCCCGAGCGTGGCCCGGGGCGCCCCGAGATGGGCCGCGAGGGGAGCGAGGCCGGATGCAATCTCGCTTTCGCCCACCTGACAAAAGGCGCGAGGGCCGCGCACCGCGCACGCGAGAGGCCGAGCGCTGCCCGGTCCGAGCACGTCGACGGGGGTGCCGAGAAAATCCACCTCGACCCGCGACGGCGCGGCGAGGGTGCGGAGCCAGGCCCGAAACTGCTCTCCGTCGAGGAGAGGAAGGACGACCACCGCGGTCTCCAAGTCCGGGAGGACCCGCACCACCACCGGGGCTCTCAGGTCGAGGCCGTGGGCCATCGCGCCCGGTCGGGTGCCGGGCTTCCCCCAGAGGAGGAGAGAGAGCAGCGACTCGGGGGCGAGACCGCGAACGCTGGGTTCGGCCCGGGCCCACAGAGAGAAAAGGGTGGCCCCCCCCGCAAGGAGCGCTCCGAGGCGGGGCGCGTGCAGAGCGATGGCGGTGTCGTCGGGGAGGTCGCCGACGACGTGGGGAAGGATCGGGTCGGCCGAAGCGGCGGCATCGCCGCCGAGGACCATCACACTGACGGCCGCGCCGAGGGCGGCTCTCTTGGCGTTGTCACGCACGACCATGGGGGCGGCGCCTCACGAACGACTGCCGAAGAGCACCCATTCCAGGGGATGCCTCTTCACGTGCCTTCGATCCGCCCCTGGATAACCAAAGTCCCCGTCAAGATTCCGTGCAACCCCCGGCAGCGTCGATCGAGGAGGATCCAAGCGTAGCCAATCCCCAGCGACAAGAGCCCGAGGAGGCCAACCCCGGCTCGGGTCAGCCCTAACTGGACCCCCAGGGGTGCCCCGCTCGAGCGCCGAGTCCGCAGCCCGAAGAGGAGCTTTCCGGGGGTCCGGCCGGTGAAGCCCTCGAGCAGCCCGAAGCCCAGGGTGAGCGCGGCCAGGGCCGCCACCAAGCGGAGCAGGAACATCGGGGTGCCGAGCTCGAGGAGCCAGGCTTCCGGCTCTCGACCGGGAGGCACAGCCGCGAAGAGAGCGTCGGAGCTCGCCGCCCACAGGAGAGCCGCGGCCAGGGCGGCGTCCACGACGAGGGCGCCAAACCGTCGAGGCAGAGTGGCCACGGTCAGGCGGACCGTCCCCTCCGGGACCTCCACGTGGGGCAGAGGGAGGGTCTCGAGCCCATCGAGGGGGGCCGGGAAGTCCGGGGAGCTGGCGTACCGGGAGCGGCTCTCAGCTCGCCCGTGGGCCTCGTGAAACCAGCCGTGACCGCCCGGCGGGCTCGGCACGACCTCTCCCGGCATGCTCACCGGGCGAGAGTCCATGGCCTCCAGGGCATCGTCGGTGGCGTCGACCGCTACGTGCGGCTCCATGCGTTGAGGGTCGTGCCAGTCCGGAGGCTCGAGCTCGAAGGGACTGGCCTCGATGGCGTGGATCGCAGAGCCGAGCTCGACCTCGGCCCGGGGGCCCTCATCGATCAACATCGAGCCGGTCCCCGTCACCCCAGCCGGGGAAAAGTCCTCACCCCATCGATCATCGAGCTCGCTCGGGGCGTTCCACTCCGGTTGCTCCAGGGTCGGATGGGAGAGCTCGCGGGGCTGGCTGTGGCCCGCGAGGCCGGCGAGCTCGCCCGGGGCCGCAAGCGTG
The DNA here is from genome assembly GCA_039819565.1 of Myxococcota bacterium. Lineage (GTDB taxonomy): Bacteria > Myxococcota > Kuafuiibacteriia > Kuafuiibacteriales > Kuafuiibacteriaceae > JAHQVK01. The sequence continues at coordinate 1,159 of JBCBRU010000002.1, read as the reverse complement.
CGCTCCCCCGGCGGCGGCGAGCGTTGCTCCTCCCGGCGCAAGGTCACGGGCTGAGACTCGAGCAGGGGCCCGGACCGATCCAGCGCGTCCTCGAGCGCGAGGTCCAGGTCCGAGATCGACGGGTGGGGCGTGGCGCGGCCGGTCGACACGAAGGGCTTCGGCGCGTAGGTCTCGCGGGTCCCCACGAAACCGCGAAGCCCGCGGTCGAGAGCGGAAGCGTCCACGAGCTCGGTCGCTCCAGCTGGATCCCCGGTGCCCGCCCCCCGACGATTCCCGCGCTGGGGCGTGAGCTCGGCGTTCCTCGGGCCCGCCCCCGAGTCGGTGGGGTCTTCGGAGGGCACGACGGCGCGGAGCCCCTCGGGAAGCTCGGGCTCGAAGGGGCTCGCCGTCGCACCCACGGTGGGAAAGACCAGCGACTCCTCCAGCTCGACGGCGGGGAGCGTATTCGAGGAGGTGGCCTCGAGCGTGGCCATCCCCACCATATCGGCCCAGTCTCCCGCGGTGGCCTCTCCGGCCCCGAGACCCGAGGGGTCGGAAGCCCCAGCCTCCGCCATGAAGCGGGAAGTGCCTTCGGAGGGCTCCACCGGCGCCGCGATCCCGCTGGGTTGGCGGCGCGGGTCGATCTGCGTGGCCCCCGAAAGATCCCCCCATGGGTCGTCTTTCAAAGGGGGCAGCTCGCTCGGGGTGGACGACGGCGCGGCGGGACGACGGCGCCGCGTGGAGGGCACCGCGGGAAGAGAAGAGCTCGAACCCCCGCTCTGCGGAGGATCGGACGTCGCCTCGGGGGCGCGCGCGGCAGAATCCGGATGAGCCGGGGCCCGGCGACGCGCGCGGGCATCCAACGCCGAAGAGGGCGCCCGAAGGGAACCCCCGCAGCGTGCGCAACGACTCCGACTTGACCCGTTCGGAGCGCCACAGGCGGGGCAGAGCACGCCGATATTCTACGTGAGGCCTTGGATGTCGTCGACCGACAGGTCCGTGAGGTCCAGGATAGCCCTCCAGATCCGCGGAAGATCGGACGCGAGCGGCGGCGGTGCGCCCTCGAGCTCGGGGAACCGAAGCGACCGACACCAGAGCAGGAGGTGCTTGGGGCGGGGCCCCCCGGCGGCCCTCACCGCTTCCGCAAATGACCGATTTTTCTCGAAGTCCCCGTATTTTG
>JBCBRU010000001.1:0-68872 GCA_039819565.1 Myxococcota bacterium | reverse complement strand
GGATGGAGCCAATCGGGATCGAACCGACGACCTCTTGAATGCCATTCAAGCGCTCTCCCAGCTGAGCTATGGCCCCGAAACGGATTGCCCTTCTAGAAGTGGTCGGAGGGGCTGTCAAGGCGGAAAGCTCAGCCACCTCCGCTCGAGACCGAGCCGCATTTTCACGTGGTCGAAGGTCCGAATGTCGTCGTCGAGGCGTGCCCTCACGCGGCCCTGAGAGTCCAATCCGAGCAGGGTTCCCACCTGGACGGCGCCCTCGGAGAGCAGGTCCACCTCGTCGTTCAGACCGAGGGCTCGGTGGTGCCAGGCCTCCAAGAGGGCGCCGGTTCCGCGCCCCTCGAGGACGGATAGGTACTGTCCCAGGGTGCTCTCCAGGACCGCCAGGAAGGCTTCACGGGTGGGAGCTTCTCCGGCCGAGCTCAGCGCTCGAGCCCTTCGCTCCTTGTCCCCAGGGTGACCTCGAAGGTTCAGCCCCACGCCCACCACGGCGTGCTCCACCCGGGCGCCCGCTGAGCCTTCGACCAGGATGCCTCCGACCTTGGCGCCCTGGTCCGGGCCTTCGGCGAGGAGGACATCGTTCGGCCACTTCAGGCCGACGGCCCCAGGAAGCGAGGCTTCGATCGCGTCGACGACGGCCACGCCGGCCGCCAAGGTCATGAACGCGAAGCTCTCGGGGGGCATGCGGGGTCGAAGTAGAATACTTGCGTAGAGACCATCGTCCGGCGGCGAGTACCAGTGAGCGCCGCGCTGGCCTCGGCCCTGGGTCTGAGCATCCGCCAGCACCACGAGACCTTCGGTGGCGCCCTCACGCGCCCGAGCGAGCGCTCGGTCATTGGTGCTGGGCAAGGTTGCGTGGTGTTCCAGAGCGAAGCTGAGCCGAGTCACGAGCGATACTTGAGAGAGAGGTCGGCGGCCGGAGCGCTGTGGGTGAGGGCTCCCATGGAGATGAGATCCACCCCCGTGTCCGCGAGGTCGGGGAGTCGCTCGAGGGTGACGCCACCTGAAGCCTCCAGAACGGCCGGACGCTCCGCGCCGCGGTTCTTCTCGACGGCGGCGCGCAGGGTCGCGTCGTCCATGTTGTCGAGCAAGACGACGTCGGCCCTCGCCTCCAGGGCGGCATCGAGCTCGGCCAGACTGCGGACTTCGACCTCGATCTTGACGAGGTGGTGGGCCACGCGCCGGGCTGCGGCCACCGCGGGCCCGATGCCTCCCATCGCGTCGACATGGTTGTCCTTGACCATCACGCCGTCGAAGAGCCCGAAACGGTGGTTCGCTGCCCCTCCGTGCACGACCGCCGCCTTCTCCAGAACCCGAAACCCCGGGGTGGTTTTACGGGTGTCGACGACTCGAGCTCGAGAGCCTGAGACGGCCGAAGAAGCGGCCCGAGCCATGGTCGCGACGCCGGAGAGTCGCTGCACGAAATTGAGGGCGGTTCGCTCGCCGATTAGGAGGCTTCGCGTGGGGCCCGTGACTTCAGCCACCTCGGTCCCCGGCTCGAGGCTAGCCCCGTCGCTATGGTGAAATCGGACTTGCACCGACGGGTCGACCTGGCTGAACACCATCTCGAAGACTTCGCTCCCCGAAAAGACGAGTGAGGTCTTGGCGAGGAGGACGGCTCGACCTTGGTGATCGGCGGGGATGAGGGCGGAGGTGAGATCGCCAGGGCCGATGTCCTCGGCCAGGGCGAGCTCGACGAGAGCCGATGTGCTCATGCGATGCGTGTCCCGCCCCATGCCCGCGCCGTCAACCGAAGCGGCGTCGTGGGGAGCGGCCGCGCCCTTCGGAACCGGAGCCAGGCTTCGCTAAGCCCTTAGGGAAGTGTGCGCTAGTCCTCGTCATCCGACCGAAGACCGAAGTCCTTCATTTTGTTCTGCAGGCTCTTGCGCGAGATCTCGAGGCGCCGTGCCGCTTTGGTCACGTTGCCGCCCGTCTCTCGAAGGGCACGGCCGATGAGATCGCGCTCGAGGGAGTGGGTGTGGCGCCGAACGATCTCCTTGAGGGGCCCGACGGGGGGCTCGCGTGCGCCGCCATCGACGGTTTCGAGGCGAGCCTCAGGGGTCGGGGTGAGGTCTCGGAGCGCGTTGGGGAGCTCGTCCTCGGTGATCTCTTCGTCCTCGGCAAAGAGCACGGCTCGTTCGATGACGTTCTCGAGCTCGCGGATGTTGCCGGGCCAGTCGTAGCTCATGAAGCGCTCGAAGGCGGCCTCCGTAACCCCCCGCACCTGCTTTCCGAGGCGGGCGTTGAACTTCTCGACGAAGCGCTCGACCAGCAGCCGCAGATCGTCCCGACGCTCACGAAGCGGGGGAAGATGAATGTGCACGACGTTGAGCCGATAGAAGAGGTCTTCGCGAAAGCGCCCCTGGGCCACCTCCGCGGTCAGGTCCCGGTTGCTGGCTGCCACCAGTCGGACGTCGACCGCCGTGGTGCTCACGCCGCCCACCCGTTCGAAGGTCCCCGACTGGAGCGCCCGCAGCAACTTGACCTGCATCTCGAGGGGGATCGAGTTGATTTCGTCCAGGAACAAGGTGCCTTCGTGGGCGAGCTCGAAGCGACCGGGCTTGCTGGTCACGGCCCCGGTAAAGGCTCCCTTCTCGTAGCCGAAGAGCTCCGACTCGATGAGGTCCTTGGGAATGGCGGCGCAGTTGATCTTGATGAGCGGTTTGGCGACGCGCGGGGACTGGCTGTGCAGAGCGTCGGCGATCAGCTCCTTGCCGGTGCCGGACTCGCCCGTGATGAGCACCGTCGTGGGGCTGGCCGCGACCTTCTCGATGGTACGAAAAACGTCGTCGAGCGCGGGGCTGCGTCCCACGATACCGAAGCGGCTCCCGCGCCCCACGTGCTGAACGCCCGGTTCCGAGTCTCGAAGCCGGGCATGCGCGGCGGCCTTGGCGATGCTGTTTCGGAGCTCGTCGCGGTCAAAGGGCTTGGTCAGGTAGTCGAAAGCGCCCAGCTTCATGGCGTCGACGGCGGTGTCGACGGTGCCGTGGGCGGTCAGCATCACCACGGGCAGGCCGCGGTATCGGTGATTGATGCGTTCCAGGAGCTGAATGCCGTCGAGCCCCGGCATCCGTAGGTCGCTGAGCACCACGTCGATCCGCTCATCGCTCAACAGTCCCCAAGCCTCTTCTCCGTCGGGAGCGGTGAGGACGCGAAAGCCGTCGCGACGGAGCAGGGCGCTGAGGACCTTGCGGAGGTTGGCCTCGTCGTCGACGACGAGCACGGTTTGTTCGTCGACGTCCGGCACCGCCCACGAGCTTAGCGCACTCAGTACGTGAGCGCCCGGAGGACGATGCGACGGAACGCCTCTGCCTGCTCGACGAGGGTGAAGTGTCCGCTCTCGGGCACGACGTAGTGAACCGAGCCTGCGATGCTCGCGGTGTAGGTCATCGGCGATTCGGCGGGGATGGGGTCGCAAGGTCCGGAGATGATGGTGGTATCGATGCCGGACAGCAGGCCCATGGTGGTGCTCCAGTCGTACTGGTCGTTGCGCAGGTCACGATTGATGAAGAAGCCGAAGGCTCGATAGTCCAAGTGCTCGAACCTCAGCGTCCGGTACTTGGTCTCGTTTTCGCGACAGATCCAGGTGGGGCCGATGATGTTCCAGGCCTCGAGGCTGCAGCGCTCGAGATCCTGCAGACAGATCCGGGGCTGGGTGAGGTCGACGAGCCGCTCGGACTCCGCGGCGTTGAGGCGGGCGCGGTAGTTCTCGTTCCAGCGAGCGTTGTCCTGGACGTTCGCAGGGAAGGGATTCGACAGCACCAGGCGACTGACCCGGTCGCCGTGGCGGGCGGCATAAAGTACGGCGATCCCAGCGCCGTAGCCGTGTCCGAGGAAGTCGATGGGGCCGGTTCGGCCGAGAAGGCCGTCGATATAGGTCACGATGTTCTCGACGTCCTTGATGTGGTTTTCCACCGTGACCTCCGCGTCCCCGATGGCCCCGAACGCGGAGCGTCCCGTGGCGCGAAGGTCGAGGTAGACCATCAGGCGATTCGGAGCATCGACGCCGCCCGAACCGAGGAGGAACTCGGTCGGGTCGTAGAGGTACTCCTGGCCATGCATCGGGCCGGTAGGAAGGAGCACCAGCGGGGGCATGGTCGAAGTCAGCGTGCCCCGTAGCGTCACGAAAAGGAGCGGCCCCCCAATGATCTCCTGACCTTGGCCGAGGATAGACGGGTCCGCGAAGCCAGCGTCCGGCGATCCGGTGTCGGGCCGGGTCCCCGCATCGAAGGGCGTGACCCCCGAATCTGGCGGCCCCAGATCTGGCGGCGGCGCTACGGTTCCGCTGTCCGCGGGTTGTAGGGGGCTGTCGTCGCCGCAGGCGGCAACAAGAAGCCCGAGACAAACGGCAAGGCGACGCAGCATTTCGGGGCGTCTACCGGCGGGGCCGCCCTCTTGGCAATCCGAGCTACACTTTTTAACAGACATCACGAGGCGTTAGGAGTCTGACGGCCCACGCCGATACTCCGCCGACGATCCTCGCGAGCGCTCTTTGAGGAGGCCGCGCGAGGGCTGGGAGACGCCCTTGACTCCTCACGAATCTGCTCCGTGAACGGGAGGTACCGAGGAGGAAGCAGGACCGCGCGCTCACCGATACGGAGTTCCAGTCCCGCCCAGGTGCGGGCCAGGACCGCATGCTCACCTTCGCCCAGCGGCGTATCGGGGGTGGTCGGTCCCCCAGGGCCAGCTCCGATGAGGAACCACCGACCGGCGCGTAGCTCCACCTGGGCGGGGGCGTGTCGAGCCACGCCGGGGAGGTCGAGAGCAAAACCGTCGAAGGGGCCGAGATCGCCGTCCACGACCTCGTCTCGGGGGATGCCTCGGAGTTCGCCTCGACGCCAGGTGCGATCGCCGAGGACCGTCCACCCGAGCCGGAGTCCGCGTGCCGCCCACCGGCCCAGGAGGCCGGCACCGAGGAGCCCCGCCCCGGCCATGACGAGGGCGGCGGGAGGGGAGATGAGGGTCGCTGCCACGAGGAGACCGGCCACCATCAGCTTGGTCGTCTGAAACGCCGCGTCGACGAACGGGAGGGGGGTGAGCCAGACCAAGACGTCCAGGCTGGTGCGCACCGCGAGGATGAGGGTCAGCAAGGTCAACACCGCGAGAGCAAAGGCGACCGCACCTCCCGTACCCAGAGCCGAGATCAGCGGAAGGGTGGCGGCAAGGCCGACGACGAGGGCAAAGGCCGACTCGACGAGGCCCCCGAGCTCCGCGAAAGGCTTCGTAAACTTGGACGAGCGACCCGAATGCAGGACCGCGCCCAGGGACGCGCTCAATACGATACTGACCGGATGGGCCATCGCGGAGAGGCCGTCGGGGAGTGTCCCCAGACCAAGAACATCGGCCAAGCCGAACGACGCGACCGCCAGAAACGGGCTCACGCCGACCGCCACCAGGAGCGCAGCTACCTCCAACATGTCGAGATCATGGGCACGTCGGGCATCAGGTCAAAAACAGCTCACTCCGGGATAGGTACGTCGCGCCGCGACAGCTCCGCGAAGAGCTCCCGAGACGACACCGCCAAAGCCCTCGCGGCCGCGTCCACGTCCCCTTCGAAGCTGCGGAGGAGGTCTTCGAGGACGGCAGCCCGCAGCGTCTCCTCTTCCGGGCTCGCGTCCTCGAAGGCCCGGGCCGAGCTCTCGAAGCTCGTTTTGGGCTGCGTACGTCGCCAGCGATTGAGCGCCGCTCCCAAAGAGCGCATGCCCCGGGCCGCCGCGAGTCGACGGAGCCACGCCTCGAGATCCGCGGGACGATGTGAGAGGGGATCCAGGGGCAGATGCACCGGGGCCAGCCGTTCGCCGAGCCCATGCACCAGTTGACCGTGGATCGGGGCGACGTCACGGACGAGAACTCGCGGGGCGCGGTCCCGGTCGAGAGCCTCCAGAAGCTGGAGCTGGGCTCCGGGGTCGAGGGCGCCGGGGGTGTCGAGAAGCAACGTCCCCTGCTCAGACCGAGCCATCGGACCGCCCTCTGAGAGGAGGTCCGGGCGGCCGGCAAAGGCCTCCACGAACGGCCCGTCGCGGCGCGGCGATATCTCGTGAAGGCGCCTCGCCCACGTTCTTCGGCCGGATCCCCGCGGCCCGACCAACGCCACCCCGTCGTCGAGACCGGCCAGAATCGACACCCACCTCGCCACCCGCCGGGTGCTCTCCGAAACAGCGACGAGATCGGACTCGGCCGGCATCGGAGGCGGGACGGCGGGTGTGTCGAGGGCGATGATCTGAAGGCGGGTCTCCCCGAGGCCAAAGCGGTCTCGAGGTCCGAGCCAGGTAGATCGGGTGCGCTCCCCATCGCGCCAGGTGCCGTTGGTGCTTTGTAGATCCCGCACCCGGATCCCGCCTGAGAAGAGGTCGATCTCTGCGTGGAGCCGAGAGACCGTTTCGTCGGAGAGGCACAGATCGGCCGAGGGGGCCGCGCCCGCGAGCGCGGGGCTCCGGTCAGGGATGAAGCGATGCCCCGCGTCCGGACCAGAGATCACGGCGAAGGCCCACCGGCGACGCCGGATCTCGCCCGAGTCGGGTTCCGAGACGTACAGGTCGAGCATCGGTCCCTGAGCTAGGGTGCCACGCGCGCCCGGTCCATCTCGACCTGAACCCGGCGGCGAGCCAGCACTCCGAGGAACGTCACGGACGCGACCGTGGCGACCACGCTCGTGGCCATGAACGCGAGTTGCAGCGGGTCTGCCGTCTCGGGATGGGCCCAAAGCTCGATGCCCTGGCGCCCCGTGACCCCGAAGTGCGCCCACATCAGCTGAGCGGGAAAGGTCGCGACCGCGGTCACGAGCAAATAGACCGGGAGCGGGAGCCGTACGAACCCGAATAGCCAGTGGGTGAGCCCGAGGGGCAAAGCCGGGGAGAGCCGAATCAAAAGAGTCAGCTTCCAGCCACCGTCCTCGAGCACTCGACGTATCAGGCTCAGCTTCGGGCTCCGTTCCAGCCAGCCAAGCACGGGGCGACCCACGGGGCCGTGAGCGAGGAGACGTACGAGGGCAGCGCTGGTCACTCCGGCGAGATTCACCACGAGGGTGCCCTTGACCAGTCCCAGGAGAGCGCCGGCGCTAAAGGCGAGCCAGGCCGCCGGGAGACACAGCACCACGTCGACGACGGAGACCAAAAAGAGGATCGGGGCGGCCGAGCCTTCGAGGTTTGCCAAGGTCTCGACGATCTCCTGGAGGGAGGGCACGGACACGGCTCTTGTCGAAGCTGCACCAAAAAAGCAAAGCCCGCCCGGCGATGGATTCGCGGGGCGGGCTTTCGTCGTCGTGCGCCGGGGCCGGCTCTACCGGGCGGGATTGACGATACGCCGCGGCTCGCCGAGACAAGTCACTTTCCTCAGTTATACAACTCTCGCGCAACGTGGGTTGCGTTGCGGTGGGTGAGAGATGGCACCAAGGACGGACCGGCCTGGCTTCGCTCGGGCTCGCGCACGACCACCCCATGCCAAGCATGGGTATCTTTCAACGGGATTTCGAATGTTCCTCGAGTTCGCTCTCGATGGTGCTCGCCCTCCCGCAACTCCCTTCCGACCCCGGAGAGCCACCGAGGCTTTTGGAGTTGCTCAGCTGAGAGTAAGTTCCAACCCATCCGAGAGCTTCTCGGAGGGGTTGGGGTTCTCCCCAGCTCCAGCTTCACAATGCGCCTCGAAGGCGGTCAGTGCAACCCCTCGACGTCGAGAAAGTGACTCGAAAGTATCGGAGGGGTTCAGCGGGCGCGAGCGATGCGCAGGGCGAGAGCGAAAAGAAGGATAGATTGCAGGGCGAGCCAGGCGCGGTCGAACCATCCCGCCTCGCCCGGGATCCCAAGAACATCTACGCCGCCCGCGACGGCGGTGATGCCTAGATGAGCAGCCCACCCTACGGAAAGGCCGATGAGGAGTCCGCGAAGGCGCGGCACCGCAAGGAGCCCGATCGCAAGGAAGAGCATCGGGACGGCGGATGCCCACAGCGCCGTGAAGTGGGCGGCGGCGCCCAACACCCCAAGGTCCCAGAGGGGGGCCGAGACCAGCCAGCCCAAGCCGGGCAGGAGCGCCGAGAGGACACCGCTTCCGAGCGACGCCCCCACGAGGGCGCCAGCGAAGCGCCCTCCGGCGAGGCGCACCCCGCGCCTCAGCGCGACGCCGAGGAGTCCGATCACCGCGAGGAGGCCGTGGGCCCAGCTCCCGCGCGAAGCCTGGGCAGCCTCAACCGCTTTGGCCGCGTTGACCAAGCCGTGTCCGAATCGGTCGTCTCGACCTCCTGCGCCGAGGTCCTCGGCCGTCTCCCGAAGGATCGCCTCCACCTTGGCGGCGTCCGTGACGCCGGCGGAGATGACGAGGGCGGCGATGCCGGCCACGTGGGGAGTGGCCATCGAGGTGCCCTGATACGAAAGGTATAGGTTCGTCAGCTCCGGGCGGTTGGCCACGATGGTGTTCTGGAGGATGCCTCCGTCGTCGCCGCCGAGGTTCTTGTCCCCGCCAGGTCCAGCCACGGCGACTTCGGGTCCGTAGGAGCTGTAGAAGGCCAGACGCTTGGTGGGGCCCACCGAGCTCACCGCGAAGGCGCCAGGATAGGCGGCTGGGTATTCCACCCGGGCCCGCCCGCCGTTGCCCGCGGCGCAGATGACCAAGACGCCCTTCTTACGAGCGTACGCCACCGCCGACTCCATGACCCGGGAACGCGGTCCTCCCCCGAGAGAGAGGTTCATCACGTGAGCGCCTTCATCGGCGGCGAAGCGGATCGCATCCGCGATGTCCCCCGCGGTGCCGAAACCGCGTTTGGAGAGCACCTTGAGGGGCATGATCTTGGCCTCATACGCGAGACCCGCCACGCCGCGTCCGTTGAACGTGGACTGCGCGATGGTGCCGGCGACGTGGGTGCCATGGCCGTGGTCGTCGTTCGCGTGCTTGGTGTCCGAGATGAAGTTGTAGCCCTCGACGAAGCGGGTCCCGTCGAGGTCCTCGACCAGTCGGAACTTCTTGTATTTCTCGAAGGCCACACCGGTGTCGATCACGGCTACGACCACGCCTCGGCCGCTGGCCCGGGTCCACGCTTCGGGGGCGTCGACCATGCGGAAGGACCACTGCTTGGGCCAAAGCGGGTCGTTGGGAGGTCGCGGCCCCTTCGTCGGCTCGACCTCCTCGGGAAGCTCCGAGGGGCTGGCCAAGTTCTCGCCCCGGGGAAGGCCGTAGACCCAGTTGGGCTCGACGTTTTCGACCCGCGGATCCTTTCGAAGGGCCTTCACCAGGGTCTCGAACCGCGAGGGCGCCACCGGCGCCACGAAGAAACGCTCGTCGACCGCCTGCGGCGAGTTGAGCCTCAGCCGAAGCCCATGTGCTCGACCGAGGTCTTGAGCGTCAGCGTCGGTAGTATCGTCGCGCAGATCGACGAGAATCTCGGTCGGGTCCGAGATCGAAGGGCCGGACGGCGAGGCGGAGAGGGCCAGGAGAGCGGTCAGAGCGATGGTCATGGCGTCGATACTCCAACCCGCGACGGTCCAGGGATCGTCCCGTGGCGTCCGGGTGTCAGAAGCATCGCCCCTCCGAGGGGTCGGCGTCGAGCGCGGGCGAACCCCGGCACTGGAGCCCCAGGCTCAGCCGACGGACGTCATGGCTCGACGCGCGTAATCGGCGAAAAGCCGAGCCCCTCGAGCGCCGGCACGACCGTCTTTGCGTCGCCTACCATGAGCACCTGCATGACCCCGGGGTCCAAGAAGGCGTCCGCGGCGGCCCGCACTTCGTCCGCAGTGGTGGACTCGATGCGGGCGGCGAGGCGAGCGTAGTGATCGAGCGGCAGGTCGTAGGCGAAGATCTGAGCCGCCGCCCCGGCGAGGTTTCCGATGCCTTCGAAGTCTCCTGGAAGCGACCGCACTAGCCCGGTTCGCACCCGCTCGATCTCCTCGTCGCTCAGGGGCTTCGTCTCGAGGTCCGTGAGTTCGACAAAGAACTCTTTCAGACCGGGGGCGCTGAAGACCCGCTGAAGGGCGGCGTAGGCGACGAAAACTCCGACCGAGTTCCGGAAGCTCACCTGCGAGCCGGCTCCGTAGGTGTAGCCCTTCTCCTCCCGTAGGTTCATGTTGAGACGCGAAGAGAAGCTCCCTCCCCAAGCCTGGTTGGCCAAGCTCAGGGCTTGCTCCTGCGGATGGCCGCGTCCGAACAGGGGCCGGCCGAGGACGGCCATCGTCTGGGGGCTCCCAGGCTTGTCGATGAACACGATCTGACTTCGTTCTCGAGCTTCCACGGGGGGAATCGTGAGAGGCGGCGCATCCGGCGCGGTCCAGCTCCCGAAGTGACGTTGGGCGAGCGCCACTCCGGCCTCGAGGGTGATGTTCCCCACGGCTACGAAGGCCGATCTTTTGGGGTCGAGAAGGAGCTTTCGGTGGGTGTCGACGTCCTCGAGGCCAATTCCGGGGAGCGACTCGAGGGTGCCGGAGGGCGGATGCCCGAGTGGGTGATCCGCGCCGTACAGGAGGGTGGGGAGCCTCAGGAAGGCCAGACCCTGCGGGCTGCCGAGCCGCGCCTGAAGCCCCGCCAACGTCCGCGCCTTGAGGCGGTCGAAAGCGGCTGACTCCATCCGAGGCCGGAGCACGGCGTCGGCCAGGAGCTGCGCAAGCGCCTCACTGTGCCGGGAGAGGCCGCTGATGGACACGGAGCCCCGATCGCGGCCGCTGCCCGATGAAAAGGAGCCCCCGAGGTCGGCCACCGCGTCCGAGAAGGCCAGGGCGCTCCGAGATCCGGCGCCTTCGCCCAACATGCCGTAAATGAGGTTTCCGAGGCCGTGGGCTTCGGCGGGGTCCAGAGCTGCGCCGCCCTTGGTGACCAGCTGGAAGGCCACCAGGGGAAGCCGATTCAGCCGGGCCACGAGGACCGTAAGCCCGTTGTCGAGGGTGGCCTTCTGAAAGGTCGGGAGGACGAGCTTGGGGCTTGGGCCTAGCGGCGGGGGCTGGGCTCGCCACGCGGAGTCGCTGGCTTCCGCGGGGGGCGTGCTCGGGGCCGCCTCGACCGTAGACGTCGAGAGGGCGGCTAAGGCGGTCAGGAGGGCCGCAGCGGACGTAGAAGGGGAGAGGGCGTTCATCGGGAGACCTCGGATACGGCGGGAGCGGATGCGGGCTTTGCCTTGAGCACGATGCGCCGGGGGGTGAGATAGGCTTTGGCGACGCGCACCAGATCGTCGACGGTCACCCGTCGGTAGCGACTGATATCCCATTCGAATCGGTCCGGGTCGCCGAAGTGATAGTAATAGGTCTGGAGTTGCTCAGCGCGGCCGCCGAAGCCACCGAGTCTCTCGAGGCCAAAGAGCATCCGCGTCTCTTGCGCGTTCTTGGCACGATTGAGCTCGGCCTGGGTCGGAGGACGCGTCGTCAGGCTGGCTAGGACCTCGTCTACGGCGGAAAGAGCCTCCTGAAGGGTTCGGCCCGGCTGGACGACGATATCTATCTGAAACTGCCCTCCCGCGAAGAACTCCTGATAGTAAGCGGTGACGCTCTGCGCCAGGGGATCCTGAAAGCTCACTTTCTCATCGAGTCGGGACGACCGCGTTCCCGAGATCACGAAGGCGAGAAGATCGAGAGCGGCGGAGTCCTCCGAGTAGGCGGACGGCCCCGGCCACGCCACGCTGAGCTTGGGTAGCCGCCCCGCAGGTTCGTCGAAGTTGATGACCTTCTCCTTGGCGAGGGTAGCCATTTCGAAGAAGGGGCGTTCAGGCTTGGGGCGGCCTTTGAGGGGGCCAAAGTATTGCTGGATCCAAGTCTTGGTTTGTTCGACGTCGATGTCCCCGGCTATGGTGAGGGTGGCGTTGGCGGGAGAATAGTACGTTCGGAAGAACTCGCGGACGTCCTCCAGGGTGGCGGCCCCGATCTCCTCCATCGAACCGATGACGTTGCCGTTGTAGGGGTGCGGCTTTGGGTACAGCGTCTGAGTCAGACGCTCATCCATGAGGCCGTAAGGGGCGCTCTCCACGGATTGGCGGCGCTCGTTCTTCACCACATCGATCTGGTTGGCGAGACTCTTGGGAGTGATCGATTCGAGGAGGAAACCCATCCGGTCCGACTCCAGCCAGAGGGCGGTCTCGAGGGCGTTGGAGGGTACCGTCTCGAAATAGTTGGTGCGGTCGAAACTCGTGGTGCCGTTGACCTGACTCGCTCCGAGAGCCTCGAGCACCGCGAAGTGCCGGTCCTCCCCCACGTTGGGGCTCCCCTGGAACATCATGTGCTCGAAGAGGTGGGCGAATCCAGCGCGCCCCTTTCGCTCGTGAAGCGCGCCTACGTCGTACCAGACGCTGACGGCGACGATGGGGAGGCGGCGGTCCGGATGCAGGATGACGGTCAGGCCATTCTCGAGCTGATAGAGCTCATGGGCGACGGAGATGGGGGCCGGGCGAGGTGCGGCTCCGGCGGGTTCCGCGACCGGAGAGCGGTTCGTGATGCATCCCGCGGCCCAGGCCACGAGGCCCGCGGCAGCCAGCGCGCGCGATGCGCGATGAAGTTGGGTCACGGCCCGGAAGCTAGCGGCCCCGCGAAGCGCAGGTCGAGCACTCGTCGCGACTACGGTTCGAGCTGCCCTGCGCCTCGGATCAGGTCGGCGAGCGCCTGGGCATCCAAACGGCCGACCGCGTCCGCGCCCTGCATCAACTCGGCGACGGCGCGGCGTTTGCGCGCGTTCATGCGGAGGATGGCGGGTTCGACGGTGTCCCGAGTGACCAATCGAAGGACCGTTACCGGCCTGGTCTGGCCGATCCGGTGGGTGCGATCCGTGGCTTGGTCTTCCACGGCGGGGTTCCACCAGGGGTCGAGGTGGATCACGGTGTCCGCGGCGGTCAGATTCAGGCCGGTGCCGCCCGCCTTGAGGGACACCAGAAAGATCGGCACGGAGCCGTCCTGAAAGGCATCGACCGCCCTAGCCCGTGCTTTGGCCGAGCTCGCGCCGTCCAGCCACAGCGTAGCCACTCCCCTGGCCTTTAGGGCCTCTCGCACGATCTCGAGATGTTGAACGAACTGGCTGAACACCAGGGCCCGCCGACCTTCCGCGAGGAGGTCTTCGATGATCTGAAGGAAGCGCTCGAGCTTGGCGCTGGGGACGCGGCTCTTCGGGTCGACGAGGCGGGGGTGGCAAGCGAGCTGCCTCAGACGCGTCAAAGCCGTGAACATGCGCACATGAAGGTTCGTGGCCATCGTCGCCGGGTGGCGCTGGATCTCGGCAACGGCCGCGAGGCGCGCGTCCTCATAGAGGGCTCTCTCGCGAGACGAGAGCGTGACATCGACCGTGATTTCGGTGCGCGGCGGAAGCTCCGGGGCCACCTCGGCTTTGGTGCGGCGAAGAATGTAGGGGGCGACGGCGCGACGGAGGGCGTGGCTCGGAAGGACGGGCACCTCCCGCTCGGTGCCCGAAGTGGTGGCGGGCTCGGCCCGCATGGAGGCGTCGAGGACCGCTTCGCTGGCGGGAAGGAAAGCTTCTCGGAAGCGCTCCCAGCTGCCCAGCAAGCTCGGAAAGACGACCGAGAAGAGGGACCAGAGGTCGGCCGGGTGATTCTCCATGGGGGTCCCGGTGAGCGCCACCCGCCACTTCGCCCGCAAGCGCCGCGCGGCCCGGGTGCGGGCGGTGCGAGGGTTCTTCAAGGCTTGGGCTTCGTCGAAGACGACCGTCTCGAAGCTGTGTGCGGCGAGGGCCTCAGCGTCTCGGAGAAGGACGCCATAGGTCGTCACCCAAACCTCCTCCGGGCCCGCTTCTTCGGCCGAGCGACCGGGGCCGGTGTAGTCCACCACCGCCAGGGAGGGCGCGAAGCGCTCCAGCTCCCTCCGCCAATTGAAGCCCACGGAGGTTGGGGCCACCACGAGCTGAGGCCCCTCGGCGGATCGATCGAGCAGGATGGCGATGGCCTGAATGGTCTTTCCGAGACCCATGTCGTCGGCGAGGACGGCCCCGGCTCCCCACGCGGCCAGTCGGGTCATCCACCGAAATCCGTCGATCTGATAGCTCCTCAGCGTTCCCTTGAGGGCTGATGGGACCATGGGCTCGAGGCGCGACGCTTCATCCACCTTCCGGACCAGCTCACGAAAACTGGGTTGCAGGTCCGCGCCGACCGCGTCGGCAAGCTCCTCGACCGCCTCGAGCCCGGCGAGCGCGACCTTCGTCCCCTCCTTTTGTCGCCGAGTGAAGCGCGCGATCGCGGCCAAGCGGGAGCGCAGGGCTTCCTGCATCTTCAAAAAGAGCCCGTCCCCCAAGGGGACCAAGCCGCGATCTCGACGCGCCGCTTCCAGCATGACGGCGAGATGAATCCTCCGATCGTCGAGCTCAATGCTGCCGTCGAGGCCGAGAAGATCGTCTTCGCTCCGCACCGAGAGCCGAAGACCGTCGAGTCCCGCTTCCACGGGGGGATGCCAGCGAGCACCCTCCCGCCACTGGCACTCGATAGGGGCCGCCTCGAGGGCTTCGAGTCGGTCGAACGCGGACTCCAGCGGGGTGACCGCGTAGTGCCAAGAGATGGAGTCCGCGTAGGCATCGAGTCCGAGCTCCGCAACGAGGCGCTGGGCGCGCTCCCGCTCTCGCTCGAGGTCTCTGCGCCCCCGCAGGACGCGCCGGTCCGGAGTGGCTGCAAGGACCTCCTCATGGCCGTGGCCCGGGGGAAGCAACGGGCCAAACGGCAGCGGTCGCGCCTTGAGCTCGACGTGGAGTCCCTCTGAGAAGGGCGAGAGGAGGGCGACCAGCTCCTCTTGAGCGTCGACTTGGTCCTCCGCCGTGTCGTCACCCGCATCGACGGTCAGGTGAAGCGCAGCTCGCGATAAGCGGGCCATGATGTCGGGGATGTGGGACTCAGGCACCGTGACCGTTCCCGTCCAGCTCTCGAGGAGCCGAGCCACGGGGGCCTCCACCGCGACGAGCTCGAGGCGCCGGCTCGATTCGCGTACGTGAAGCTGAGGGTGGCGTGCGGCGGCGCGAAGCTCCTGCGGTTTGAGCGTCCGGTCGCCGACCTGGACCTCCAGCTCGACGTGGTCAGGCCCCCGATGGAGCCGAATGTGGGGACGGACCCGGGTCACCGTCCACGGTGAGCCTCCAGGGGGACCCAGCGTGACCCGTGGATGGTCCACGAGCGCGAGGAGGGCCGTAGAGAGCGTGGCTCGTCCTCGTCCCTCGCGCTCGGCCGCCCGGCGCTCGGCCCGGAGCACGCGGGCGGCAGCGAGCGCGGCGCTGTCCGCGGGCCCCAAGTTCGTCTCGCTCTCCACGGCTTCCAGCGCGATTCTGCAAGGTCGGGCAAAGGCTCCAGCGGCTCGGGTGGGACGCTCCACCCACGGTTCGATGCGAAGGGCTTCGATATCCACGGCCCACCAGAAGCGAACTGCGTGTCGGGACGCAGCCACCTTCTCTGCCGCCTCGAGAGCTTCGTCGAATGTCTCGATGAATCGCTGCCACGGAGGGACCGCAATCAGTCTTTCGACTTCTTCCCGCCGTCCCTCGGGGTCGCGTTCGAGCCAGGTCTGGAGCAGGTCGACCGCTTCCAGTCCGTGTATGCAGGAGGGACCGCAAAGGTCGCAGTCGAGGCGGAGCGGCGGACCTTCGAGGGTCAGGGGGAGCTCGACGGTCCATCGACCTTCGGGGCCTACGAAGCCCACGCTGAACGAGGGAGGAGTGACATCGCGCACACGTACACGGTCCACGCTCGCCTCGGACTCCTGGCCGTCGTCCACATCAGCACGAAGGCGACGACGGAGTTCCGCGACCCGGTCGGCGAGGCGAAGGAGGGGCTCGGGTTCGCCCATCGCCTTGAGATACCAGTTGGGTGTCCGAGCTCCGAGCCTGTCTTCGAGACGGCCCGCGCGGAGGGCGCGGGACTTGCGGCCGAGGCGGACCGGGGCGCACTTCACAGTCGCGCCGCGAGGCGCTCCGCTGGTATGAACACGAGGTGGTGTCCGAGCACCGGAGCTCCGATGGAACCCTGCGGTCTCTTCTCGAGGATCCCGCCGGCTCGGCCCGGCAGCGCCTCAGAGATCTCATCGAACAGGAGAGGAAGCGGGCGCGACTCCATATGGACTTCATTCGTCGCGCTGAGCCTCGAGCCTCCAATGACCGGCTTGCCAACGTGATGCTCGACCGGTGGACCACGGTGGCCAAGGTCGAGGGCGGCATGACCGGAGTCCTCGGCTTCATGGGCGTCCCCTTGAACCTCCTGCTGTTCGCCTACTGCCAGCTCGCGGTTACGGTCTCGATCGCCGAAGCCTACGGCATCGAGCTACGCGGTCGAAGCGGCGAAGAAGCGCTCGTGGACGTCATCGGTCGCGTGCACGGGGTGGAGGACGTCATCCGATCGGGCCCCCGGGTGCTCGGGGCTCTGGCCCGCGCGCTGGCGGTGCGGCACGGCCTCGGGGCCTTCGGACGACTGGTGCCACTGCTTGCCGCGCCGGTCTCCGCCAAGCTCAACGAGCGCGAGATGCGGCGGGTGGGCGAGGCGGCGATGCGACGCTTTGGCAACGTGGTGATGCTTCCCTGAGCGGGGCCGTCCTGGTGGCCGTGGCCCTCGCGCAGGGTGCGATCGGCTCTTCTCCCGACTCGGCTGAGGTCTCGCAGGCCGCTCTCGTGAGCACCGTGGAGGCTCGGGTGGCCTCCGACCTTCGGAGCGTTTCCTTGGCTGTCGAGGTCGCCTGGACGAGCACCGCCCCCGAGATCCCCGTGGCGCTCGGAGCGGACCGATTCCGCGCCCCCCCGGCGTCACTTCCTCCCGCCGATGAGCCGCTCATGTATCGGTGGGGCTTCGAGGGTGGCGGGTTCTCCGACGTGCGGGTGGAGCTGGACGGAGAACCGGTGAGCTTTCGTCGCGAACGTCTCGAGGACGGCTCCAGCCTCCTGTGGGTCCGCAGCCCGGGCCGGCCATGCGCGATCGCAGTGCGAGCGAGGCTGGACGTGCCGAGGCGCTACGGCCCCTTCGGGGTGATAGGGCGCCAGCTCACCTTGGGAGGCCGTTGGTATCCTCAGGTCGGGGCCGCCAAGGGGCGGAGCCCTCCCCGAGGGCGGGTCGATCTCAAGGTGCAGCTCCCCGCGGGAGCCTCAGCCGTCGTCGCTTCCACTTGGGTTCCGTGGCTCCCGGGGAGCGGACCTCGGTGGGTGCATGTGCAGACCGTCGGAGGGATACCGCCGTTGCTCGTACTGCCGCCCGAGTCGGCGGCGCTCCCGGTTCGAAGGGGAGCTTTCATCTCTCCCCGGGGGCGAAGCTCGGACCCCGCCGAACTGCGCCGCCGAAGGGCCGTGCTGAAGACTATAGCCTCCGTCGAGCTCGAGGGGCCTTTGCTGATCGTAGAAGCACCTTTGCGCCGCGAGCTGGCGCGCGGCCTCGGGGCGGGGGTCGTGCTGGTGAGTGACCATGCGTTTCGAGGGTGGCCTCTGGAAGATCTCGATCGATTTGAGCGGCAGGCTCTCCTGCGAGCGCTGTTCTTCGCGAGCGGGCTCCGCCGAAGCGCCCCTTTGATCGCAGACTTCGTGGCCGCGGCGCGCGTGGATAGATGGCTCGAGGCCCAGGCCGGATCGCCCGAAGCTTCTGAGCTTCTCGGCCCGTTCTCTTTTGTGCCCGCGGTCGACTCGCTCCTCTATGCGCCCCAGATTCCGTTTCGAGAGGCCTACTTTCGGGTTCTTCAGGAAGAGGATCCGCTCCGGGCCTCACTGACCCGCTTTCCCTCCGGATGGCCGCGGGGAAAGATCCTGTACGAGAAGCTCGTCGACCGGGTGGGCACCGCGAGAGCTTTCGAGGTCGCGGAAGAGCTGCGGGCGGGGGCGCCGCTCGCTCCGACCCTCGCCGCGAGCCTCCGCGGTTCGCCGGGGCCCGGGGCCTCCGCGTTCCTTCGGACGTGGTTGGGTCCTTATCCCGAAGTTGCCTACCGGCTCGGAACATGGGGCAGCGAGAACATGGGCGTGCACCATCGGGCCCGCGTCGAGATCGAGAGACGCGGAGCTGAGGTCGCCGAACCCGTCATGGTCCGTCTCGAGGACGCCGAGGGGCGCAAGAGGGTGGTGCGAGCTCCCGCGACGTCCTCGGCCCTGCGCGTGATTACGGCCACGCTCTCCGCGCCCTTGTCTTCGGTCACTCTCGACCCAGACGGGCGGTTGGTGCAGACGCCAGCCCTCGGGTCTCCGAATCCGCGCCTCGATGACCGCTCCCACCCCGGGTGGCGGGTCCTCCTCAACTCCTTCAACATCCTCGTCGGAGCCACCGGTGGGACTTTGGACACTGGGCTCAGCCTCTCCTTCGCTCGGCAGTTCGATCCGACGTGGGCCTTTGGCCTCGCCGGCAACTTCGCGCCCGACGCTTTCGCGGTCACCGGTCAGGTGCGCCGCGCTTTTGGGAGACCGGTAACCCCGAACCGCCGATCGAGCTCCTTGGCCTGGGTCCTGACCGGTGAGCGCCTCCGGGAGGGCTTCGTCGAGGGCGCGACCGGGGCCTGGGCGGCCCGGACCTCCCTTCGCTTCGGCTACGACGACCGCGTCACCTCTTTCGCCCCCGAGGCGGGGACGGGCCTTCGAGCTCGGCTCACCTACGCTCGGATTCTTGCCCGCGATGGTCGGGGCCGCAGCGTCGACACCGATGATGCCCTCGCGATTCGCGGAGCGGTGCTCAGGAGTGTCCGAGTTGGACATGCTCACACGTTCTCGGTGAGGGCCCGCGTCGACGCTTG
This sequence comes from Myxococcota bacterium, assembly GCA_039819565.1. Classification (GTDB taxonomy): domain Bacteria; phylum Myxococcota; class Kuafuiibacteriia; order Kuafuiibacteriales; family Kuafuiibacteriaceae; genus JAHQVK01. The sequence goes on along the minus strand of JBCBRU010000001.1, from coordinate 50,249 downwards.
GGTGCTCGGACGACCCCGTCCTCAGCTCGCTTTCGATGTGGGCGGCCGATTCGGACTGCGCGGATACCGGGTGGGCGAGGAGCAAGGTCGGCTGCGGACCTTGCTGGCCGGCGAGTGGGTCCATCCCTTGCTTCGGGACGCTGAGGTCGACGGACTCCGACTGGTATGGGCGGATCGCGTGGACGGGGCGCTCTTCGCCGAAGGCGGGCTGATCGCGGACGAACTGGAAGGGCTCGGAGGAGGGTTCCGAGCCACCGTGGGCTATGGCTTTCGAGCGTATCTCGACTACCTCGGGCTTCGACCGGGAGTCCTGGCCATCGACGTGGCCTTTCCTCTCGTCTCGGTAGAGAGCCAGAGGTTCGAGCTGGGGGCGCCCGAGGTTTGGCTCGCCTTTTCTCAGAGCTTCCTCTCCTTTTGATTTGGGCCTTGGCGCGGGGCTTTTCTTGATCTCCGTCCCGTTGCCGACGAATCGATGCAGGATGGCGACCAAGAAGAAGGCTCCTACCCAGAAGGCGGCCGCCAAGAAGAAGGCCCCGGCGAAGAAGAAGGCGCCGGCGAAGGCGGCCCCAGAGGTCGAGCCTCGTCCGGCCCCGGCCGTGGGGTCGCTGGCTCCCGCCTTTACCCTCCCGGCGGACGACGGCAGCGAGGTGGACCTATCGGACTTGAGGGGAAAGAAAGTCGTGCTCTACTTCTATCCGAAGGACAACACCCCCGGCTGCACCGTCGAAGCTCAGGGGTTTCGAGATCTCCACGACGAGTTGAGCGATCTCGGAGCCGTGGTCTTGGGCGTAAGCCGAGACTCGGTGCGAACTCACGCGGGATTTCGTGACAAGCACGGGCTTCCGTTTCGCCTTCTCTCGGATCCGTCGGCGGAGACGATCGCCGCGTACGGGAGCTGGGGGGAAAAGAAATTCATGGGCCGCACCAGCATCGGGATACTGCGGACCACCGTGATCATCGACGAGGACGGAAAGATCGCCAAGATCTACCCCAAAGTAGCCACCAAGACTCACCCCGCCCAGGTGCGCGAGGATCTCGAGGCTATGTGAGATGACGGGCCGGGAGGAGCTCTATATGGCCGCGGTGCGCGGCATACCTCGTCGTCGGCTCTCCCGAGTGGTTGGGAGCTGGGCGCAGCTTCGCTCCCGCATGGCGGTTCGTCGCTTCGCCGCGGCCCTGCGCCTGGACCTCGATGAAGCCGAGTTTCCTCTCGGCAGCTATCCCACCGTCGAATCCCTGTTCACCCGCCGCCTGCGGGCTGGAGCCCGCCCCGTGGACCCTCGTCCTGAGGTCCTCGTGGCTCCTGTGGACGGGACTTTGAATGCGGCCGGGGGAGCCTCGTCGACGCTTCCCCAGGCCAAGGGTAGAACGTACACCGTGGAGGCCCTCCGCGGAGGGCGGAGGGCAGGGGGGCGGGGATTCGAGCCGCGGAGCTTCGCCACTTTCTATCTTTCGCCCCGGGACTATCACCGGATTCACGCCCCGGTGAGCGGGCGTATCGAAGGATGGACCCACATTCCCGGGGATCTATTTCCCGTCAACCGCACTTCCGTCGAGCGGGTGGATGCGGTCTTCGCCCGCAACGAGCGGGTGATCGTACATCTGGAGTCAGAGAGCTTTGGTGGCGTCGACGTGGTGATGGTCGGAGCCACCATCGTCGGGAAGATCTATGTGTCCCACGCTCCAGAACTCGGCACCAACGTCGATCACCGCCGGGCCATCGCCCGCCATGTGCCGCCACGGCCGGTGCAGGTGGAAAAGGGCGAAGAGATCGGCGTTTTCGGACTCGGCTCGACCGTGATCTTGCTCGTCGAACGCCGTCTTCGGGGATGGCCGGAGCCTGGGGCGGGCGTGCGTATGGGCACGGCGGTGGCCTCCCTGACGCACCCTCGTTCCGCCGGTCGCATCTAGGGTGAGGTCTCTCCGCCGAACCGTGCCTCGTCTCCGGAGGCCCCTTCGTCCGAGAGGTCTTCGAGCAGAGCCCGCCCTTCGCGGTGGTGGGGGTCGAGCGTCAAGGCTCGATCCAAGGCCGCTCTCGCCGCCTCCGATTGCCCCAGCATGCCGAGAGCCCGCGCTCGAACGACGTGGATGGAGGCGCGCTCCGGGGCTGCGGCCTCGGCGCGCTCGAGATCCTCGAGGGCACTCTTAGCCAGTCCGCTCTCGAGCCGGGCCCGAGCCCGCGATTCGAGCGACGCAGCCAGCGCGTCATGATGTCGCGCGATGGACCCCAGGAAGTCGAGCTCGAGGTCGAGGACCTCTAGGCATCGAGCGACAGCTACCTTGCGCCGGCACCACACCTCGACGGCTCCATCCCAGGCGGCGAGATGGGCGGGGTCTGCGCGTGCGACGCGAAGAAAAGTCTCGCCGGCCTCGTCGAGGTCACCGCGCTCGAGGGCTCTTCGGGCGCCCTCGATCGGATTTTGGGGGCACCCGGCCAGGAACGTGAGGAAGAGAGTGATCGCGGCTGCGCGTCGCCCCATCGGCCCACCTGGTTAGCGCAACGCGGCCATCAGCGCGAGGGTTGACGTCGGCTCCGACTCGGCGGATACCGCGCCCGATATGAAGCCTGAGGATCTGTATCTCCTGGCCAACCTGGCTCCGGTGGCCGGCATTTTGGCCCTGCTCTACGCCTTCATGTCCTCCAACTGGATCCGCAACCAGGACGAGGGCACCGACCGCATGAAGGAGATCGGTCAGGCGATTGCAGAGGGCGCGATGGCCTTCCTGTCGCGCGAGTACCGGATCCTCGCGATGTTCGTCGTGGTCGTGGCGGGCCTGCTGTTTTTGGCCAACGCCAACAACCCTCAGTCCTCGTCCCTCGTCGGAGTATCTTTTGTCGTCGGTGCGGTCTGCTCCGGCCTCGCCGGCTACTTCGGCATGCGCATCGCTACCGCCGCCAACGTTCGCACCACTGCGGCGGCGCGCGAAGGGCTCGCTCCCGCGCTGAACATCGCGTTTCGCGGCGGAGCGGTGATGGGGATGTCCGTGGTGGGCCTGGCCATGATCGGGCTCGGTGGCCTGTTCCTCCTCTACTATGTGCAGCCGGAGCTGCTCGGTCTCGAGAGCCTCGAGGTCCCCGGGGGCCTGAGCAAGGCTCTGGCGGTGCTCTCGGGCTTCTCCCTGGGCGCCTCGTCGATCGCGCTCTTCGCCCGCGTAGGCGGGGGGATCTACACCAAGGCCGCCGACGTGGGCGCTGACCTGGTGGGTAAGGTCGAGCAGGGCATCCCGGAGGACGACCCCCGAAACCCCGCCACCATCGCGGACAACGTCGGCGACAACGTCGGTGACGTCGCGGGCATGGGCGCAGACCTCTTCGAATCGTACGTCGGGGCCATCATTGGCGCGATGGTGATCGCCGCCGCGGCCCAGTCGGGCGCTCTGCGCGGGGTGCTCTTGCCGCTCGCCATCGCCGGAACGGGCATCATCATTTCTATCTTTGGGACCTTTCTGGTCCGAACCAAAGAAGGCGGGAACCCTCAGTCCGCCCTCAACGCCGGCACCTTCGTTTCCGCCGGCGTGATGCTCGCGGTCACGTATCCGCTCGCTCAGTACGTCCTCCCGGAGCCATTGGTCTTGGCCGACGGCACGGAGGTGGGGGCCATGCAGGTCTTCCAGGCAACTCTGGCCGGTCTCGTTTCGGGCGTCCTCGTCGGCGTGATCACTGAGTACTACTGCGCAAAGCACCGGCCTCCGGTGAACAACATCGTGAACGACTCGGTGACCGGCCCCGCGACGAACATCATCTCGGGACTGGCCGTGGGTATGCAGTCCACGGCAGCCCCCATCACCCTGATCGCGGCCGCGACCGTCGGTGCCTACTACGCCGCCGGCCTCTACGGCATCGCCATGGCCGCGCTCGGGATGCTCTCGACCACCGGCATCCAGCTCGCCGTGGACGCCTACGGCCCGATCGCGGACAACGCGGGCGGCATCGCGGAGATGAGCGGTCTTCCCCCGGAGGTTCGCGAGCGGACCGACAACCTCGATGCGGTCGGGAACACCACGGCCGCCATCGGAAAGGGCTTTGCCATCGCCTCCGCGGCCCTGACGGCCTTGGCCCTGTTCTCCGCCTTCCGATCCCAGGCGGGCATCACCAGCATCGACCTGACCAACCCGGTGGTGATGTCCGGCCTCTTCTTTGGCGCCATGCTTCCCTTCCTCTTCTCCTCGATGGCGATGCGCGCGGTGGGGGCCGCGGCGAACGAGATGATCGTGGAGGTTCGCCGTCAGTTCCGCGAGATTCCCGGTCTCATGGAGGGCACGGCGCGCGCCGAGTACGCCAAGTGCGTTGATATCTCTACCGCCGCGGCCTTGCGGATGATGATCGCCCCCGGGCTCATGGCCGTCGTCCTTCCCGTGATCGTCGGCTTCGCAGACAAGAACGCTCTCGCCGGGATGCTGGCGGGGGTGACCGTCTCGGGTGTGGCCATGGCCATCTTCATGTCGAACGCGGGCGGCGCCTGGGACAACGCCAAGAAGCAGGTCGAAGAGGAGCCGAAGGACCTCGAGGCCAACACCGGCAAAGGCTCGGAGAAGCACGCTGCCGCCGTCACTGGGGACACGGTAGGTGACCCCTTCAAGGACACTGCGGGCCCGTCCCTCAACATCCTCGTGAAGCTGATGTCGGTGGTGGCTCTGGTCATCGCCCCCCTTCTCTGAGCGTTGTGCGAAGAGCGCCAAGAGCGCTCGAAATCCGACTTCATGCGCCGGAAGCCTCGAGAGTGGCTTGACCTGCTGTCAGGTCCGAGCTTCATTTCGAGGTCTCGCCGCGGCGAGCATCACCAAAGCCATGGCCGATCGTGAACCGATGACCCCGGCAGGGTACGAATCCCTCAAGGAAGAGCTGAAGCGCCTGAAGACCGTCGAGCGACCCAAGACCTCCAAGGAGATCGAGGAGGCCCGCGCTCACGGCGATCTGTCCGAGAACGCGGAGTACCACGCGGCTCGTGAAAAGCAGTCCTTCATCGAGGGGCGTATCCAAGAGATCGACTCAAAGCTGGCCCTGGCGGAGGTCATCGACCCCTCGAGCCTTTCGGGCGATCGGGTGATGTTCGGGGCGACCGTGACCCTGCTCGACTTGGAGTCCGACGACGAGACCGTTTACCAGATCGTGGGCCACGACGAGGCCGACGTGAAAGCCAAGCGCATCTCCATCAACGCCCCCTTGGCCCGCGTTTGCCTCGGCAAGCACGAGGGGGATGAGGTGACGCTGCGTCGACCCAAGTCTGGGGATCGGGTCTACGAAATCGTCAAAGTCGAGTACGTCTGACCGTCCCCGGTCATGGCGACGTCGCCCGCTCTCGATCCCTTCCTCCGTCCTCTGCGCTTCGCAGCCCGGAACGATTTCGCCAATCTTGGGGTTCTCAAGGACCTCGAGGGCACCCTCGGACGTTTGCTAGCCAGAGCGGACGGCGAAGGCTGCCCACCTCAGATCTTGATCGACCTCAGGGCGCTCCTGGCGGGACTGGACGACCTGGACCGCGGCGAGAAGCGGGCCCGCGTGACCGCAATGATCCGCATCGCGGAGGGGGGGGCGGAGCCGACCCTGGAGACCCCCTCGGATGGCACTCGGGGGCCCCGGGAAAAACCGCGGCCCTCCGCGCCTCCCCCCTCGCGGCCCCCTCCCGCGGACGTGAGCCCAACCCCCCCCGCGCCCGACGAGGCGGGCCCAAACCCGAAGCGCCCCCTCCCGGTGGCCCGTAGCTTGTTTCGGGCGGCCCCCAAGGTGACGCCTTCGACGTCGGGGAAGCGTCAGCCGATGCACGAGGCGGAGCCCGCCACTTCGCTCGCGAAGCTGGTGGGGGTGGGACCCAAGACCGCAGAGCGGCTCGCCGCGAAGGGCATCGAGACGGTGCAGGACGCGCTCTTTCACCTTCCGATGCGCTACGAGGACCGGAGTCAGCTGACGTCGATCGCCGACCTGCGTCCGGGTGATCGGGCCCATGTGCAGGGGGTGGTGGCGGCGAGCGCCCTCCGCGCGGGTCGAAAGCGAATGTGGGAGGTGGCAGTTCGGGACGGCACGGGGGTTCTCAGCTGTCGCTTCTTTCGTTTTCGACGCCAAGACATGGAGAGCCGGCTCGCGGTCGGAACGCGGGTGCGGCTGTTCGGGGCCGTGACCTTTTTTGGTGCGCAGAAACAAATGGCGCACCCCGATGTGGAAGTGGTCCGAGGCGAAGATGAGACGGCCGGGGGAGACGTTCGTCCGGTCTATCCCGATGTCGAGGGGGTGCCGAGCACCACCCTTCGGAAGATCCTCCAGAACCTGGCCCAGGTCCTCGCCGCGAAGGTCTGGGACCCCATGCCCGAGTCATGGCGAGAGACCTTTCACCTCGCTCCTCTCGCGCCCGCGGTACACGCCGCCCATCTTCCTACGGACGTCGACGCAGCCGCCTTGCATGCCCTTCGTCGACGGCTCGCGTTCGACGAGCTGTTTTACCTACAGCTTGCGCTCGGCCTCGCCCGCGGAGACCGGGAGGCACAGCCCGGTCTCGCCCAAAACGTGGACTCGGGCTGGAGGGAGCTCGCCGAGCGCGCTCTCCCTTTTTCACCCACGAGGGCCCAAAGCCGCGTTCTCGACGAGATCGCCGAAGACCTCGCCGCGGCCGTCCCGATGAGCCGAATGGTTCAAGGAGACGTGGGGAGCGGCAAGACCGCCGTAGCGCTCCTCGCGGCCGGTTTGGTGGCCCAGGCGGCCGGTCGGCAGTCGTGCCTTTTGGCCCCCACCGAGATCCTCGCCGAACAACACGCTCGGAGCGCCCACGATGTGTTCGCCAAGCTCGGACTCCAGACCGCGCTCCTCACCGGCTCCACGCCGTCGCGGGCCCGAGCCGCGCTCGTTCGAGCCTGTCGTCGGGGCGATGTGTCGCTGGTGGTCGGGACCCACGCGCTCCTGGAGCCGGACGTGCAGTTCAAGGAACTCGGGCTGGTCATCATCGACGAGCAGCATCGCTTCGGGGTCGAGCAGCGTGCCCGTCTCCTCGCCAAGCGCGAGGACGTCCCGCCGGACGTTCTCGTGATGACCGCCACCCCCATTCCGCGAACCCTGACCTTGAGTCTCTACGGCGATCTTCGACTCTCCGTGATCGACGAGCTTCCACCCGGTCGCACCCCCACCGAGACCCGCGTGTATCCAGCTCGGCAGGCGGGGAAGGTCCACGCCGAGGCGCGCCGGGCGCTCCGGGCCGGTCGGCAGGTCTACATCGTCTTTCCCCTCGTCGAGGCTTCAGACCAGCTGGAGCTCAAAGCAGCCTCCGAAGCCGTCGAGGAGCTGAGGGAGGTTTTTTCAGCCCACCCGGTCGAGCTCCTTCACGGCAAGATGCGCCCGGACGAGAAGAACGAGGTCATGCGCCGATTCGCCCGGGGGGAGGTCGGCGTTTTGGTGGCCACCACGGTGATTGAGGTGGGGGTCGACGTCCCGAACGCGACCGTCATGATCATCGAAGAGGCCGACCGTTTCGGGCTCTCACAGCTTCACCAGCTCAGGGGACGGGTGGGACGAGGCACGCATCCGGGTCTATGCCTCTTGGTGGCCGGGAAGGGGGCGGGGGCCGAGGCCAGCGAGCGGCTCTCGGTGATGGCCGAGACCACAGACGGCTTCCTGATCGCCGAACGCGATCTCCAAATTCGCGGCCCGGGGGAAGTCTTGGGCACTCGACAATCAGGGTTGCCGGATCTCTTCGTCGCCGACCTCGTCGCGGACGGCCAACTCCTCGAGGAAGCCCGGGGAGCGGTGGAGGCTCTGCTCGAGAGCGACCCGCAGCTCATCTCCCCCGACCACGCGAGTCTCCGAAGTGAGCTCGAGCGGCGTTTCGCGGGGAAGCTCGAGCGCCTTCGGGCGGGGTGAAAGCTCCGGCATTCGGGGGAGGCTTGGGCTCTCCGGTTGACTCGTCGCGGGGCCTCCGATGATGTCCGGCGCCATGGCCGGGCCTACCCCCGAAGTGCTCAGCGACGTCGAAGCCCGCTTTCGCGCGGCGCTCGGCGAGGCGACCTCGAGCGAGGGCGTCGATGATTTGATCGCGCTACGGTCGTCCTTTCTCGGACCCAAAGGTGAGCTGACCCTCCTCCTTCGCAGCGTGGGCAAGCTTCCGCCCGAAGATCGGCGCGACGCGGGTGCCAACACGAACAAGCTCAAGCAAGCTCTGGGAACGGCTCTGGACGAGGTCCTGGAAGCGCGTGAGCGGGCCGCGAAGGAAGAGGAGCTACGGCGTAGCCGGCAAGATCTGACCCTCCCCGGTCGCCGAGCGATGCCCTTTGGCAGGGTCCATCCCGTCAACCGTCTCGTCGAGGAGATCTCCGACATCTTTGCGCGGATGGGTTTCAGCGTTGCGAGGGGTCCCGAGGTGGAGCTCGACCTCTTCAACTTCGAGAAGCTCAACTTCCCGGACGATCATCCTGCCCGTGACATGCAGGATACTTTCTTCGTTCACGGAAAGGATGAGGGGGCACCCACCGACCGACTGCTCCGGACGCATACCTCGCCGGTCCAGATCCGAGCCATGGAGGCCCACGGAGCTCCCATCCGGGTGATCTCTCCGGGCCGGGTCTATCGGTTCGATGCCGACGCTACCCACTCTCCGATGTTCCACCAGATCGAGGGTCTGTGGGTGGACGAAGGCATCTCGCTCGCGCATCTCAAGGGGGTGCTCGAAAGTTTCGTGGCTGCCCTTTTCGGGCAGCGGCCTCTCCGGCTGAGACCTTCGTTCTTCCCGTTCGTCGAGCCTGGCATCGAGGTCGATATCCAGTGCGTGTTCTGCGACGGCGATGGATGTCGAGTCTGCAAGCAGACCGGCTGGATGGAGGTCCTCGGGGCTGGGATGGTCCACCCCAACGTCTTCACCGCCTGCGGAGTCGACCCGGAGAAGTACACCGGATTTGCGTTCGGTCTCGGGGTGGATCGCCTCGCGATGCTTCGCTACGCGATCGACGACATTGCCCATCTATACCGCGGGGACGCTCGCTTCCTCGGGCAGCTCTGAGAGGAACCTATGCTCGTCAGTGTTGATTGGCTTCGCTCTCTTCTCCCGGGGCTCGACGCCCCGGTCGAGGTCATCTCCGCGCGTCTCACCGGACTCGGTCTCGAGGTCGAGGGTGAGAACCGGCTCGCCGACGCTCTGCGTGGAGTGGTCGTGGCCGAGGTCGTCCGCGTGGAACCCCATCCGAAGGCGGACAAGCTTCGGCTCGCGACCGTGTCCGACGGCGCGCGCGAGCAGACCGTGGTGTGCGGCGCGCCCAACGTCGAAGAAGGGCAGAGGGTGGCCCTGGCCACGCTCGGAACGACGCTCCCCAACGGGATGACGATGGAGCCGCGCAAGATCCGAGGGGTGGCGAGCGAGGGCATGCTCTGCGCCGAGGATGAGCTCGGGCTCTCCGAAGACCACGAGGGCATCCTGGTTCTTTCCCCGACTGCGCCCCTCGGTCGTCCCCTGTCGGAGGCGATCGGTTACGAGGATGTCGTCCTGGAGCTCGGCATCACTCCCAACCGTCCCGATGCGCTCTCTCATCTCGGTGTAGCGCGGGATTTGGCCGCCTTGGAGGGGCTAGCGTCCCCCGAGATTGAGATCTCGCTCCGGGAAGAAGGCGGGCCGGCGACCGATCTCGCGTCGGTCCACATCGACGACCCTGAGCGCTGCTCGAAGTACGCCGCCCGGGTGATCACGGGAGTGACGATCGGGCCTTCGCCTCGTTGGGTGCAGGATCGCCTGCGCGCTCTGGGACAGCGCCCGATCTCGAATGTGGTCGACGCCACGAACCTCGTTCTGCTCGAACAGGGTCACCCTCTGCACGCCTTCGATCTCGACGCTTTGGGGGGGCATGAGATCCGAGTACGCCGGGCCGCAGAGGGCGAAAAAATTCGCCTCCTCGACGGGACCGAAAAGCAGCTCGTGGGCGAGGACTTGGTGATCGCCGACGCCGAGGTGCCGGTGGCTTTGGCGGGCATCATGGGCGGCTTCGAGAGCGAGGTGACGGGGGAGACGGAGGGCCGAAGCGCCACCACTCGCGTTCTCCTCGAGTCCGCGTGGTTCGATCCTACCTCGGTCAGGAAGACCGCTAAGCGGCACGGCATGCATACCGAAGCCTCCCACCGATTCGAGCGCGGTGCGGATCCGGGGCGCGTCGAGATTGCGCTCGATCGCTGTGCCGCGTTCATCGCGGAGTGGGCAGGGGGGACGGTCCATCCAGGTCAGGTTGTGGCCGAGGGCGAAATGCGTGCCCGAGATCCCATCCCGTTCCGCGCGGAGCGCGCGTCCATGCTCCTCGGGCGGAAGGTGACGCTCGCTGAGGCGAAAGATGGATTGACGCGTCTTGGGCTCAAGACGCTGAAGCTGAAGCGCAAGCAACCGGCGGGAGCGACGTGGTTCGAGGCTCCCTCTTGGCGCCCCGACCTCGGGATCGAGGCCGATCTCATCGAGGAAGTGGGTCGTCTGGGGGGATATGATGGGCTGGAGGGCGCCTTGCCGGCGGCCGCGGGGGCGCCGTGGACCCACCCACCGGAACGAGACCCCGAGGCGGAAGCCCGCGATGTGCTCGTGGGCATGGGTTTTCTCGAGACCATCTCCCTAGCCTTCACCTCGGCGGCTCGAGCTGAGGGGTTCGAGGAAGCCTCGCGCTGGGTTCGTATTGCCAATCCCCTAGGCGAGGAGAGCCGGGTCATGCGGCCCTCGCTGGTGCCTGCCTTGCTGCAATCCGCCCGGCACAACCAGGACCAACTCCCGAGCATTGCGGACCTACGAATGTTCGAGCTCGGGCGAACCTTCGCTTGGGGCGACGACGACACGCTCCCGGTGGAGGTCAACCGCCTCGCTCTCGTGCTTCGGGGGCGTCGGTCGGTTCGAAGCTGGGCCAGTGACGACACCCTCGTCGACGTCTATGACCTCAAAGGCGTCCTCGAGGGACTGCAGGATGTGTTTCGAGTCCGTGACGTATACCACCGTCGTGCCGAGCGAACGTGGCTCCACCCCCGATCTTCCACAGCGGTGGCTTCCGGCGAACAAGAGCTCGGTTACTACGGTGAGCTTCACCCGGATGTCGCGGATCGCTTTGGCCTCGAGGGCGCCCCGGTTTTCGTCGTCGAGATCGACCTGGACCGCTGGGCGGCAGCTCGAGGCCCGGAGCCTCGCCATCGAGCACTTCCCAAGCTCCCCCCGGCTCAGCGAGATCTCAGCTTCTTCGTCGACACGGAGATCGAAGCGGCCGCGGTCGAAGCGAGCATCCGGAGCGCGGCTCCCCCCGAGCTCGAAGGGCTACGCATCTTCGATGTCTACGAAGGGAAGGGCGTTCCGGCGGGCAAGAAGTCGCTGGCGGTTGAGCTCACCTTCCGCGCCGCCGACCGAACGCTGGCGGACGGCGACGTCGAATCCAGCCAGGCTGCGATCGTGGAGGCGCTTCGTCGGGACCTCCGTGCAGAACTCCGCGACGGCTGATTATCCAAAGTGTTTCGGGTATTTGAGGGGAGCTCGCCTTGACCTCGAGGAGGCCCGGAGGCATTCTCGCGACCTCGCCCATGGCGGACCCGAAGGACCCCAACGGAGAGAGTGAGCACGAGCGGCGCGCTCGCGAAGCCATGGCTCTCCTTCGCGATCGAGAGACCTTGGCCCTCCATCGTACCGTCGAAGCGGAGGCTCGCGGCCCGCGCTACGGAGCCAGTGAGGCTCGCGAAGGTCCGGCCCCCACCGCGGAGGCGTCACCCCCCACGCCCGCCCCCGAAGACGAAGCGGTGAGCGACGAGCCCGCGGACTGGGCCTCGCCGCACTGGACGACAGTGGGAGGTCCGCTGGACAGTCTTCTGCCGGTGCCGGAGCCCGCGCCGGAGGTGGACGATCCCCGATTGGAGACGGTGGATGACCCCCGGATTCCCGCTGGGACGGAGAGTTTTCGTATCGGTGAGGCGGCCCGCATCGTCGGTGTAAAACCCCACGTCTTGCGGTTTTGGGAGACGGAGTTCGAGTGGGTGCTCCCCGAGAAGACGGAGACCAACCAGCGGCGCTACACGCGTTCACACGTCGCGCAGCTCCTCCAGATTCGTCGTCTTCGTCATGATGCTGGACTGACCGTGGCTCAAACTCGGGCCAGCATCGAAGCCGCGCGACGTCACGGCGGCCGTCCGATGTCTATGGTGTCGGCGGTCCCCACCACCTACCCTACGGCGCCCTCGGATGCCGGTCATGTTCGCGCCAAGCTCGAAGAGATGCGGCGAGCCGTGATCGAGCTCCTGGAGGCCGTCGAAGAATCATGAGCTCACAAGAAGGAGAAGGATGATGGCGGACGGAAGCCCAACCAACTACGGCGCGGCCAATGGGGGAGGCATCGGCCGAACCCTCACCAAGGCGGATTTCGTCGAAGCGGTGTACACACAGGTCGGCGGGCTTTCTCGTCGCGACTCGGCCGAGATCGTCGATCTGCTTTTCGAAGGTATCAAAGAGACCCTCGCCCGTGGCGAGCCGGTCAAGATCTCAGGTTTCGGAAACTTTCTCGTGCGCGAGAAGAAGGCACGCGTGGGGCGCAACCCCCAAACCGGTCGCGATATCGAGATTTCGGCGCGTCGAGTGCTGACCTTCAAGCCCTCTCAAGTCTTGAAAGACCAGCTCAACGAGTAGCCTGGCTCAGGCGTTGGACGCCTTGGAGCCTTCGGGTTTCTTGGGGGACTCGGAGCTCGACTTGCTTTCCCCGGACTTCGTCTCCTTAGACTTTCCGTCGCCGGATTTTGTGTCGCTGGACTTCGAGTCTTCGGAGGCGGATTCGGAGGTCTTCTTGGAAGCCTCGTCATCCTTCTTGGCTCCGTTGGGACCATACCCGTCGGCGTACCAACCGCCCCCTTTCAACGCGAAGCTCGACTGCGAAAGCAGCTTTTCGAGCTTCGGGGCGCCGCATGCAGGGCAGTCTGTGAGGGGCGCATCCGAGAACTTCTGGATGGCTTCGAGGTCGTGGCCGCAAGCGGCACAGCGATACTCGTAAAGAGGCATGGCGGCGTTCGTTTGAGCACAGGCGGCGGTGTGGTCAAGTCGATCTCGCCGCAGATCTCGTGAAAACGCCTCGAGTGCGCCGCTGAGGCCGTATTGACGGGGAGGCAGGAGGTGGCTACCCACGCTTCGTGGGCACCCACGTCGTCTACCAGATCATCAATCATGACCGCGAAGAGACCTTCTTCGGGGTCACCGACATCCAGCTCGAAGCTGAGGTTGAACGGATCGCGAAGGATCCCCAGGGCCCCGCCCGCGCCTGGAAGAAGGGCGAAACCGTTGAGTGGCGTCCGCTCACGGATGTCATGGACCTGGAAGGGGCCAAGCTCCTTCACAGGGAGCTGGAAGGTTCGACCGGTCGCGAGTTCACGCTGATCCCCACCTTCGCGGATCCCGAGCCGCAGTCCTGATTCAGCCTTGACGATGGGCCGGGCTGCCGGCAGAAGGGCTGTCCGCGGTGCCGTAGGCAAGTTGGTAAGCCATAGGTTTGCAAAACCTACATTCACCGGTTCGAGTCCGGTCGGCACCTCAAACGCAGTAGCGAGCGCCCCATGAACGGGCAAGACGCCGCCTTCCTTCGCATGCTCAACCGTCTCGGCCTCCTCACTGACGAGGAGGTCGAGGACGTGCACTTCCTTTTCGCGCGGTTCTCGGGACGAAGGGGCGTGGACGAGATTCTGGCCGCCCGGGGCTACGTCGCGGCGTCTCGGCTCGCCGTCCTGAGGGGACGTGCGCGGGAGGAGATCGCCGTACAGGCCCAGCTTTCGCCTCCTCACGCCTCCACCCCGGGCATGCGCCTCGAGCTCCCGGTGGAGGCCCCCTTGGTCGTACCGGTCCGCTCGGCCTCCGCGGTGGGGGCGACGGCGGGGTCCGCGGCTCCCGAGGCCGCCCCCGACCGCGGCACGATCCCCGAGCCGGTCGAGGTCAAAGCCTCCGCGGTGCGAGATCCGGCCCTCGGTCCGAAAGGCGAGTCCAAGAGCTCGGCTCGCCCGGTGCTTCGCCGGCAGCCGGCGGACCCGGACGCCCGAACCCCAGGGCGTGACGTGGAGTCGGCGCCGCCTCCCGAAGTGATTCGCCGCCCTTCGGCGGAGCGGTCTTTGGCCCCCGAACAGGCCCGCGTACGCCGGCGTTCGGCTGCTCCCAGAAGAGAACATGCTCGCGCCTCGCAGCCCCGTCCGGCCGACGGACGTCGCGTGGAAGTCGCTCCACGGATGGCCTCGCCGGTTCCCCGACGCGCTCTGGGCTTCGCGGGCTCGCTGGTGGCAGCGCTGATCGCTGCCGCCCTCCTGCCGACCGACGTCCTCCTTTTCGGGGCTCCCGTCGCCCTCGGACTCGGGGTCTTCCTCGGTGGACACCCCGGAGCGACCATGGCCTGGGGGGGCTTCCTGCTCGGAAGCGGGGCTCTGATCAGCCGAGCAGCCCAGACGGCCTCGACGGAGCTCGACTTCCTTCTCGGCGCCCTCGGGCTCGCGTCCCTCGCCCTGGGTTGGTTCTTTTCTCACCCCCTGCGCGTGCCGACGGCGGCCTCCGTGGCCTCGGCCTTGGCCGTGGTGGCGCTTTTGCGTGTCGGGGGCGCTGCTTACTTTGGCAGCTGAGCGCCGCCTTCGTTGCGGGCGTTCTCCCACGTCTCGAGGGTGTGGCAGCGACCGCAGCTGCCCTCAGTGCGGGGATGAGAAGGCGGTCGGGCGTCGAGGTGACACTGATCGCACTTGCTCCTCAGGACTTCGAGAGCCATCCCTCGGTGGGGGTCTCCGGTCGCGGTGTCGCGGTCGGCATGCTCCTCGTGGCATTGCCCGCAGTCCTCGCCCCGAAGCACGACGTGGTAGCGCACGGGCAGCACAGGGCCGTCGCGAGGTGGGGTCCCGGTAGCGAGAGCGCCATGGCAGCTCGGACCCAGGCAGCGGGTGCTCGGGGTTCCGGAGAACGGCACGTGGCAGTCGAGACAGGCTGCGCGGTCCGGGCCATGTGTACTTGTTTGAGGCACGAGCGCAGGGCCCGGCCGAAGCATGAGGTAGGCCAGCCCCAGCGCGAGAGCAGCGAGGGCGCTCGATCCAATGGCGAGAGCTCGGCGCCCCACGGCTCGAAGACTCGCCGTGGCTTCGTCTTCTTGTCCACGATCGCGAGGGCGCGGGTCGCGCCCCTCGGACCGGGACGATGACTCCGCTCACCAGGGGACGGCGACCAGGCTCCTCGGAAGCGACGAAACCGCCCGTTGATGACGCAGTCCGTGGCGCGGCACGGGCCTTGCCTAGCTCGCTCTCGATGAGGACGGTTTTTTGGCTTCGTATGCCGCTGGTCCTCCTCGGCACCGCGTGTGGGAGCGTGGAGTTCGGGGAGGACCAGCTGCCCATGGGTGGACTTCCCGACGCGAGTCCCGATCTCGGAGCCGATGGTGGAGAACCCGATTTGGGGCCGCCAGATCTCGGTCCGGCCCCCGATCTGGGCTGCCAGCCGTTGACGCTGCCTACGGGTCTCCCCGTGGACTGGCCGTTCCGAGCCTCTGAAGCGGGCTATCGGGAGGTCTTTTGGGACTGGGCCGTGCCTGAGGCGACATGCAGCGGCCCCGACGGCTCGTCGGCCTGCCACGGCGGCGGCGTGGCGCCCTTCATCCCGTTTGGAGATCAGATAGGGAGCCGATTCCAGGAGGGCATCGACGCCCTGTGGCCCCTTCTGGTGGAGGCGGAGAGGCTCGACACCGAGGCGCCCGTGGGGAGGTTGTGGCGCCACCTTCCCGCGCACCCCGACCACGTGGGCCCGTCTTATTTTGGCCCCGTCCCCGCTCGCCTCGACGCCCTGCTTACTCAGGCCGCGGACTGCCAGGTGGCTGACTTTCTGTCGTCTCCTCCCGATGCCGGTGTCGATTGCGGGCCGGACTCTGCCCCCTGCTTCTGCGAGCCCCCCGATGCGGGGATGCTCATGGTGACGGCATGCGCGCCCTGATGCGAACCAAGCTCGTCGCGCTCGCGGTGACGATCGCCGCGCTCTCCGCCGTTTCCATGCAGGCCGAGGCGAAGTGTCGCAAAGGACGAGTCCGGGTTCGAGCCAAGACGCCCCTTCGCAACGGTCCTGGGCTGAACTATCCGGTCCGTACGTTCTTCGAAAAACGGCGCTGCGGCCGCCTGGAAGAGGTCTCCGCGGACGGGAACTGGGTCCTCATGCGCTTCCGAAAGCAGCTGGGGTGGGTACCGGCAAAGCGGCTGGGTTCTCGAGGTAGGGCTCGCTTGGCCAAACTACCTCGCGGCGAGAGCCTCCCCGTGGGCTCAGGAAGCAAACGCAAGTTTGCCGTCACCTCTACCCGGATGGTCCTGAGAGAGCGTCCTCAGGAGGGGGCGGCCCCGCGTCGGGTCCTGCCCGCGGAGGCTCGGATCCTCCCGCTTCGTCGGACCCCGGATGGCGTATGGGTCGAGGTCCGCGACGACCGGGGGGATGTGGGATGGGTCACGTCAGAGGGCCTACCCAAGCTTTCTCCCGAACTGCCCGTGGCCCCCGGCGGGGAGGGGCCGACGGTCACCGCGTTGGCCCTAGAGACCGACGCGACGCCCGGTCGCTCGGATGACGCAGAGGCTTCGTCCGACTCGCTCCTCGTCACTGCCGAGCGCCCTCCCTCGCACCGGCAGCTCGGTGGCGACGGACTGCATCTCACCGCAGCCGCCTTTGGGGGCGTGGTCCTTCCCTCCCAGCAGCTGGACTCCGACGCCGTCTCAGGTGAGCGCCGATACGAGCTGTCGTCGATGTCAGCCGGGCTGGGTCTCGAGATCCAGGTGACCGATCTCGGGCCGATAGCCGTCCGTCTCGGAGGGCTCTTCGGGACCCTCGAAGGCCTGGAGCCAGAGGCAGGCGGGGGAAGCGCGGGCGGGACCACGCTTTCCTTGGATTTTCGAGCGGGATGGCCGTTGCGTCTCGGTGCTCTCACTCTCGCTCCGGAGGTGGGCTATGCCTACGACGACCTGAGCCTGGACCTCGCGCTTCCTGGCGCCCGGACCGCCACCTTCGTCTCCACGTCTGGGCACTCAGGTCTCGTCGGGCTGCGGGTTCAGTATGCGTTCGGGTCCTTCCTGTTCGAAGGGGAGGGGGCCTTCTCCCTGGGGGCGGTCTCGCCGCGTCCTGCGAGTCTCGGCACGGAAGCGGGCCTGGCCCTCGGAGGACGAGGAGCGGTGGACGTCCACTATCTCTTCGACGCTCGCTTCGGTCTGGTCGCTCGATACACGGTGGATGGAAGGTCGGTGGGATTCTCGGGGGCTTCGACCCTGGACGCTACGATCAGCGAAGCCGAAGTCTCCGAGCTTAGGCAGGCTATCCTGCTCGGAGCCACGTACTCTCTCTTCTGAGCTCGGGCCGCCCCCTCAAGGCTTGTACGTCAAGCCTTCGGCGAGCACGACGACCGCTTTCTCGGCCCTGAGTTTCTTCATCGCTGCGTCGATCTCCTTCTGCATCACGGGGCCAAACACCCGATCGAGGATCGTCTCCTGGGCCTCCTCGAACGGCACCACGCGCTCCTCGCGGGATTTGCCGACGCGGTGGACCGCGAACCCCGCCGCGTCCTCCCACAGCGGCAGGATCGAGCCGGGCTTGGCCTTGCGAACCTGTGCGTAGAGTTTCTCGGGGAGAGCTCCTTCGGGGACGTAGCCGAGATAGCCCCCCTCCGCCGCCTTCCCGCCGTCGGAGCGGGCGATGGCGAGATTTTCGAACTGATTCGGGTCTTTCTTGGCCGCCTTGCGGAGTCCTTCGGCCCGCGCCCGGGCGGCATCCCGATCGCGCTGGGGGATGCCTCGGGGCGCCTTCACAAAGGCCCGCCAGACCTCCGTCCCCGCGCGCTCCACATAGTCCTGGGGATGCCGATCATAGTAGTCCCGAGCTTCGGCGGCCAGGGTCTCTTGGGCGCGCGATCGGAGCGCTGAGGTAATGGCCCCCATCAGGGCTTCACGACGAGCATCGAGGGCGCGCTGAGTCTCGTCCTTGCCCGCCCGCAGAAGGAAGGCGGCAAAGGCTGGGTCGGCCTTCATGCGTCCTTCGATGTTCTCCAGCCACGCGGCCACCGCCCGTTCTTCGGCCTCAACCCCCAGGTCCTCGGCCAAGAGACGCTCGAGGTGGCGATCCACGGCTCGGGACAGGGCGCTGGTCAGAACCTCGTCTCGAGTCAGTCGATCTGGGAGACCTGCTGCGGTCAACTGAACCTGCAGCTGCCGGAGCTCGTGGATGAGCTCGTCGCGGGGGACCGGAACCTCCTCGACTTTAGCCACGACCTCGGGAAGGCCCTTCGGGGGTGCGAAGAGCGCCTCGAGATCTATGGGTGAGGTCGAGACCGAGTGATCGGTCGGGAGGCTCGAAGGTTGGCTTGAGGGCTCGTCAGGAGTCGTAGTTGGCGGCGCCTTCGAGCATGCGAGAGCCGCCGCTGCCATCCCTACTATCAGCGAGGTTCTTCGAGTGCTTGCCTTCATGTATCGATGGCACCACCCAGGGGCACGGTGAACAACCGGAGAGGGTCGGACCGCGTGCGCGCACGGCGCGGCTGCAGGTCTTGGCGCGGGGGGCGGGACGCGAGACGGTCCGTTCAAGGCTCGAACGCGAGGAGGCAAACGGTTGCGAGCCGTCGCCGGGTTTGTTACTTCCCGCCCTCCAAGCGGATGTAGCTCAGTTGGAAGAGCGTTGGCCTCCGAAGCCAAAGGCCGCAGGTTCGAGCCCTGCCATTCGCGTCCCCCCTCACTCACATGTTGCTTCGCGTCGCGCGCCGAGGATTCGCTACCCTGCTCCTAGGGGCGGTCACGGCTTGCTCTTCGAGTCCTTCGGAGCCGGCTCCGGGAGCTTTGGACACCGGGACCCCTCTGGTGGACACGGGCGTGATCGAGGATCTGGGAGCGCCCGATACGGGGCCCGTGGACCTCGGGGAGGTCCCCGACCCGGACATGGGAGCTCCGGACACCGGCCTCCCTCGGGATCTCGGCCCGCCCGACACGGGCGTGGTGGATCTGTGTGCCCCAGTTGGAAGTCGCTGCGTCGAGGCTCGAGCTTGCGGAACCGAGCGGCCTGCGCCCACCAACTGCGATTTTTGTCCGCCCGATCACCGGACGCTTTGCGTTCAAGGGCGGTGCGAGATGCCCCCGACGCTCGAGGTTGGGGACGTGCAGGAAGTGGGATTTCAGGTCGAAGGGAGCTTCTTTACGGAACTTCGGTCCCTGGTGGGCGTGGTCATGGCCCAGCAGAGCTCCGGAGGCGTGCGTCTCACCTGTGATGACGTCATTCGGTCCTCCTTCGACCTCTCGGGCAGCTGTCTCAACGTCATGACGTCTCGCCTGATCACGATCTCTCAGGGCGGCCAGACGTTCACGTTCACCTTCGGGAGCTTCGGCGCCGGCGTCGAGGTGCTCCTTCTCGTCTACGGCTTCGGAGATTCTCGGGCCAGCACGACTCCGCTCGGGGTCACGTGTACGCCTCACGTCTCGGGGGCCCCCGGGACGGGCCCCGTCCGCTTGTTCGGTGCGCCTATGCGAGCGCCGCCCCCCTGAGCGCCGAGGGGCTCAGCGCGTCTGAATCGTGGTCTCGCGTCCGGTTCGCACGAAGGTGACGGAGTCCGGAAAGACCGAGAAGGTCTGGCCGCCGAAGCCCTCCGTGCAGGCCCCCTCTCGGTTGATACCGACGGCGGCTCGAACCTCGGAGCCGGTGGTGCTCGTTGTGGAGCCCACGCCGAGGGCCAGGTACAGACCCCGGCCGGTCGTATCGGTAGCGGTGGTATCGAGCGCGCCGGTGTCCAGAACGTAGCTTCCGAGCACGGGGGCTGGTGCGAGTCCAACCGTCAGGTTGGACGCCAAGGCTCCGGAAGAGGAGCAATCTCGCGTCTCGACGTAGGCGTAGCCATGACCTTGTCCGTCGAAGAGGTCCTCCGCTCCGACGACGTTGGCCGAGGTCGCCTGGACCGCTTGGCTGAGCACCGCGGCCGAAACGATGGGGAAGGCCGTGCCGCGCTCGGGAATTCGGGTTTCGTCGTTGCTGCACACCGCCCCGATTTGGTTGGCCTCGTCCAGTCTCCGGACGAAGTCCCAAACGTAGGTGGTGGCCCACGTCGGATTGGTGAGCGCCCGACTTCGGATCCGAAGGACGTATTCCGTCTCGGTCGTCATTTCGCTGCCGAGGTTCAGGAAACCCACCTCGACCTGATAACCGCTCTCGCACTGGGGAGCCTGGGTAGCGACGACGCGGGAGCCCACGCCGAGCACCGCGGTCGGGCTTCGCTCGCGCCGCGTGACGAAATCATAGCTCGGATCGACTCGAGCCCCGTCGAGGTCGGTGGAAGTGAAGACGGCAATCTCGAGCTCGCGAACCTGCTCGGGTGTAGGAGCGAGTCCAAAAAACTCGGCGCACTGGGTGAAGCACACCGCTCGGCGGTTGGAGAAGGGTTCGACCTGACGGTCGATACACGAGACGAGAGCCGGGTTGTCTCCGGCCCTCGGGGCCTCGGAGGCCTCAGGCACGGGTACGGGCTGGCCGTCGACCTCGGTTTCCCCGTTCATCGTGCAGTAGTAGCCGGCATCGAAGGGAGCTGACGCGTCGGCCGCGCCGGCATCCGCGGAGTTCCCGAAATCCGGAGCCCCGGCGTCGGCCGCGGTCCCGAGGTCGAGCGAGGTGCCGGCGTCGAGGGGACTGCTCCCTAAGTCGACGGGCTCGCTACCGTCGTCGCCACAGGCGAGGGCGAAAAGTACGAGTCCCACGCAGGTTGCAGCTCTCGGCAGGCCCTGGGGGCGGGATGGACGCTCAGTGTGGTGACGTTGCATGGTGATGACCCTCGGGGACGCGAGCTACGCTATGTCCCTCTCGATACTGCTGCAAGATGTGCTTCGGCGCGCCAACCTCTGGGCTGGTCGCCCAGCGCGGCGTCAGATAGCGTTGATTCGACATGAAGCTTCCCGTGGCTCGCCGGAGTCGAGGAGTTGTCCAGCTCGCAGTCTGTATTGCGGCTGCGTCTTCGTTTAGCTGCGCGACGGGTCGGGCGACGGCGAAGGAAGGGCCGCGGATGATCCCGGAGGCCATCGGTCACCCCGCGCCGCAAGTGGAGGAGAAGGCCGTCCTGGGGGCCGCGCCGGTCGCCCCCGGGGTCACGGCAGTGGTGGGCGGGACCCTTTTGCTGGGGACGGGCAAACGCATCCCCGACGGAACGCTTGTGCTCCGCGACGGCTTGATCGCGGCGGTAGGGGCTCGGGCAGAGGTCGAGGTGCCCGAGGGGGCGCGGGTCGTCGATGCACAGGGGCGTTTCGTCACGCCGGGGCTCATCGATACCCACTCTCACATGGGGGTGTACGCCTCGCCGGGCGTGGCTGCTCACGCGGACGGCAACGAGATGACAGATCCCACGACGGCCTACGTGTTCGCCGAGCACGCATTTTGGCCGCAGGACCCTGCTCTGGACGACGCGATTGCGGGTGGAGTGACCACCGTCCAGATCCTCCCGGGAAGCGGGAATGTCATCGGTGGACGGTCCACGGTCCTAAAGCTGCGTCCCCGGCGAGAGGCCCGGGCGATGCGCTTTCCGGGCGCCCCTTTTGGCCTGAAGATGGCCTGCGGAGAGAATCCGAAGCGAGTGTACGGCTCGAAAGGCCGGCAACCGATGTCCAGGATGGGCAGTGCCTACAAGCTTCGGCAAGCTTTCCTGCAGGCTAAGGCCTACGCCGACAAGGTCCGCCGGTATGAACAGAAACGGGTGGCCTGGGCTCAGAGGCTCGAAAGGGCCAAGGCCGACCCCGCGGCCGATGGCCCGGGCGATGAGCCCGTCGCCCCGCCGCGGGATCTTGGGGCTGAGACTCTCGCCGCGGTCATGGCGGGGGAGATTAGGGTTCATATTCACTGCTATAGGGCAGACGAGATGCTTCTCATGCTGGCCCTGGCTGATGAGCTCGGATACACCGTGGCCTCTTTTCATCACGCAACCGAAGCTTACAAGATAGCGGATGTTCTCGCGGCGCGAGGGGTTTCGGCATCTATCTGGTCGGACTGGTGGGGCTTCAAGCTCGAGGCTTACGACGCAGTAGAGGAGAACGCCGCCCTGATTCAAGTTGCCGGCGGGCAACCCATCATTCACTCCGACAGTCCTATCGGCGTTCAGCGTCTCAATCAGGACGCGGCGAAAGCGCTGCATGCAGGTCGTCGTCTCGGGCTAAACGTCACTGAGGATCAGGCGATCACCTGGATGACCCGTAATCCGGCGGTGGCTCTGGGTATCGATGACCGAACGGGTACCCTCGAGGAGGGCAAGATGGCGGACATCGTTATCTGGGACCGTCTCCCTCTATCGATCTACGCCCGAGCGGACGTGGTCATGGTCGACGGGGTGGTGGTTCATGACCGCTCCAAGCCCCGCGAAACGAAGAGCGACTTCGACGTCGGTACTTCGGTGGAGGTCCTCCAGTGAAAGTTTCGAAGACCAAGGCCGCTGTGGCGATCACCGGGCTCCTCCTGTCGACCTCGAACCCGGCTCTGGCCGCTCCAGGTGATGTCGCCCTCGTAGGCGCTCGTGTGGTGCCTGTTTCTCAGCCTCCCATCGAGAAGGGCACCGTCCTCATTCGGGACGGGCGGATTGCGGAGCTGGGAGTGGACGTCGCGGTTCCGGGGGATGCGCGCACGATCGATGTGTCGGGCCGAATCATCACGCCGGGGCTCATTGCCGCGGATACCCAGCTGGGACTCCTGGAAGTTGGGCTCGAGCCCCAAAGTAATGATGCTCGGCCTGAGGTCGACCATCCCATTCGCGCTGCGGTGCGGGCGGACCGGGCCTTCGACCTCGACTCGACGCTCGTGGGCGTCGCGCGACGTCACGGCGTGACTTCGGTGATCAGCGCCCCGGAAGGGGGGCTCGTGAGCGGCCGGGCCGGTTTCTTCGACCTTCTCGACGGCCGGGATCCGGCGGCGCCGACCTCGTTTGAGGGTTTGGTGGCCCTTTGTGTGCGTCTCGGCGAAAAGGGCGCGGCCGCCGTCGGCGGCAGCCGCCTGTCCGCGATGCATCGCTTCGAGGAGTTTCTCGACGATGTACGTACCTACCGGACAAGTGAGGCGCTGTATCGACGAAGAGGGCTATATTCGATGTCCGCCGGGAGGCTCGATCTCGCGGCCGCCGTACCGGTCTTGCAAGGAAGGATGCCGGCCGTCATCGAGGTCCATCGAGCTGCGGATGTCCGCGCGGTCGTTCAACTCGCGAACGAGTACCGCCTCGATCTCGTCCTCCTGGGGGCCTCCGAGGGTTGGATGGTGGCCGACTTTTTGGCCGAGGAGAAGATTCCGGTCGTGGTCGATCCTTTCGCAAATCTTCCTTCGAGCTTCGAAAGGCGAAACGCAAGGGCGGACAATGGAGCCCTGCTGGCTCGGGCCGGGGTTCCTGTCGTTCTTGCCGCCCGCTCCAACCACAACGCAGGAAACCTGCGCTTCGCGGCCGGAAATGCGGTGCGAGCTGGCTTTCCCGCAGAGCTCGCGCTCGAGGCCATCACGCTGACCCCGGCCCGAGTCTTCGGCTTTGATGACCGAATGGGGAGTCTCGAACGGGGCAAACGGGCCAACCTCGTCGTTTGGACCGGAGATCCCTTCGAGCCCGGGAGCTGGGCGGAACGCGTGTTCGTGCGGGGACGGGAGCAGCCCCTAGACAGCCGTCAAACCCGTTTGGCGCGCCGCTACGCCGCGAAACTCGGACTCGAAACCACGGCGAACTGAGGCGGTCCGCGCGCCACCTGCCGGCGATTTCGGTGGGCGGCGACCGCGAGGTTTCTTCCCAATGCTTTAGGACCGTGAAAAAAGAGTCTTGGGAGCGAAGTCGATGGTTTCCAGTCGATCGAGCGATAGCCGGGCCTCGAGTCCGGGGGCTTCGTCGAGGCTCGACGGCGCCGAAGCCTGGGCCAGCTACGCCCTGGTTCTTCCTTTGGTGGAGGGGCGCAGGGTCCTGGAAGTCGGGGCTCCAGACCCCTCCAGCGCGGTTCGCTTGGTCGAGGCCGGCGCGCGCTCGGTGGTCTCGGTGCAAACCGAGGCCCAAGGGGGGCCCCATTCCGACGCCGTCCAGCGGGTGACGGCGCCCCCGGGGCGCCTCGACTTTCCCGACGACGCCTTTGACGTTTTGCTCGTCCCCGATCTCGGGCCGTCGGTCGCCGCCCTCGGAGCCGACCCCTTCCTGCGCGAGGCGCGCCGGGTCGTCGCGGCGGGCGGCCTCTTCGTCCTCGGATACCGAGCTTCGGGACCTGGTCTTCTCGCCCGCCTCGAAGGCCGCCTCGGCTCGGAAACCGACGCCGAGCGGGTCACTCGAGCCATTCGGGCGCGATTCCCGAGCGCGGCCTTCTACCATCAGACCCCATTCGTGGGATTCACGATTCGCCCCGCAGGTTCGCAGGGTCTCAGACCCAACGGAATCGACGCGGAGGCTTCGCCGAGCTCGGTCTTGGTGGTGGTCGGGCCCGCCCGTCTGCTGGATCGACCCCAGCTCGTCGAAGTGCCCTGGACGGAGGTAGAGCGGTTTCAGGAGGGTCGACGCACGGCGGACGCGTCCACGCTCAAGCGGCTGGCCGACGCCCTCCGAGATGCTCGGGCCACGCTCGGCGCGCAGGAGGCGAGCTTGCGGATGCTTGGGGCTCGCCTGCCGCGGCTCCGAGCCGCCGTCGAGTCCCATCTCGAACCGGCGAACCCTCCCGAGACCCGCCTTCTCTCTCCGGCGGTGGTGGAGGCGGCCCCGCTTCCCACCCCGGAGCCGGTGGAGGTGGAGACGCTCGAGGGTCGCATCGAGCCCTCGCGAGAGGTCGAGGAGCGGCTGGAGTCGGAGCTGCGAGCGCGTTCCGAGGTCGAATCGCAGCTCGCCGACGAGCGTACGGCGCGCCGCGAGATCGAGGCTACCCTCGCCTCGGAGCGAGAGGCCCGAGCGGCCGCGGAGGCACGACTGAAGGGGCCGGCCGAGCCCTCTCCAGAGTCGTCCGATGCTGCCACGGAGCGATTGACGGCGCTTCTTGATGCTCGTCAGAGCGCCATTCGAGAGCTTCAGCAAGAGGTCGCACGCCTTCGAGGTCGAGGCACTGACCCGAGGTCCGGCGTGACCCTCGAGGACAAGGTTCGCGCTCTGGAGGCGGAGCTTGCCGAGCGTACCCTACGTCTCGATGCGCAAGCGGCCCGTCATGCGCAAACGACTGAGGGGTTGCGAGCACAGGTGCGCAATCTCGAGACCGCGCTCAGCGAAAGGGAGAGACGCAGCGAAGATCGCGATCGCGAGGCTGAGGCCCGTCGGACGGTGAAGTTGCGGGAGCTCGAGCTCGAAGTAGCCGAAAAGACCACTCGACTTCAGATGCTCGAGCTCGCCCGTGGAGAGCTGCAGGATAAGTTGCGCTCCGTGGGCCCAGGCCCGGGGGCCGCCGACGAAACCGTCGCGGAGCTCGAATCCGACCTTGCTCGACTCCGAGGCGAGCTTGACGAGGCTCGTGAACGGCTGAGCTCGTCCGAGTCTCAAGCGGCGCAAGGGCGTCGGATTCGAGCGGCCCTCGAAGGCCGAGTGTCGGAGCTCGAGCGCGACCTCGAAGAGGTCAAGGGCGGCACCGAGGAAGAGGTCCAGAGGCTCACCCAGGCCCGTGCGGATCTGGAACGGCAGGGCGCCCAGAGCCAGGCGGAGCATGCGCGCGATCGAGCGACCCTCGAGGCTGCGCTTCACGAGGCCCAAGCGCGAGAGCGCAGCCTCGAAGACCGGCGCGGAGAGCTCGAGAAGGGGCTGGAGGAGTTGCGCGCGCAGCTGGTGAGCAGCGAGAGCCGACCTCGGGAGGACCCGGAGTTGCGCGCGCGCTACGAGGACGCGGAAGGGGACCTCAGGCGCGCCCGCGAGGAGCTTCGCGCGGCTCAGGATCGGATCGGCTCGCTAGAGATGGAGCTCGCTCGGCGTGCGAGCGTTCAGGATGCCGAGATCCAGCGCTTCGCGGGGGCTCTACATTCGGTCGAGGGCGACCGAGCCGAGCTCGTGGCGGAGCTCGAGCAGTTGCGCACGAGCTTCGAACACGGAGTGCAAGAGCGCCAGCGCGCCGACGCGGAGATTGACAGCCTGCGCGTACAGGCAAGTCGGGCTGTCGATGAAGCCCATCGACTCCAGCTGGTTCTCGATCAACGCACGAGCGAGCTGGGAGAGTCATCCGCTCGGCTCGAGCGCACGTCCCGAGCCCTTCAAGATCGTGAGAAGGATGTCGCTAAGCTGACCCAGGCCCAGCTTGCTCTGGGAGGCGAACGACGGGCTCTCGAGTTGACGGCTCGGCATATGGCGGACGAGCTCGAGCGCCACCGAGAACGGGTCGCGGTCCTTCGCGAGGAGCGCGACACGCTCGCCACCGCCTCCTCCAGCCTTGCCGCCGAGCGGGATGAAGCTCATACCCACGTCGAGCGGCTCGAGGTCGATCTGCGCTCCGCCCGTGAGCACCGCGCCGACGCCTCGGAGACCGAATGGGTGCGCTGGGCGAGGGCCTGGAACGTCGAGCGGAGCGAAAGGTCGACACTCGAGAGGCGTCTCGATCAGCTCGAACTTACCCGGGCCCAGCTCGAGGACGCGCTCGGTCGGGCGCTCGGCGAGAAGGCTGAAGCCGAAGCTCACTCGAGCCGCTTCGCGGAACGCGACGCGCGGGCTCGCCAGGAGGTGAGCCGGCTTCGGACCGAGGTCGACGAGCGCGATGAGCGTCATCGCGCCCTGGAGGCCCTTCTCGTCGACACCATCGACAGTCACGGTGCGCTGGAAGATGCGCTCGAGTCTTCCGAGCAGCGACAACAGGGCTTGCAGTATGAGCTCGAGAGGTCGCGTGGTCGCGTCGATGACCTTCACCAGGATCTGGAGATCGCGGAGGCCCGTCAGGTGCCGGCCTCGCGCGCGCTCGCAGCCGCGAGAGCACAGCTCGAGAGCCTCGGGGCGGCGGAGCGCGAGCGAGACGAGTCCCTTGCGTCTCTGCGGGCCCTTAGGGAGCGACTCGACGAACTCGAGTCAGAGGCACGGATGGCTCGCCTCGAGTGCGTAGCACTTCGCGCGGAGCTGGAAGAGCGCGACCACCAGCGAGAGATCGCTTCCGCGGCGCTTCCGCGGGTGCGCGCCCGCGAAGAGGTTGAGCGCTCCTGGGAAGCGCTCGCCATGGCCGAGCTTCGAGCCGCCTCCGCCGAGGACCGAAGCGGCATGGCGGAGCGGGAACGTCGGGAGCTCGAAGCCCGAGTGGAGGCGCAGCGCCATGCCCTGGCCCGCTTTCGGCAGGCCGAGGACCGACTGCGGCTCCGAGATATGGAGCGCCACGAGGCGATCCGTGCCCTCGAGGATCGACTTTCGGCCGGTCGGTCGCTGGTGGAAAAGCTGAGGCAGCAGCTGGATGCCGAGGAGGCTCGACGCCAGGAGGAAGAAGCGGCCCGGGACGGGCTGCAGGCCGAGTTGGACCGACTCCGCGCAGATCATCGAGAGGCCGAGGCCGAGCGCGGCTCGAGCGCTCAGGCTCTTCAGACGCTGGAAACAGAGCTGATCGAAGCCAAGGAGCGAGATACGGCGTGGCGAGCCCAGGTCGATGAACTCGAGGGTCTCGTCGAGGATGAGCGTGCCCAGCAGGATCAGCTTCGCGCCGCGGTGGAAGAACTGGAAGGTGAGCTCCAGCGAAGTCGTGACCAGGAGCAGGCGTCGGCTCGGGAGATCGACGCGCTCAAGACCCACGAACTGGATCTCATGGCGGATCTTGCCGCCCAGGAAGAGGCGGTACGGGAAGCTCGACTCGAGCTCCTGGCGAGGGACGACGAGCTCCGATTGGCCGAGGTCCCTCGGCCCAGCGAGGGCCGCGAGGACTTGGAGAGCGAAGTTGCGGACCTTCATGTCCGCCTGAACGAGGCGGCGACGGCGTCGGAGGAGACGCAGCGCCGGCTGGAGGAAGCGCTCCGAGAGGAGAGGGCGCGAGCCCTCCAGCTCTCCAACGATCTCGCCGAAGCGCGTCGTCGCGCGGCGGAGTCTCGCCGCAAGGCCACGCAAGAGGCAGAAGCTGCCCATGCTCGAGGTGATGCCGCTGCCCGTGCGCAACTAGAGGGTGCGCGGGCTCGCATCGCCGATCTCGAGCAGCGCTTCTCGGAAGTGGCTTCGGAGGTCGAGACCGCGAGAGCGGAGGCCGCGGACAAGACGGGAGCGCTGGCCGCCACCGAGCGTCGCGTGGATCTCGAGAGGGAGCGCCGCGGTGCGGCCGAGTCAGAGCTCGTCGAGGCGCAGCAAGAGGTCTCCGAACGGGAGAAGGAGATGACGCAGCTCAAAGATCGCATCGCGGGAGTTACGGCCGAGCGCGATCGCTTCGCGATGGGACTGGGAAGCACCGAAGCGGCCGTCAAGCGCGCGAGAGATCGCATCGACGCCCTGGAAGCGGAGCTCGAGACCGCACGAGGGGGCCGGGAGCCGTCCGCGGCTGGACATCGAGAAGCCGAACTCCAAGCGCTTCGCGGCGACCTTGAGGGACTCCGTGAAAGCTACAGCAAACTCGAGCTCGAACGGGATGAGGCTCGGCTCGAGGTTCGCGAGGTGTACGCCCGCGCTACCGAGGCGGAACGCCGGGCGGAAGAAGGTCAGGAGCGGATCAAGAGCGTTGAGCAGGAACTCGCCGAGGCCCGTAAAGAGATGCACACAGTGAGTCGCCGCCTCGTCGAGACGGAGGGCGGCGCCCCGGCGTCCGCCGACTCCGAGGCGCTCGAGCAAGCTCGTGGACATCTCGAGCAGGCCCGGCGAGAGCTCGAAGCTACTCGGGCGGACGTGGATCGTCATCGCGAAGCGGCCCGCTCGGCGCTCGGGGCTCAGGAAAAACTGCGAGCAGCCCTGGAGCTCTCCGAGGGTCGGGTGGCGGACCTGCAGGCGGAACTCGCGGTTTCGGGAGGTCGGCCCCCGTCGACGGATGGGGGGGGCGGCTCGAGCGATGAGAAGAAGAGGCTCGAACGGGAGCTGGCGGCGGTGGGAAGCGAGCGACAGCGTCTCCGTCGTTTGCTCCAGACCTCCGAGCAAGCGCAGGTGCGTATGGAGCGGCGGGTGGCGGAGCTGGAAGGGGTCATCGACGAAGCGGAACGACGTCGCTCCGCCCTCGAACGAGAGCTCGACGACAAGAGCGAGCGTCTCCGTCGCCTGGGGGGGCGCTCATGACCAGCGGGGCGGGCTGGACGGCCTTTGGGGTGGATATCTCGGCGCGCGCTCTGGCCGCCATGCGCGCGGACGCCGAAGAACGCTACCCCAGGGAAGCTTGTGGGCTCGTGTTTGGCTCTCGGACTGAGGACGTGGCTGACCATCCGGTCGCCCTGGCCAACGTCGCTGCGGAACCTGACCGCTTTGCCTTCGACGATCGAGAGCACCTCGAAGTGCTCGAAAAAGCTGATGAAGCGGGACGCGTGGAGCGGGTGCTGTACCACAGCCATCCCGACGCCGGCGCGTATCTCTCCGCCGTGGACCGCGCCGCCATCGCCCCCAACGGCTACCCGCTGATGCCCGACCTGGTGCACCTCGTCTTCGAGGTTCGCCGAGGACGCTGCGGCGAGGTGGCCGCGTATCGATGGAGTCAGGATCGCAGAGCTTTTGATGAATCGCGGCCCGCTCCCGAGAGTTTTCCGGATCTGGAGTTTCGTGGAGGCACGAGTCCCTCCCCAATCGCCCCCGTAGGGGGACGGTTGGCCCACCGGAGACTGGCTCCCCGAGAACGGGAGGCTCTGAGGAGCTTCGCCGAGGGCCGTGAGCTCCGCCTAAATCGAGAGCAGTCGGAGCGGGTTCGAGACTTTGAGCTCGGGGTGCTCTCCCCCCTCACCGGTTTTCAGCGGCCCCACGAGGCGCGTATCGTCGAAGCGCTGGGGCGTCTGTCCCAGGGGGTGCCCTGGAGAAGACCGATGACGCTGCAAGCCTCGCTTCCTGTGGGCTCCGCGGGTCAGGCCATCGAGCTCATCAGCAGCACCGGCGAGCCCATCGGGCTCATGGTGGTGGCGGAGCAGCTGGGGGGCCGAGGAACACCCGGGGGACCTCTCTTCGCCTACTCATCCGGTGAGGCTGACGTCTGGGATCTTCGCGCCGGGTGGATATCCATGGGCGCTGAAAAAATTCTCGCGGTGCCGTCCTGGCTCGATATCGATCTGCGAGACCTCGACCTCGAGGGCGTGGACGGCCTCTTGGTCGGGGGCCCTAGCCAAGAGATCGGTTTCAGCGGGCTGCCGGTCCGACCGCTTCGAGACCACCCGGACCCCTGGCTCGCCGCGGCCATGGCTCAGAATCAGGGTGCAACCCATATTGCGCTTCCGGCCAGCCCTGCCATTTCCGAGATCCGGAGCACCCTCGAGATCGCCCCCGTCGCGTATCAGGCTGCTTAGTCCCTAAAAAGGGTCCGGGCCCACGCCATCGGCGGGGTCGTCGAAGAAGAGGGTGAGGATGAGGGAGCCGCCCCAACCCTCCTCGAAATCCGGACCGGTCAAGGCCGCGGCCGGGAACAGAAGAGCGACCTCGAGGTCGAGAAGAGGAGGCGAGCTTGGCTGCCCTAGCGTTACGAGGGTCCCCACCCGAGGGACGGCGCGCAGGTCGGCGCCTAGGTCATCGCTGCGAAAGCTGAGGCCCCCGGTCAAGGCCCAGCGCTCGAGGAGATTGAAGGTCGCCCCTAAATCTCCGACGGAGGGCCAACTCACCTCAACGCCGTCGTAAAACAGGGTCGCTTCGGCGCTCAGGTCCACTCGAGCCACCGAGCCGAAGTGGAACCGCACGAACGTGCCCGCGGAGAGCGCTCGAAAGCCCTCGAGCGGAAGCTCCAGCTCTGCCCGCCCGCCGAGCTCCACGGGCCCTAGGGGGAGTCGAGCGGCACCGTAGATGGTAGGGGCGGTGAGGCCGTCGGCGCCAGGAACCCCACTTTCGGCCTCGGCCAGCGTGAAGCGGAGAAGCGCGGTCCCGATCTCGAAGTTGTCGGTCAGACCGTATCCAGCGCCCGCAACGAGAGGCGCGCTCCACTGACCGGGGCGCGTCAGCAGGGTCCCCGAGAATCGGACGGCAAAATGATCGTCGGGGACGGTGGCGGGGCGGACCGCGGCCGCCACGGGAAGCCTCAGTCGAGACCCAAGATCGGCAGATCCTGCCTCAAAGCCGATCGCTAGAGACGCCCAGGTGACGAGGAGCACCCGGGGATGTTCCCTCCGGGAGCACCCCCGGGAAAGGTACATCCGTCAGCACTGCTGACGTACCTTGCGGTCATGGGGATGCGGGTCGAGGTTGAGCTGCGGGGGCGCTGGCTCGGTGAGCGCAGTGTCGGGGCCTCCGCGCTCATCGGTCGCTCGCGATCCGCGGACCTCGTTCTTCCCCACCCCACCGTCGCTCTGCGCCATGCCCGCCTCGAGATTCGCCGGGGGCGAATGGTGATCGTCGACCTCGGGGCCTCTCCTCGGGGGACGGTGGTGCAGGGACGCCGTATCGATGCGCCGGTTGTGGCCGCTACGGGGCCGGTGCGGCTGACTCTGGGAGAAGTAGGCCTCCGCGCCCGTCTCTCGAGTGAGGCCCCTCGGAGGACGCCGGATCGGGTGCGACTGGACCGGCTTCTCGAACTCGAGGCGTCCGGATGCATGGGTTTTCCCCCGGAGGTTCGGGTGGGGCTCGCGGCGCGGGTCCTGTGGATCGATCCGAACGGCTCTCTTTCTCCGGACCGCATCTGGCTCACCGTCGGTGATGGACGAGCCGAGGCTGACGCGCTCGTGAAGGACGGTGCGAGGGGCACCCATCGGCCGCTGTTGGCGGCTCTCGGGATGCGTGGCCTCGACGGGTTCGAGGACCTCGATCTCGACCAGGTCACGGCCGACGAGCTTCTCTTCCGCGCGGGACGCGTCGGCCTCGACCCGGGGAGTCTGGCTGTCGTTCGGGTTCTCCGCGTCGCGCATGCCCTCGGGGCCGGTTGAGTCCTTCGGGCTTCGGGAGTCTCGACAGAAACGCGCCTTCGACGGTCTAGTGCGCACTCGATGGACGTCGCCGCAGAGGATTCGGACCTCGACGCAAAGGAGCGCACGGTCTTTGCGCGTCTCGGAGAGGTCGAGAAAGTCTTGGTCGCCTTTTCGGGAGGGGTCGACTCGACCTACCTGGCTTGGGCAGCCCATCGAGTGCTCGGAGAGCGGGCGGAGGCCCTGACGGCTCGTTCCGCCTCGTTGGCCGGCCGCGAGCTCGAAGCGGCGAAGCACCTTGCCCGCGACATTGGCATCGCCCATCGCATCGTCGACACCCGCGAACTCGATCGCCCGGAGTATCGAGCGAATGCTCCGTCTCGCTGCTTTTACTGCAAGGACACGCTGTTCGATGCCGCAGGCCTTCTCGCCGAGGCGAGCCCGGGAACGGTCGTTGTCGATGGTTTCAACGCCGATGATCTTTCGGATCATCGCCCCGGCCACGCGGCGGCCGCTCAGCGGGGGGTTCGACACCCGTTGGCGGAGGCCCACCTATCCAAGGCTGAGATCCGTGCGCTCTCCCGACGAGCTGGGCTCGCAACGTGGAACAAACCTCAGCTGGCGTGCCTTTCGAGCCGTGTCCCGTACGGGATGGAGGTGACCGCGGATCGTCTCTCACGCATCGAACGGATGGAGGACGTCCTCCGCGACATGGGGTTCTTCGACGTGCGGGCGCGGTTGGTTCGCGAGAACGAGGACATGGTGCGGTTGGAGGTGGGCGAGGCCGAGCTCACGCGGGCGTTCGAAGCTCGAAAGGCCGTCGTCGCGGCCGGGCGCGAGATCGGTTTTCGCTTCGTCGCCCTCGATCTCGAGGGCTTTCGAAGCGGGCGAATGAACGAGGGCTTGGTGCAGATCCGTTCCGCCGGGTAGACGAGCTCCCTCCGATAAGCGAACCGGAGGTGCGACTTTCGGACGAGACCGCCCTTTATAGAGCTCGGCTCGGCTCGGCACAGCCCTTGAATCGGGGGAGGGGGTGTTTGGGAAAAGCACCCTGGCCCTAAGACTCATTGGATTTGCTCTCTCTGCAGGTCTTCCTGCAGGTCTCGGAGCGCCCGCGGCCGCGGCCAGCGAACCGTTGCAGGTTCGGATATGGAGTGGCTTCCGCTGGCGGTCCCAAAGCGCCCGAGGAAGTGAGGAGGTCGCATTCGGCGCCGCTGTGGTCGTGGGCTGGGACGCGCTCTTTGAGGCGTTTCGATCCCCACCTCGCCTCCCGGTCTGCGTCGTGGAGCCTCTCGAGAAGCTCCCGAAAGGTGGCTTGCAGGGCTCGCTGCTGGAGCTCGCGCATCGGGAGCGGGCGCGAGTGCTGGGATGCGGGCGATAGCGTGGCTATTCACCGCCCAGCTGACGGCCTTGGGCTCTACAGCGTTCGGGACGCCTCCGGCGTCGAAAGGACCATCCCGGGGGGAATCTCCTCAGGCCGCAGACGCGGCTCGCATGCGCGAACTAAGGGCTCGTGTCGCCGGGAGCGGATGGCCCAGCTTGGTTTCGGTGCAGGACGCGGCGGAAGCCTCTCTGAGGTTGCCGAGCGATGCCGAGGTACGGAGCTGGGGAGGTCGGGCCCGAAGCCGCGGCTGGCTACCGCGTCTCGACGTTCGCGTCGGCACCGACTCCGACCTCGACATCCGAGCCCAAGCCGAGCGAGATCCCTCTTGGACGGAAGGTCGAGGCTATGGGCTCGACGTGTCCCTCCGGTTTCAGCTCGGTCAGCTCATCTTCTCGTCCGACGAGCTGCGGGCTCATCGCGAGCGTCTACGCCGATCTGCTGTGGTGCGGGCGGCGGTCCTAAAGGTGACGGAGCTGTATTTCGAACGCCTCGAGGTCGAGCTGGAGGCTCCGAAGGAGCCCGCAGCAGACGGCCTTGTCCAGCTCCTGCGCCTCGACGGCGCTCTGGACGCCGCCACCGGCGGAAGGTGGTCTCAGTTGCTTGCCGAGTCCTCGCGCTGATCTTCACCGGGTGCTGGGCCCCTCCCGAGGCTCCTCGCGGTGAGGACCACCTTTTGGTCCCCGAAAGGCACCCAGAGGGTCTCGTGGACCTGACGGACGTAGTTTCGCTCGACTGGAGCGCGGAAGCGAGCTGGGTGGGAGCCCCTCGCGTAGAGGGACTCAATGGCAACTTGTCTTTCGAGATGGAGGAGCTCTCATCGGGTCTCCGGCTCTACCCTCTGCCTCGCTGGCCGGGGGGAGAAACGATCTTCGTCGACCTCACCGGTGCGCTCGTAGACTCGGAGGGCGCATCCATCGACGTGGCTTCGATCTCATTCACGGTGGTCGGAAGGGCTGATGAACGTCCAAGCGAGGTTGTGATCCGGCGTCCCGTACCCGGAAAGTCGGCCCCCGCGAACTTGAATTGGGTGGTTCTTGCTGGGACCGCACCGGGCGAGACCTACGCCCTCGAGGATGATGTGGGCGGTCGGTGGGAGCTGGCTCCGGAACTCGAGACCCCCGGTCACTTCCGGATCGTACCCAAGCTCGTGTGCAGCCCCGAGTGCCCACC
The DNA here is from genome assembly GCA_039819565.1 of Myxococcota bacterium. Lineage (GTDB taxonomy): Bacteria > Myxococcota > Kuafuiibacteriia > Kuafuiibacteriales > Kuafuiibacteriaceae > JAHQVK01. The sequence goes on along the minus strand of JBCBRU010000001.1, from coordinate 15,884 downwards.
ACGTTGGCTTCGTTTGGTGGGGCCGCGAGTCTCATCCACGGAGAGCCTGGTGCTTATTCGTACGGGGACGGTTGCGGATCGCGTACCTCCTGGGGTGACGGCACAGGCCCGCGCTCTTCCTGGCCGGCTGGAGGTCGAGGTTACGGCGAGTGAGGTGGTTCGCGTCTCGGGCGCTTGGCAATCGAAAGGGGACCGCGGACTCCTCGAGTCCATGGATATGCCTGGGGTTAGGCTATGGCTTCGATCGAACGGGGCGCTTCCTGAGGACGAGACGCTGACGGCCGAGATCGTCGCGGAAGACCTGGCTGGAGAGACGGCTCGAACCGAACTCTCCGTGCAGACTCCAACGCCGGTTTTTGCTCGGATCTCTGAGGTGGTGACGTCTCCACGAAGAGACTGGGGCGACAGCATCCCGGCGGGTGTGCCCTTCGACGGCTACCCGGGGGCCGGCACCGTCAGTGCCGCCGATGAGTGGATTGAACTCGTTAACGCAGGGGAGACGGCGATGGATACCGATCGAGTTGGCCTCGAGCTTCGAGTTCTCGATGGGACGCCCAGCGTTTTTCGGGTGGTTGATGCTCCTGGCGCGTTTTTCGGAGACGACGGGTCATGGACCACCTGGTTTCCAGGCGAGGCGCTCGTGGTGCGGCCTCGGGGAGACACGGCGCAGTCCGGCGTCGCGATAGAGCTTTGGGCTGGAGACGTTCGGTTGGATCGCGTTGTACTCGGAACTCTTCGAGGCGCGGATCATCCCGGAGGCGCTCCGCCCAGCCTGTCCCACGAGTCGCTCGCGCGCGGCGCCGATGGGGTCTTCAGGTGGTGTCGACCTACTCCGGGGGATCCATCGCCTCCGGTCGATTGTTCGAAAGAGTGAGCCCAGATGAACGACGAATCCCCTCCCCACGCCTTACCTTCGCCCCCGCAGGCTGAGCCTCGCTCCGCCCCTCAGGCCGCTCACGGCTATCGATGGAACGATGAGTTTGCTTGGCTCCGGTCCCAACGGTGGCGTGAGGCGATGCGGGACGGCTCGGCGCTCGAGCCCGATATTCGCGCCTATCTTGAGGCCGAAAATGACTACTGCACGCGCAGCCTCGAGGGCCTCGCCGATCTGCGCAAGGAGCTCTTTGAGGAGTACCGGGGACGCATCGTTGAGGACGATGCCTCGGTGCCTCAGGACGAGGGGCCATGGAGCTACTACCAGCGATACGAGGTTGGCGGCCAGCACCCCATCTTCGGCCGGCGGCCGAGGGGAGGCGGAGAGGAAACCGTACTCTTCGATGGGGATGCCGAGGCCAAAGGGAAAGCCTTCTTTCAGGTAGGTGCCTGCGAGCCCTCCCCGGATCATCGGCTCGTAGCCATCGCCGAGGATACTTCGGGCGCTGAGCTCTGGACCTTGAGGTTTCGAGAGGTTGAGACCGGGTTATGGCTGGATGATTCCATTCAGGGGACGAGCGGGAGTTTCGAGTTTCTCGACGATCGGACCGTGATCTACACCGTGCTTGACGCTGAACATCGCCCGCGCACCGTAAAGCGGCACGTTCTCGGTGAGCCACCCGAGAACGACTCTACGCTGTATTTCGAAGAGGATCCGGGGTTCTTTGTCGGCCTATCCCGCACGGAGAGTCAGCGCTTCGTAACTATCGATGCGCATGACCACGACACCTCGGAGGTTTGGCTGCTGGATGCAGAGAGCCCAAGTGCGGCCCCCGTACGGGTGGCCACCCGTACGGTCGGGGTAGAGTATGACGTTAGTCATCACGGCGAGTCCCTCATCATGCGGACGAATGCGGGAGGGGCAGAGGACTATACGCTCGCCTCGATGCCTTTGTCGGCGTTAGGGGCCGATGAGGCTCGGAACTCTTGGCGTGAGCTGCTTCCCCCGCAGGCGGGGCGGCTCCGCCTTGGGTACCACCTGTTTCGAAACCACCTCGTTGTCATCGAACGGGTGGACGGGCTCCCTCAACTCGTGATCTACGATCTCAGCGATGCCCAGCTCACTCGCGAGCGCAAGGTGTCTTTCTCCGAGGAGGTCTACAGCCTCGGGCTCGTGGGAGCGCGGGAGTTCGATACGCAGGTCTTTCGATTCGTATACAGCTCGATGACTACACCCCAGCGGACCTATGACTACGATATGTCGTCGGGGGAGCGGGTTTTGCGAAAGGAGCAGATCCTCCCCAGCGGCCATGACCCCGCCCGTTACGTTGCCAAGCGACTCATGATCTCGGCTTCCGACGGTGAGGAGGTGCCGGTGTCCATCCTCCATCGCGCGGACGTCCCGCTCGACGGGAGCGCCCCGTGCCTTCTCTACGGCTACGGAGCCTACGGTCACGCCATGCCCGCCGGCTTTTCGCTGACCCGACTCTCGCTCGTAGATCGCGGAGTTATCTTCGCGATCGCTCACGTACGCGGGGGGATGGATCGCGGCTACCGCTGGTATCGAGACGGAAAGCTTCAGAAGAAGCGAAACACCTTCTCCGATTTCGCCGCCGCGGCCCGAGCGCTTGGCGACCGTAGGCTTGTCGATGCCTCTCGCATCGCCGCCATGGGAGGAAGCGCCGGCGGTATGTTGATGGGGGTTTTGGCCAACGAACACTCGGAGCTGTTCTCGGCGATCGTAGCCGACGTACCCTTCGTCGATGTCTTGAATACGATGCTGGACGAGACCCTCCCTTTGACTCCGCCCGAGTGGCCCGAGTGGGGCGATCCGATCCGCGATGCTTCGGCCTTCGAATACATCCGGGGATACTCTCCTTACGACAACGTCCGCGAGGGGCCTTATCCCCATCTGCTCGTGTTGGCCGGCCTCTCGGATCCGCGCGTCACGTACTGGGAACCCGCCAAGTGGGTCGCGCGCCTCCGGGCTCGAAAGACCGACGACCGCTTGCTTCTTCTCAAGACGAACATGGAAGCGGGTCACGGCGGCGCCGCCGGGCGCTTCGAGGCCCTGGAAGAAGTGGCGTTCGAGCAATCTTTCCTGCTCCATGTGCTCGGAGCGATGTGATCGATGAAGCGCTCGTCAGCGCGACCGGACTCCGCTACGGTTCCGCGGAGCCCGCATGTTGGCCTTCGGAATAGACCCTGGCTCGCGCTTCACCGGCTGGGGCGTGATCGCCCATGAGGGATCCCGTTACGAAATGGTGGACTGTGGCGTCCTTGCCGTCGGCGAGCGTCGCCCCCTCGCGGACCGCCTGCGGGACATTCATCTCGGTCTCGAAGCGCTCCTCGAACGGCACGCGCCCGACGCCGTGTTTCTCGAGTCCATCTTCCACCACAAGAGCGCTCGGAGCGCCCTGGTGCTTGGACATGCCCGAGGGGTCGCGCTCCTCGCGTGCGGACTGAGGGAGCTCCCCCTGGTCGAGATCTCGCCTTCAGAGGTTAAGAAGGCCGTGACCGGAAAGGGACGTGCGGACAAGGGGCAAGTCCAAGCCATGGTGAAGGTGCTTCTCGGTCTCCCTGAGGCCGCTCAAGAGGATGCGAGCGACGCCCTCGCCGTCGCTTTTGCCGGAGCGGCGCGCGCGCGCTTCGCCCTGCTGGCTCGTCCTCCCGCCCCGCCTCGGGGTCGGCGTCGTTCGCTGAGGGGCCGTCGGTGATCGGGCGTCTACGGGGCGAGGTGCTCGAGCGAAACGGGGCGCAGGTCGTCGTCGACGTGCAAGGGGTGGGCTATCTGGTCACGGCGAGTCTACACGCGCCGCTGCGCATCGGGGAACCGTGCGATCTCTACGTTCACACCGCAGTGAGAGACGACGCGATCACGCTTTTCGGCTTTCTCACGCGTGAAGAAAAAGAGCTCTTCGATCTCTTGATCGGCGTCCCTGGCGTGGGCCCGGTCAAGGCCATGAACATTCTGCAGACCCCCGTCGCGACGCTGATCGAAATGGTCGCGCGCCGCGAACCCGCTCAGCTCGCCAAGCTTCCCGGGGTGGGGAAGAAGACGGCGGAACGCCTGCTCGTGGACTTGGGGGACAAGATCACGGCCCTTGGACCCGCCTCGGCGTCGGGCTCCGTGACCGCCGCCGCGGTCGCGGGCGCAGCCGCTCGCCCCAAGGGAGGGGCGGCAAGCGACGTGGTGAGCGCGCTTGTCAATCTAGGCTTCAAGGAGCAGGTCTCGGTGGAGGCTGCTGAGGCCGCCGTGAAGGCGCTCGGAGACAAAGCGGGGCTCGAAGAGCTGCTCCGCGAGGCCTTGGCTTGGTGCCGGCCAAAGGGGTGACGCCCTCGCCCGACGATGTGATACCCGAAACCGGTGACGCAGGGCGAAGACGGAAGCCGCGCCGTGAGCGGTATGGCCCTCGAGGGCGACGGTCCCATCGATCTTGCTCTCCGACCCCGAGGGTTTTCTGAGTATGTCGGTCAAACCAGTGTGAAGGCCAACCTGCAGGTGTTTACGGAGGCCGCCAAGCGACGTGGCGAGCCTATCGACCACCTGCTGTTCTCAGGCCCACCAGGGCTGGGAAAGACCTCTTTGGCCCATATCGTAGCCGAGGAGATGGGGGTGCGACTGCACGTGACCGCTGGCCCAGCGCTGGAGAAGAAGGGAGATCTCGCCGGCATTCTCACCAGCCTCGAGCCTGGCGATCTCCTTTTCATCGATGAGATTCACCGGCTCAATACCGCCGTGGAGGAGTATCTCTATCCGGCCATGGAAGACTTCCGCCTCGACGTGGTCATCGGGGATGGTCCCCACGCCCGAAGTATGACCTTGCCTCTGCCGAGGTTCACGCTGGTCGGGGCGACGACGCGGAGCGGCCTCCTTTCGAGTCCCCTCCGAGACCGTTTCGGATATGTCGCGCGCCTGGACTTCTACTCGCCTGAAGAGCTCGAGACGATCGTGGGACGGGCCGCGGAGCGACTAGGGGCGGAGCTGGAAGCGGCCGGGGCCGCAGAGATCGCCAAGCGTGCCCGCGGCACTCCCCGCATCGCCAACCGGCTTCTGCGGCGGCTACGCGACTTCGCTGAGGTCCTTGGAGACGGCCGCATCACGCGCGCCATCGCTGGAGAGGGGCTACGCGCCCTTGGGGTGGATGAGGCCGGCTTCGACGAGATGGACCGCCGCCTCATGCACACTCTGGTCGATCGCTTCGACGGAGGTCCCGTCGGTCTCGACACCCTCGCGGCTGCGGTGGGCGAAGAAGCGCATACGGTGGAAGATGTCTACGAGCCCTTCCTCATCAAAGAGGGGTATCTCAAACGTACGCCCCGCGGCCGAATGGCTACGGGTCGTGCGTACGCCCACCTGGGGCGAAAGCCGCCCCCCGCGCAAGGACCCCTCCTCTAAGGGGGAGGCGCCGTCAGAGACGGTTGAGCACGCGGCGATCGCTATACACCTCAAAGCGCGTGCGGAGCTTTAGGCGGGCCGACGTCGTCACCCGACCCAGCGGTGACACGTAGCGGGGCGCGGCGCCGGGCCTCGGCTCCGTCCGCCGAAGCCGCCGATAGTCTCGATGGCTGCGCAGCGGCGCGAGGGTGTCCGACTGGATCGCACCCACGTCGAGGTAGCCCTCGAGCAGAGCCTGGCGCAGCTGGCGGATGGCGTTCTCTGGCGAACCCTCGCCGGTCCACATCTCGGCGAGCGCATACCGGGCCTCGCCGCGCGTCCGCCAGCCGGAAGGCCCCGGACTTTTGGCGATCGCCTGACGGATCTGACGGACCGAAGCCGTCCGATGACCGAGGGCCATGTGGGCCCTACCCAGGGCTAAATGCATGCCGCCACGAGCGCCGCCCCGTTCGATGACGCGGGCGAGAATCTCCACCGCGGCCTGAGGGCGGCCGGCGTCCATCCACCGGGAACCCAACCGGGCCAGAAGCTCCGGATCGTCCGGCGTGACCCGCAGGGCGCGCTCCGTCCATTCGATCCCGAGCTGGGGGCTCCCGTCCCGGCTGGCCGCAGCTCCGATCTGGGCCATGACGTAGCTCTGTCGAGGGCACCGATCGAGATAGTCTTGGAATACCTCGATCGCCTCCTCGCTCCGCCCGAGGGCGAGGAGGGCCTCTCCGAGATAGCCTCGACCCAGCATGAAGCCGGGGTGCGTCCGGATGGCCTCACGAAGGTTCTCGACGCCAAGGTCAGGGTCATAGAACCGGCTCAGGACCCAAAAGCGGGCCAGCCAATACATCGGAAGTACGCTTCGCGAGTCACGCAGCGAAATGAGCATGCGCTCTGCCTGTCGCTGCTCGCCCAGAAAAGCATGGGCGAGGGCGAGGTCGGCGCGAGCGCTCTCGAAGCCAGGATCTCTCCGAAGAGCCTCTTGGCAAAAGTCCATGGCCAGGCGGACCGCCGACTCGTCGACGACGATCGGTCGGGAGATGCCGAGCGGCTGCTGAATGAGCCCGCGATGGCAGGCGGCGTGATCCAGCATGGCCTGTCGGTACCGGGTTGAAGGGGCGACCTCTATAAGGTCGGGGGTGGGAACCTCGGTGAGATATCCCGCTTTTCGGAAGGTGGCCATGACGGCCCCGGGGAGCCCCTCGAGGACGTTCCGAAGCTTCCGTGGCCGGAATTCATGGGTCGCGACAACGTCTCCTGACGGCACCTCGGCGAGGCTCAAAACGAGCTGATCTCGTCGCTCGTCGAGCCGCCCGTGGAGAACCAGATCGGCCCCCAGGACTCCACCGAGGCGGGCTCTCGCCTGCGTGGGGGGCAGCTTCGCCACGTGGGGCTCGTACTTCGCGGCGACCCGAGCCAGCATCTTGGGGTGCACGAGGTTGGTACCGCCGGCGGCTCGGAGAACCCCAAGGACCCGTAGGCTCAGTGCGAAGCCCAGGTCGGACAGCGCTCCCTCGACCTTGAGGGGAAAGACGACCACCGTCGGGTCGGGTCGGGGATCCCGATCCGTGGCGCCGGAGGCTTCCGCGGGCCGTCCTTGGGTCAGGCAAACCCCGAGGGCCGCAAGGAGTCCTAGCCGCCGACACATGCTTCGGAATCTACCGAATTTCGAACGCTGAGGCTTGAACGGAGAAGGCCGAGCACCTTCTTCCGTGCTCGGTTGGAACGCTCGAAGCCGACCGGCCGTTTACCCGGGCCCAGAACCCCGTCAGCATGGGGCCGTGCGCTACGACGATCAGCACGAGAGCCCGGACGTCATCGACCGGCGAGGGGAGACCTATCGCGGAGGCGGAGGCGGACGTGGAGGCGGCGTGGGGTTCAATCTCCTTCTCAACCTCGTGGCTTCACGTTTCGGAATGGGCGGAGTGGTCGTGCTCTTTCTCGGCTACTACGCGCTGCAGGCCGTGGGGGGCCTGGGCTCGGTCGCACCCGCTTCATCGAGCACGGGCCGAAATGCTCCCCCTCCGGGAACAGACCCGCAGCGGAGCTTCGTAGCCTTCGTACTGGACGACGTTCAGGCCCTCTGGGAGCGGAAGTACCCGGGCCCGGGGCGCTATAAGCGAGCGAAGCTGGTCCTGTTTTCCGGCCAAACGTCGACGGGCGGATGTGGCCTCGGGGCTGCCGCCACGGGCCCTTTTTACTGCCCCGCGGATCAGCGCGCCTACATCGACCTCTCCTTTTTTCAGACCCTCTCCGCCCGACTCGGGGCTCCGGGGGATTTCGCACGCGCCTACGTGATTGCCCATGAGATCGGGCACCACGTGCAAAACCTCCAGGGCACGAGCTCGAAGGTGCATCGCGCCCCCAAGTCTCAGCAAAAGGGCGCTCAGGGGCTGAGTGTGCGGCTCGAGCTGCAAGCGGACTGCTTTGCGGGCGTCTGGGCGCACGGCACTCGCCAAAAAGGGCTGCTGGAAGCGGGCGACCTCGAGGAGGCGATGAACGCGGCGGCTGCGATCGGTGACGATACCCTGCAAAAGAACGCCGGACGCACGGTCCGTCCCGAGAGCTTCAGCCACGGAACCTCCGCCCAGCGTATGCGGTGGTTCCGTCGCGGCTTCGAGACCGGGAACCCAGCAAGCTGCAACACCTTCTCCGGCGCGATCTGAGGCCGTTGGCGTCTTCTCCGCTTCCCCCTCCTGCTGCCCGTTTTCTTTTGCGACGCAGCATGTCATCACCCGCCCATCGAAGCGCAGCTGCACGTCCGTGAGCGCCCCGGAGGCGGACGCCCCGTGGTGCTGATCCACGGAAACTTCGCGTCCTCGCTATGGTGGCAGCCTCTGTTCGAATCCGGGGTGGGGCGGCATCTGCTCGCCGTAGATCTCCCGGGCTGTGGCCGGAGCGGGGCCTTGCCGGCCTCCAACGATCTGGAAGAGATCGCGCACCGAGTGATCGCCGCCGTGGATCCTCGACTCGACGGAGCCCGGTTTCATCTGGTGGCCCACAGCCTGGGCGCTGCGGTCGCGATCCATCTCCTCGATCTGCGCCCGGAGCGGGTGATCGATCTGGCGCTGTTTGGGCCTGCGCCCTTGGACGGCACCGCCGAAATGGCGGAAGGGGACGGTGAAATGGCCGAGGTTCTGCGTCGCTTCGACCCCAAGGACCCCAAAAGCCGTCGCTTCTTACGGGCCGGACTGGATGGTGCCCGATGGATCGGCGCCCATCGTCGCCAGCTGGCCAGCTCCCTCCGCCGGCAGATTCCGAGCCGAGCGGTCGACGGAGGGTTCTTTCAGCAGCTGGTGTCGGTGGCCTCTCAGCAGTCCACGGACACCACCCTGACCTACTTCGAGGCGCTCGCGGAGGTGGCCCACGAGGACCGTGTTGCTCAGCTTCGTCATCCGGTCTCGGTGGTGTGGGGTGAGCAGGATACCCTCGTCCCCCGGGCGGCGGCGCGCCGGATGGCCGAAGTCTTCCCCAATGGAGAGCTCTCGGTCTGGCCGGACATCGGGCACGCGCCCATGGTCGAAGCCCCGGAGCGGACGGCGCGTCATCTCGAGTCGTTTTGGGGGCAGACCGAGGCTGAGACGGCCGAGACTCGGCAATTCAAGCTCGTACCGATTCCGAGTCCCGCTCCGCGGGGCCCCTTCGGCCCGGCCAAAACCTTCCTGGGCCGAATGTGGCGAGCGATCCTCGGCTGGTTCAGCCGGCCAAGGCCCCCGCGAGCGCCTGCGCCTTGAGGCGGGTCTCTTCCCACTCTCGAGCCGGCACCGAGTCGGCCACGATCCCTCCCCCGACCCCGAAACGAAGGGCGCCCTGGTGCACCTCGGCGGTTCGAATGGCGATGCTAGCGCGAAGAGCTCCACCGCGGTCGATCCACGCCAGGGCTCCGGTATAGAGACCCCGAGCCTCGTCCTCGAGCGCGTCGATCACCTCCATTGCCGCTTGTTTTGGGGCCCCGGTGATGGATCCACCCGGGAAGGTCGCGGCCAAAACCTCGGCCCCGGTGCGCATAGGATCGAGGTCCGCCTCGATGGTTGTGGTGAGATGATGGACGGTCGGGAAGGACTCGACGTAGGCGAGGCTGGGGACCTCCACCGTGCCGGGACGCGCGACGCGACCGAGGTCGTTCCTGAGCAGGTCGACGATCATCAAATGTTCGGCGCGCTCCTTGGGGTCGGCCCGCAGGGCGGCAGCGAGGGCGACATCGCGATCCGGGGCCGGGGCTCTCCGGTGCGTCCCTTTGATGGGAAAGGTGCGCAGACGTCCATCGGCGTTCAGCTCGAGAAAACACTCCGGCGATGCCGATACGACGTGGGCCTCGTCGTCGACGCCGAGATAGGCCGAGAACGGCGGGGCGCCGTCCTGAACCAGGCGCTGAAGCGCCGCCCCGGGATGCCCACGAAAGCGCCCCTCGAGGGCATAGGTCAGGTTCACCTGATAGATCTCACCCTCCGCGATGAGCCGCAGCGCGGAAGAAATCCGGGCCTCGTGGCTGGCCCGATCGACGCGAGGATGCAGCTTTGAGGCGCCGCCTACGAGCTGACCGCGGAGGCGCCGCTCGGGTCGAAGGAGCGCTTGCTCGATACGCCGGGCGCGACGGGCCGCATCCGGCCGCGCTTCCCAAATGACGAGTCCGCTGCCCGTCCGCTCGTTGCGGGCATAGAGGGCGTCGTAGCGATGAAAACGCTCGGGCGGGAGCCCCAAGGGTTGGGGTCGGGGAGGCCGTGGTCGGGCTGCCCAGCGCCACCCTTCGTCATAGCTGAGGTAGCCTACCGCTCCCCCTGTAAAGGGCGGCCAGTCATCGGGAAGCGACCGAACCCCCAAGTGGCCGCGCGTCGCGTCGAAGGCGGTGATGAAGTCGAGGTGCGGGCTGCAGGCTTCGAGAGCTCCGTAGCTCCACCGTGTGAGGCTCGGGTCCCCTCGTCCCGAGACGAGAGCGAAGGGACGGTCCCCGGGCTGGACGTGCCCGAGAAGGCGGTCTGGTGAAGGCGCGGGCCGAGGGATGAGTCGAGCTCTCAACCGCGTCCCGTCCGCCGCGACAGCTTCGTAGGTTGTTTCGTCGGGGCGCTGGGTGGTTCTCATCGGATCCAGGCGGCGCGGGCAGCATCATGAAGAGCCGGTCTGACCCTTCTGATGGCGTCGTTATCTCGGGTGGGGCAGACCCGATTGGTCACGAGGGCCACCACGAAGGCACGCTCCGGATCGATCCACACCGAGGTTCCGGTAAAGCCGAGATGACCCACTCCGTCCGCGGGCCAGCTGCCGCCTGCGCTCGATCCCCCAGGAGAAGGCCGGTCCCAGCCCATCGTTCTCGTAGACTCCGGCACCGGGCTGGCCTTCCACATCTCTCGGGCCACCTCGGGCCTCAGAAGCTCTCCCTCGGCGCCGTGCCAAGCCCGCAGCAGCGACTCACAGACCTCGATCACGCCCGAGGCCGTGCCGAAGAGGCCGGCGTGGCCCGCCGCGCCTCCCATCGCGCGCGCGTTGTCATCGTGGACCTCGCCCTCGAGGCCACCCTCCGTAGGGGCGAAGGGCAGGTTCTGGGGGATGGGCTCGGGGGCGGGGGCGCCGCGCCGGTCGCGATAAAAGAGGGGCGTGTTGAGTTGGGCGAAAAGATGAGAGAGGGGCGCGCGGCCGTGCTTTTCGAGGGCCGCACCGAGGAGGATGAACCCAAGGTCAGAGTAAAGCGCTCTTTCCCCCGGGGGCGACTCCGGTGGGGTCTGCGAGACGTCGTCGACGATATGGTGAAAAGCCGACCAAGAAGCGGGGGCGGTCCCCGGCGGCAAGCGTTCGTCAAATCGGACATGGGCCGGAAAGCCCGCCGAGTGATCCAGAATCTGCGCAAGCGGAGCGTCGATCCGGACCTTAGGCAGATACTCGGAGAGAGGGGCTGCGAAGCACATTCTTTCTCGTCCCACTTCACGACCGATCAGTACGGAGGTGGCTAGAGGCTTGGTCAGGGAAGCGAGATCGTAGAAGGCCGAGGGAGATGAGCGGGGCCCGTTCGGGGTGAGGCTTCCGAAAGCGAAATTGGCAACCCTTCGGCCTTCGAGGGAAACGGCAAGCTGACCTCCCGGAAAGGCTCCTTGCCGAACCGCCTCTTCCAGCACCGTCGAAGGGCTCATTCCAAAGGCTCCAACCGACCGGCCTCGGCGTCGAGACGGTACGCTCGTCCGAGCACGACAGGCTGGTTTCGGGTCCCGTGGCCGACAGGGAAACCGGCCCTGATCGGAACCCCCAGGGGGACGAGCCGCTCTCGAGCCACCTCGAGGGCGGTGGGGTGATCGGGTCGAGCCGGGCGGCAATCTATGAAGTCTCCCAGCGCGACTCCCGCGATGTCTTCGAACACCCCCGCGGAGAGAAGCTGCGTGAACAGTCGATCGAGGCGGTAAGTGACTTCGCCGACATCCTCCAGAAGCAGGATCGCGCCCTTCGGCACCGAGAAGGCGGGCGTGCCGAGGAGCGAGGCGAGGACGGCGAGGTTTCCCCCGAAAAGGGGCCCTTCAGCGCGGCCCGAACGAAGCACGGGGCCGTCGGCCACGAGATCCGGGGGACGCTCGCCGCGGAGAATCGCAGCGAGGGCGGACCCTTCGGAACCGCCCCCGAGGGTGCCGAGGTGGGTGACCACAGGCCCATGGATGGTCTCGAGGGCGCCGCTGAGGTGGGTATGGAGAGCCGTGACGTCGGAAAACCCCACGATCCACTTCTGCGCTTCCGTAAACGCCGCCGTCGGGAGTCGATCGAGGATTCGGGCGAGGCCGTAGCCTCCGCGCGCTGCGATGAGGGCGTCCACGTCATCGCTATGGAGGAGCTCGATGATCCCTCGGGCTCGATTCTCGTCCTCTCCAGCCAAGAACCCACTGCGGGCCTCGATCCCAGAGGCTCGCCGCAGAGTGTAGCCCAGCGCCCGAAGACGGTTCTCACCCGCGTCGAGTCGAGCCGGCTCGAAGGGGCCTGAGCCCGCGAAGACGCCGAGGGTCGCGCCATAGGGGAGGGCTGCCGGTCGAGCCATCGGAGTGAGCATAGAAGAGAGGGGCTGAGAGTCGAGTCCGAGCGGCGTCGTGAGAAGGAGGGGGTGCGCGCCGGCTCGGGGTGAGATAGAGCTCCGGTGGGCCGGGAGGCCAGATAAGCACCCCGGGAGAGGGTGCGAGAGAGGCTGCCCCTTCCTCGCACCCGCACCCTCCCCCGAGGATTTTTGATTCACGTATGGTCTTCGAGACGATCCACGCCTCCCCGGGTCGTTCCGGGGAGGTGTCGGAGCAACGTCTTCTCGGCGAGGTCCATTTCCGAAAAATCAACGTCGCCGCACGTGGAGGAGCCATTCGATGTTGCCTTCACGCCCTCGGACCGGGGACTCGACGGCTTCGCCAGGGGCCAATCCGGCCTGTTTGGCCCCCTCCCGAGCCAAATTGAGGGCAGCCTGGCGATCGCCGGGGTGGCTCACCACGCCTCCTGGCACTCGGTCTCGAGGAAGCTCGAACTGGGGCTTTACGAGCACCACCATCTCGGCGTCGGGGGAGAGTAGCGGGGGAAGCACCGGCCAGATCGCGCGGAGACCTATGAACGACAGGTCGGCGACCACAACGTCGACCGCCTCGCCGAGGTGCTCGAGGGTGAGGCTCCGCGCGTTTGTGCGCTCGTGGAGGACGAGCCGGGGGTCGTTGCGAAGCCGCCAGTTCACGACACCGTAGGCCACGTCCACGCCGTGAACCCGCCGGGCGCCCCGGGAAAGGAGGCAGTCCGTGAAGCCCCCGGTGGAAAGACCCAGATCGAGGGCGACCCGGTCTTGAACCTCGACCTTGAAAGCGGTGAGCCCCGCTTCGAGCTTGCCGCCCGCGCGCGAGACCCAAGGACCTCTCTCGCCCTTCAGGCGGAAACGGACCGCGGCATCCAACCGTTCTCCGGCTTTTTCGAGCCGTCGTTCTCGACCCTGCGCATCGACCACGAGCACCTTGGCCGCCAAGATCAGCGCCGCTGCCTCTCGCGGTGACTCCGCAAAGCCTCGTTCAGACAGCAACTCATCGGCCCGACGCTTTGCTGGTTTCACGGTTCAGCCCTGGTCGGTCGTGCCCCCGCCCCCGTCTGCCGACGCATCCGAGGATCCATCCGCAGCGTCGGAGAGGTCGGCGTCGAGCAAGCCGAAGTCGACCGGGGCGCCTGGGGTGAGGCGACAAAGGCCCGTCGAGCGTTCACAGATGGCTCGGGCGCTGTCGCAGTCCGAGTCATCTTGGCAGCCTTGTATGCACTCGCCGTCGACACTACAGCGCTCGCCCTGCTCGCACTCCGAGGAGACCGTGCACGGCAGCTCGCAGCTCGACAGCAGGAGCCCGGCGAAGGCCGCGAGAACCCTCAAGCCACCCGCTCCGCCATGTCGCGTGCGACCTTTCGAAGGGCTTGAGCGCGGCGTCCGAACGGCTGAAGCGCTCCCATCGCGCGCTCCGTGACCTCCCGAGCCTCTTCCCGCACCGCCGTCTCACCATCCAGCGCCACCGCGCCGTCGCCGTCGAGGACGTCGTCGACGAGCTGAAATGCGAGCCCAAGGTCCGTACCGAAAGTTCTGAGGGCTCGCACCTGGGTGGCACTTCCCCCTCCGAAGATGGCTCCCAGGGCCACGGAAGCCTGAATGAGACGGCCGGTCTTGCGCCGATGAATGGCCTCCAGAGTACGGCGATCCTCAGGGCTTGCACCCACCGCGAGGTCGTCGACTTGCCCTCCGATCATGCCGGCCGCTCCGATGGCGCGGGCTAGCTCCGCGACCCCCTGAATGCGACGACCAGCGGGGACCGGTCGACCCTTTCGGAAGGGGCGGGGGTCTCCGAGGAGAGCGAAGGCTTCGGTGAGCAGAGCGTCGCCCGCGAGAAGGGCCGTAGCCTCACCGAACTTCACGTGGCAGGACGGTTGGCCCCGCCGCTCGTCGTCGTCGTCGAGGGCGGGGAGGTCGTCGTGCACGAGGGAGTAGGCATGCACCATTTCGACCGCGCAAGCCGCCGGGAGCGCGTCGTCGGGCTCGCCGCCTACGGCCTTGGCAGCACCGAGAACGAGGGCTGGCCGCAGGCGCTTTCCGGGTGAGAGGACGGCGTAGCGCATGGCTTCGACCAGCGTTTCCGGCACCAAGTGCGCGAGGGGCGGTCCGTCCGTAGCAAGGGACTCGCGACAGCGCTCCAGAGCCTCCTGCAGCGCCGGATCGACCCGGCTCAGGGCGAGGCTCAAAAGGTCCGAGGCGCTCATTCTCCCTCTTCCTCCACGTCCAGTGGGACCGTACCTCGCTGGGTGAGCTCTTCCAGTCGTCGTTCGGCTTCGTCGAGTCGAGCCTGGCCTCGACGCGCGAGACCCACACCCTCCTCGTAGGCTTCGATGGCTTTCTCGAGAGGGAGGTCGTCCTTCTCGAGCTTGGCCACGATGGCTTCGAGCCGGGTCATGAGAGCATCGAAGTCCATAGCCTCCCCTCCGCTGTTCACCCGGCGTCCATGACCGAGGCCGAAGCCTTCGTCAACCCGGCGGTCGTCCCGCTCTCCAGCTGGCACCGACTCAGCGGGCCCAACCCCTTGGCAAGCCGGCCTTCCGGGCCTCGTCGGGCAGGGTTTCGGTGAGGTAGACATTGGCCGCGTCGACCTCGGCTTCGAGCTCCGGCAAGGACTCCTGCAGCTCTTGAAAACGCGCGTTCTGACCGGGAAAGAGTGAGAAGCTCATCTTCTTGAGCGCGAGGGCAGACCACTCGGCCTGGGCCTCGCGATACTTCGCGAGGGCCCTGGCAAGGTCTTGCTCGGCTTTTTGCTTCTTCTCGAGCCAAAACCCGATCTGGTCCGAAGCCTGCTTCTGCTTGGCCCGCCAGTCGCGAAGGAACGCGTCGATCTCCCGAAGGCGGGCCTGCCGGGCGGCTTCCTCCATTTCGGCCCGCATGAGCTTGTCCCGCTCGGCTGCGAGCTCCTCGGCGCGTCGCTCCTCGGGGGTCATGCGGGCGCGCGCTCGCTCGGCTCGTTCGCGGGCCGCCTTCTCCTTCTCGTTGTAGTAGGCCCGGCGCTCCGGGGGCAGCTCCGCGAGGTCATCCGTGAAGATGACGGTGCCGTCCGGCTTTTCGTACTTATAGACCTGGGCTTCAGCGGAGCGCGGCCACGCGAGGCTCACGAGGGGCAGCGTGACGAGGACAAGGAGGAGAGGGCGCATACGCGAAGGATACCAGACCGCTCGCATGTGCAGACCGACTCATCTACGCTCGCCGACGTGCCGCAGCTTCCCTTCACTTTCCGCGGGGCGGGTCGACCGGAAAAAGGCTCGACTGAGGACCCCTCCGAAGCGGCGACCTCCCCGTCGCCGCAGGGGCCCCCACGAGCGCCGCCCTCCGCCGCGGGCAGGGTCGAGCGGCTCAGCGTCAGCGACCTGGCTCAGGCTCTTCGACGGCGTCTCGAAACGGAGTTTCGCCGGGTACTGGTAGAGGGGGAGGTTCGGGGGCTCCGGGTGCAGCCTTCGAGCGGACACGCGTATTTCGACCTCGCCGACCGCCGCGCACGGGTGCCGGTGTTCATGTCCGCTCGAAGGCTGCACCCGGAGCCCCCGAACCTCCCCCTCTACCAGTACCCGGCGAAACTCCGTTTCGAGACGCCGTCGAAGAGCCTGAGCCAGGTCGCTG